>JAHEJT010000079.1:7409-21464 GCA_024638765.1 Verrucomicrobiales bacterium
AAGCCATTCGCAGGCGCCGCAAGCGCTCGTCCGATCTCTGTGGAGAGAACATCTCCGCAACGCTTGTGAGATCCCTCGACTGCGCTCGGGATGACAAAAGGGCGGAGGGGGATGACGAAAGAATCCCGATAGATGACCTGTCCCTCTAAGCCACTTTTTTGTCCCTTAGCCACTTTTTCGAAGCGAAGCCCGATAGATGCAGAGTGCGTCTTCCATCACCGACTCGAAAACAGATCACCAAGCGGTAGAACTTCTCCATCATCGATTCTTCCATTTTTCGCGTATTTGGCGTATTTCGCGGTTCATCGAAATCGTGACGATTCGATAGAGACGCATTGGCACGAGGTGGTATAAACCGGCCCATGAGGCATCGATTCGGAGTGTTGATTTTCGCCGGTTTCACGATGGCCGCCTGCGTCAGCGATGACGCCGGCGGACCGGAGGCGTCTCCGCCGCCGGCGGCGGTCGTGTCGGTGGGGCCGGATTACCCGGTGCTCAACGTCGTGGACTTCGGGGCCGATGGCTCGGACGAAGAGGATGATACCGATGCCATCCGCGAGGCCATTCGAGAGGCGGAGAAGACCGGAAAGCGCACCGTCTATTTTCCAACGGGCATCTATCGCGTCGCTCCGAGGGAAGACGATCCCCAGTGGCGCACGCCACAGCCTTACGTCTTCGCGGTCGATGGGAGCGATATCGTATTCAAGGGGGACGGCCCCGACCGGAGCGAGATCCTATTCTATACTCTGGAGATGAGAGACCCGGAGCGCAACTGGACCGTAACCGACGACCGGACCGGATACTTTACGATCAAGCGGGGAGGTCTCTTTCGTCTCGGGCCCTCCGGTCGCCCGGTGCGCAACATCCAGTTCCGCAGTTTGAGGTTGAACGGGAACTGCGGGCGCAGCGGGAGTTCAAAAGTCGGAGGCGATCCGCGCACCGGGGCCGGTCGGGACAACAGCCACAAGGCGATCTCCACGTTTAAAGATGCCAAGGACATCCTCATCGAGAACTGCACCCTCGACCGGTGGCGCGGCGAGATTGTTTACGGCGGGGGATATCGGGTAGACAGGACCCGGATCATCAACAGCCGGATCGCGGACTGCGACGGCAGCGCCATCAGCACGGCGGGCTGTGTCATCGAGAACTCGGAGATCGAGAATTGTTACAACGGCATCGAGAACGTTGGATTCCACAAGCGGCCGACGACGATCACGGGTTCGGGATTTCGGGAGTGCGGGAATGCCGTGGTCTACATCGGGGATCGGACCGGAGCGCTCAAGGTGGAGAAATGTGTGATCACCGATTGTCAGCGCGGTTTTTTCTTCGCGAATCTTGCGCACCACGTCTATCTGCGGGAGAACACCGTGCGCGATGTCGAGAGCATGGTCTTCGTCATCGACCACCGCGCTTACCTGAAGGAAAGAGTCGGTCACGAGGGCTTCTCCGATTTTTTCATCGAGAACAATTCCGTGAGCAGTCCGGATCGCGGCGGTAAAACGGTCATTTACTGGCAACTGCACCGGGGCGTGCCGCTGATTAACTGGTGGATCACGAAAAATAAGGTTGGTAAAGGCCGCTGGCAGTCATTCATTCACGAATACTTCGGCGGACCCGGGCACGTGTTGCGCAGCGTGGTGGTCCATGAGAATGAACTTCCCGAGGGAATGGAGGGTTACCGGCTCGACCCCCTCTCGACGGGAAGCCCGCCGGGGCCGCTGGTGCAGTAGAATGAAAGATGTCGGCTGCGTCGGCGGTCAAGGATCCGGGTCGAGGGTCGAGGGAGGGTGGCAGCTCCCTGTTTCATGATCTGTCATCCCGAGCGGAGTCGAGGGATCACTCAATGGTTTGTGAAGCGTCCTTCCTACAGAAAACGAGCGCGGGCAGGCGGTGACCCCGATCGTTTCGGGAAAAATTGGCCCCTATAGTGGAACGTGAGATCCCTCGACTGCGCTCGGGATGACAGGATAAGAGGGGGGGAGAACGCAGAGAGAGGAGCGGAGCCTTTGGAGTGGGGTAGCACTGTGTTGCCGATCCCACATGGCCCTTGATGTGACTGTGGAGTCTCGAATAGAATGACCCTCCGGCCATGATACTGGTAATCCCCGTCCATTTCCGCTTACTGCTTACGCTGCTATTGGCCTGCGTGGGGATGTTGCCCGCACTCCACGCCCAGGCAATCGTCCCGGAGACGAAGGTGAACCTCCTCGATGGTTCCATCGCTTTTGTCACGCACCTCAGCCCGAAGAGTGTTCCCGTGCACGATGCGCCGGAAGTATTCGTCCTCGACGAAGGCGCATTGCGGGTGACCGGCGAGGGCTTTGGATACTTCCGCACTCCCGATGCGTATCGCGATTACCACCTGGTCCTGGAATACAAGTGGGGAGAGCATACCTGGGGCAATCGAGAGGATCGCGCGCGGGACAGCGGGATCCTGTTTCATGCGCACGGAGAGGACGGAAGTTTCGGGGGCGCGTGGATTCCGTCGATCGAAGCCCAGCTCGCCGAGGGCGGATCGGGAAATTTTCAGGTGCTGCCCGCCAGACTTCCCGACGGCACGGTAGCAAGCGAAGTGCTGACAGGCGAGGTGGCCGCCGACCCGAATGGTGAGCCGTTCTGGAAAGAGGGTGGGGAAAGCAAGTCGTTCCCGGAGGGAAAGAGCCGGAGGCTGGGATGGTCCAGGCGGGATCCTGACTGGGAGAATACCAAAGGATTTCGCGGGAAAGAGGACGTGGAAAGCCCGATCGGAGATTGGAATCGACTGGAGCTGATCTGCGAGGGGTCGCGCGTCGAGGTGCGCCTCAACGGGATCGTCGTGAACAAGGCCCTCGAGGTCGCCCCGGCCGAAGGATTCATCGGCCTGCAATCGGAAGGCGCGGAATTATTCATCCGAAGGCTCGAGCTTTGGCCGCTGGGAAAATTCACCGAGCCTTTTGAAGTTGCCGGGGACAACGCAAAAGTGAAAGGCGTGATCGAATCGCGCCGGCTCCCGCTGTCTGCGGAAGAATCGATGTCGCTCTATGAAATCGACGGCGATTTCGAGTTGGAGTTGGTGGCGGCGGAACCGCTGGTGTGCGACCCGGTCGATGTGGCGTTCGATGCGCAAGGGCGGCTTTACGTGGCGGAGATGCGCGATTATCCCTTGCCTCCGGAAGAGGGGCCGCTGCTATCCCGTATCCGCCTGCTCACGGATGAGGATGGCGACGGCAGAATGGACAAGGCTGTCAATTGGGCGACCGAACTCGACCACGTCCAGGGCATGTTGCCGATGCGGGGCGGGCTGCTGGTAACGACTCGCATCCAGGTTCTTTTCTTGAAGGACACCGACGGGGACGGGGTCGCCGACGAGAAGAAGATCCTTTTACACAGCAACGAGCCCCGGCATTCGCAGCTGCAGGTATCCTGTCCGCGCTGGGGATTGGATAACCACATTTACCTCAACAACGGTCTCGATGGAAACGAGATCTACCCCGAAGGACAGCCGGAGCAGAAACTGAAATTCGCGCAGCGCAATCTCAAGTTCGACCCCGTCACCGGGAAAATCGAAGCGGTCACGGGGCGCGGGCAATTTGGGGCGACACTCGACGATTGGGGGCGCCGATTTTTTTGCAGCAACCGCAATCCCACGATGTTTGCGGTGATGCCCTTGCACGCGATGGAACGCAATCCCTATGCGGGAATCACGCAGGGGCACGAAGACATCGCGCTGGAGGGAGGCAACGCGGTGGTGTATCCGGTGTCCCTCACGCACACCACTTCCGACGTGCACCATGGCACGCATACCGCGGCCTGCGGGCTGGGCATATACCGGGGCGACCTGATGCCGGAACTCAAAGGCAACGTGTTCGTCTGCGAGCCACCCGGTCAATTGATAACGCGCGCAAGGATCGCGCCGCATGGGGCCAGCCTCCGGGCGGATCGGGTGCGCATCGGCAAGCGGACGGAGTTTATCCGATCCGCCGACGAATGGTCTCGTCCGGTCAATATCCGCAATGGTCCGGATGGCGCGCTCTATTTCTGCGACATGTACCGCCGTTACATCGATCACGCGCGGTTTTTCCCGGAGGAATACCTTGAAAAAACTTACATGCGCTCGGGGTTCGATCACGGGCGAATTTACCGCGTGGTGCCGAAGGACTGGTCGCCGAAAACACGTGCGCGTCCGCTTCCGTCGGATGTCCCGGGGTTGGTCGAAACTCTGAAGCATCCCAACGCCTGGCACCGGGAAACGGCGCAGCGCCTGCTAATGGAGAAGGGCGACGATGCCGTGGTGCCTGCGCTGGAGGAAATGCTCAACGACAACGATGTGCCGGCCCAGGCGCGGGCGCATGCCCTTTGGTCGCTGGTCGGACTGGGGAAGGCCGAGACGCCGCACGCGCTGGCGGCGCTGGCGGATCCAAATGCCGGAGTCGTGGAGAACGCGATCCAGTTTGCGGAGAGGTTCGTGGAGAAGGAATCTTTGATCAGGCAGCAGTTGCTGGCTTTGTTAGTTCACGAAGACCGGCGGGTGCGCTTTCTCGCGGCGATCGCGCTGGGCAAGATTCAGGATGATTCCGTTACGGAGGCGCTTGCCGGGATGGTGGTGGAGAATCCGGAAGACATCTGGATCCGGCGCGCGGTGCTCAGCGGTTCGGAGAAGCGGGCCGGCAAGATCCTGGAGTCGGCGCTGATGGCTTTTGCGTTCCCGGAAGCGCCGGCCGTGGAAGAGGAGGGCGCAGCACCGCAAGCGGAAGAGACGGCACCGGAAGACGCAGATGCAGAAGCGGAAGCAGAGGGCGCGGATCCGGGAGGGGAAGACGCGGGACCGGAATTCGCAGCTCCGGGCCCTGGACGTGCCGAGCTGATCCGGGAGTTGGCCGGTGTCGTGGCGGCCCGCGGCGACTTAGAAGAACTGCAGGGCGTCTTTGCCGCCCTGGGCGCGGTCGATGAAACGCGGGCCTGGTGGCAGAATGCCGCCATCACGGGCCTGGCCGACGGATTGCGCCGGCACGACGGAGAGTTGGGGCACAAGCAACTGGGGTCGCTGCTGCGCAGTCCGCCCGCGGAACTGGCGGAAGTGGTGCAACCGACGAAGGCATTCCTCGATGATGCCATGTTTGGCATGATCAATCCGGACGCATCGCTGGAAGATCGTCTCGCCGCGATACCGCTTCTTGGGCACATGACGCCCGACAAGGCCCTGGCGGCTTTTGGGCGACTGATTGCCAAGGAACAGGCTGCCGAAATCCAGGAGGCCGCTTTCGCCGCGATGCAGCGATTCGATCGTGTCAAGCTGGCGGATCTGTTCTTCGGGCGCTGGGAAGAGCTCGGGCCGATTCCGCGGCGCGAAGCCCTGGCCCTGCTCACCACCAACGCCAAGACCCAGTTGTTGCTCCTGCAGAAAATGAAGAGCGGGGTCATTAATCCGGCGTTGATGGATTCCATGAGCCGGTGGAAGTTCGGTCGCTCGAAGAACCCGGAGCTGAAGAAGCTGGCGGACGAATTGTGGGGTCAGCCCTCGGCGGATCGCCAGCAGGTGCTTGAAGATTACCGCGAAGCGCTGGCGATGGAGGCCGATCCCGTGCGCGGGCACGCGGTGTTTATGGCGAATTGTTTTATCTGTCACAAGGTCGACGGCGAGGGCAACGAGGTGGGTCCGGATATATCCGACGTCCGCAACAAGCTTCCGGAAGCGCTTCTTTCAGATATTCTCGATCCCAACCGGATGATGGAGGCCCGCTGGCTTGCTTACTCGGTGGTAACCGTGGATGACCGGACCCTGGCGGGCCTGATCGCGTCCGAGAGTGCGGCCGGGATTGAGTTGAGAGGTCCGGGTCTCAGTGAGACCATCGCACGCGCGGAGATCGAATCGATGGCGAGCCTCGAGCAATCCCTGATGCCGGTGGGTTTGGAGGGCGCGATCAGCAAACAACAGATGGCGGACCTCTTGGCGTTTCTGAGGGAAAGATGAACCGCGAAATACGCTAAATACGCGAAATTTTTCACTTTTTTTGAGCACGGATTTACACGGTTTTTTGAACCACAGATTTACACAGATTCACACAGATTTCTTGAACCGCAGAGGACGCCGATATATCTGCTTTATCCCTCCAGTGCTGCAAACTCGAAGCTAACCGCAAAGGTATCGCATCCATGAACACTTTTCGTTTCTTCCAGATAGCTTTCGCATTTCTGTTTTGCGCCCTTTCCGCCGATTCCCGGCCCCCAAACCTTGTTTTTATTTACGTCGATAACCTCGGATACGGCGATATTGCGCCGTTTGGCTCGACACTGCACCGGACGCCGAGCCTCGACCGCATGGCGGCGGAGGGGACCAAGTTTACCCACTTTTACGTTTCCTCCGGCGTGTGCACGCCGTCGCGCGCGAGCTTCATGACCGGCTGTTACGCCCAGCGCGTGGGCATGGCGCTGATGGATCCAGACAACCACGTGCTGCGTCCCGCCTCGCCCAACGGGCTGCACCCGGACGAGATTACGGTCGCGGAAGTTTTGAAGGAACGCGACTATGCGACCACGATTATCGGCAAGTGGCACCTCGGCGATCAGTTGCCGTTCCTGCCGACGCGACAGGGGTTCGACTCTTACCTCGGGATTCCCTACAGCGACGACATGACCCCGGACAAGGTCTTCCGGCGCCCGGAAACTGTCTGGCCGCCACTGCCGCTGATGGAAGACGAGAAAGTGATCGAGGCGCCGGTCGACCGGAATCTTTTGACGAAGCGATACACGGAGCGGGCCGTAGAGTTCATAGAAGAAATCAGCCAGTCCGGCTCGGACCCGTTCTTCCTGTATCTTCCGCACGCCATGCCGGGCAGCACGCCGGCGCCTTACGCCAGCGAAGCCTTTCGCGGGAAGAGCGCAAACGGGCCCTGGGGAGATTCCGTCGAGGAGCTCGATTGGTCGACAGGCGTGATTCTCGACAAACTGGTCGAACTGGGCATCGCGGAAAATACGCTCGTGATCTGGACTTCGGATAACGGGGCGCCGGTCCTGCCGGATCGCAGCGATTTATCCCGCGGATCCAATCGCCCGCTCTTCGGGAGGGGGTATTCCACGACGGAGGGCGCTTTCCGGGCCCCGATGATCGCGTGGTGGCCGGGGAAAATTCCGGCAGGGCGCGTTTGCGCGGAAATGTGCAGCACCATGGATCTGCTGCCGACTTTCGCATACCTGGCGGGAGGCGCGCCGCCGGGGGACCGGATCATCGACGGCAAAGACATCCGGCCGCTGTTGTTCGGGGAGAAGGGGGCCCAATCGCCGTGGGACGTGTTTTATTATTACAGTCGCGACCGCCTGGAGGCGGTGCGCGCAGGTCCGTGGAAGCTGTTCGTGCCGTTTGCAACGGTGGAACGCCACCCGCGCATGAAGAGGCGTGGGCAGGCGATTCCCGCGATGTTATTTAACGTGGTGGAAGACATCGGCACCGCACGCGACGTGGCCGCGGAGCACCCGGACGTCGTGGCGCGGCTCCTGGCCCTGGCGGAAAAAGGGAGGGAAGATCTTGGGGATGAAGGACGGCCGGGGAAAGGGCAGCGTGCGGTGGGGCGGTTTGAGAATCCGGTGCCGCGAGTGCTGGCAGAATGACGAATTTGCCCTTTTGCGGGCCTCTCTGTAGGTGCGAGCGTGAGAACGGGTTGCCAACCGGGGGGTTCTTTGCCAGATTGACCGCATCATGAAAGCGCGACCCTTTACACTTCTTCTCCTCCTCTTTCTTGGAATCAGCTTGTCAGGCGCGGATGCCCGCACCTGGACCGAGGCTGCCTCCGGCCGCCAGATCGAGGCGGACTTCCTGGCGTTGCAAGACGACAGCGTAAAATTGCGCATGTCCGATGGCCGGGAAGTCAGCATCGTCCTCTCCAGGCTGAGTGCGGCGGACCAGGAATTTGCCAAGACGCAAGCGGCATCTGCGCCGCCGGCGGCGCGGGCTTCGTCGGGTGTGGCGAGTGGGGAAGCTGCCGCATCCGGGGCTGACTGGCCCACTTGGCGCGGGGCGAACAGGGACGGGATTTCGCCCGACACCGGGCTTCTGAAATCCTGGCCCAAAGACGGGCCGGAGTTGCTGTGGACCTACGAGAATGCGGGCAAAGGATATTCCGCACCGGCCATTGTCGGCGGCAGGTTTTACACTCTCGGGGCGCGCGATGGAGAGGCCATGATCATCTGCCTGGACGCAGAGAGCGGCGAAGAAATCTGGGCGGTGTCCCTGGGAGAGGATCCGGAGAAAGGGTATAACACCGGTTGGGGCGCGGGTCCGCGCAGTGCGCCGAGCGTGAGCGACGGAATGGTCTACGCCCTGGGCATGACCGGGGACTTGGTTTGTGTCAGCGCGGAGGACGGTAAAAAAGTCTGGAGCAAAAATCTCCTCGACGATTTCGACGGAAAGACGCCGAGCTGGGGCTATTCCGAGAGTCCCCTCGTCGACGGCGACAAGATCCTGGTGACCCCGGGCGGGAAGAGAGGCGGCGCCATCGTGGCGCTGGATAAGAAGACCGGGAAGACCATCTGGCATGCGGAAGAATTGACCGAGAAAGACAAGGACAACGCGCAGTATGCGGGAATTATCCCCATCGACGTCAACGGCGGCCGCCAGTATGTCCAGTTGTTCATGAACAGCCTGGTCGGAGTGAGCGCGGAAGACGGAAAGCTTTTGTGGCGATCCGAATGGGAGCCCGGCCGGACGGCGGTGATTCCCACTCCGATTTACCGTGACGGACATGTCTATATCACCTCGGGATACGGCGCCGGATCCAAGCTGGTGAAGATCGGCCCGGAAAACACGGCGGAAGACGTCTGGGACAACAAGGAGATGAAGAATCACCACGGCGGCGTGGTGCTGGTGGGGGACCACGTCTACGGGTTCTCTGATGGCGCGGGCTTGATCTGCCAGGACTTCAAGACCGGCGAGATGGTATGGAATGAAAAGGGCCGCAGCCTTACCAAGGGCGCGGTCCACGCCGCGGACGGAATGCTCTATTGTTTTGATGAAAACGAAGGCATCATGACACTGGCGGAAGCATCGCCGCGAGGGTTCGAAGAGAAAGGGAGTTTCAAGTTGCCGCGCGAGACGGAGTTACGCGAGGGCACCAAGGGAAAGATCTGGGCGCACCCGGTGGTGCTCCACGGCAAGCTTTACCTGCGTGATCAGGACCTCGTGTTTTGTTATGACGTGAAGGGGTAGCGGCGGCGGGGCCGCGTTAGCAGGTATCGGGTATCAGTATTCGGACCCGTCCCGTTTGTCATCCCGAGCGGAGTCGAGGGATCCCTCAATCGTAGTGACAGCTTTCTTCCCCGAGAGATCGGTCGAGCGCATGCGGTGCCTTCGAATGGCTTCGAGAGTTCGAACCCAAAAGATGGGGAGAGAGATCCCTCGACTCCGCTCGGGATGACAAACTTAGCGAAACGGCGACTCTGCCGCCGTCATCGGAATTTCTTCCGCGCCGGGGTCTTTTTCAGCGGAAGAGTGACGGGTTGGCCGCCGGAGAGGGCGGACTGGTAAATGGCGAGGATGACCTCGATGGAACGGCGTGCTTCCTTGCCGTCGACGAGCGGTTTTTTGCGGGCCCGGATGGCCTTGGCCGTGTCTTCAAAGTTGCGCTGGTGCCCGACAAAACTGATGGCATTGGGATCGGCGGCGCCGGCGGCCTTGCCTCCCCCGGTCTGGAGTCCGAACTCCGCGGTGATGAAGCGGTCGGCGGAGCTGGTCTTCCGAAAATCCCAGGTGCGGAATTTGTCATCCTGCATAAAAACAGAACCGTCGGTCCCGCAAAGATGCACTTCGGCGGCGTTTCCATCCGGACTGTAACAGGTTGTCGATCCTTCGATGGTTCCCAGGGCGCCGCTTTTGAACTTGAGAATCGCAACGGCGATGTCTTCGACTTCGATCTTCTTGTGCGCGGCGCGGTCGGCAAAGGCGCACACGGTCTTGACATCGCCGGCCAGGTGAATGAGGAGATCGATGGTGTGGATGCTCTGATTCATGAGCGCGCCGCCGCCGTCGAGTTTCCAGGTGCCGCGCCAGTCCCCACTGTCGTAATAGGCCTGGTCGCGCCACCACTTGATATAAGCGTCGGCCATGGTGATCTGGCCAAGCCGGCCACGATCGACGGCTTTCTTGAATTCGACCGTGGCGTCATTGAAACGCCTGGGGAAGATGCCTGCCAGCACGACCTTGTTTCGCTGGCATGCTTTGATCATTTCATCGACACGCTCGAGCGTTACCTCGAGGGGTTTTTCGCAGATAACATGTTTCTTGGCGTTGGCGGCACCAACCGCGGGCTCGAGGTGCGCGCCACTGGGGGTCGCGATGGTAACGATGTCGAGACCGGGGTGCGAGAGGAAGTCCGTGTAATCGGTGTAAGCCTTGCAGCCGGTTTTTTTGGCGAGAGTTTCGGCGCGCTTACGGTTACGCGAGAAGACGCACTCCAGGTGCCCGCCTTTCATAGCCTGAATGGCTTGGGTATGGAACTCGGCGATCATCCCGCACCCCACGATCCCAAACCCGTATCCCGTCTTCGTCCTGGCCATAGTAGCCCACCTTTGTAGCGGGAGAAGAGTCGTGGCACAAATCCAAACTCGAAAACCTTATTCACAAGGCAGGGGCGCTCGCGAAAGGTGGAAAGGGCCCGTGCTTGCGTGGATTCTGACGACGATGGTAAGGTGCGGTGTCGCGTCCCAGGTTCCTGTAGATCCGAAGATCGGCGGAGGAAAGCCGTGTCCGGGATCGTATAATTCGAGTCGAATCAAGCTGGCGGCGGTTTAATCGTCATCGAATCACAAAAACTGCCATGAAAACACGATTACTGAGTTTTGGAATGTTGATGGCTCTCGGGAGCTGGGCCTGGGGGCAGACGGCCGCACCACGCGCCGGCCGCAAGAGTTTCACTTATCCGCCCGATCTGCCCGGCGCCGCGGCGACGGAGATTTACAAGACGGCCGGGGATGCGGAACTGAAGATCTGGATTTACCGGCCGGAAGGGCACAAACCGAGGAAGGAGAAGCGGCCGGCGATCGTGTTTTTCTTCGGCGGCGGTTTCACGCAAGGATCCCCTGCGCAATTCGAGAAGCACTGCGAGTATTTTGCGTCGCGCGGGATGGTGGCGCTGACGGCGGATTACCGGGTCAAGAGCCGTCACGGCGCAAGTCCCGTGGAATGCGTGACCGACGGGAAGTCGGCGATTCGCTGGGTGCGCGCAAATGCGGACCGATTGGGAATAGATCCGGATCGCATCGTGGGCGCCGGAGGATCGGCGGGAGGCTTTATTGCCGCGGGCTGCGGGGTCGTGCCGGGCCTGGACGAGGAGGGCGAAGATGCCTCGGTGAGCAGCGTGCCCGATGCCTTGGTTCTATTTAACCCGGCGTGGATGGGAGCGCGCGTGCCCGCTCGCCCGGGTGCCGACAAGAGTAGTGGTGGGCGCACCATGGCGACGGATTATTTGCCGTATCATCATGTCGACGAAAAATTGCCGCCGACGATTATGTTCTTCGGCACGGATGACCGGTTGCTCGAGGGCGCGCAACAATTTCAAGAGAAGGCGCGCGGCTTGGGCAAGAGATGCGAGCTGCCCACCTGGGAGGGCGTGGGGCACGGTTTCTTTAACCACGGCCGCAACGAGAACAAAGAGTTTCGTGAAACGATCGAGGCCGCCGATCGCTTCCTGGAGTCATTGGGTTATGTCTCGGGCGAGCCGAGCATAAAGTAAATCGGCAGGACGCGGGCCGATTCAGGGCAGATCATCGAGGGAAAATTCTTCCCCGATGAAAAAGCCTCCCTTGGGAAAGGACATGAGGTCTGAGTAAGCGATCCAGGTTTTTGTCGGATCTTCAATCTCCAGAAATATCTTCCGGAGGGTGTCCTCGGCATCAAATCCGGGACTCTGTGCCCATTCCGCGATGATGGACTCGATGCGCGTCAGTTTTCCCCGGAACCGGCCTTTCTTTCCCCGAAGCAACCGGTTGCGAAGGGCGGACCTCGTTTGCCCGGGGAGCGGACCTCCCGGGGCGATCACCAGCAGAAAATCTCGTGCCGCCTGGGCAATCGACTCGGGTGGTTCTTGCAGGGCCCGCCGCATCGCGAATTCGAATTCCTTCGCGTCATCGCCGTAAAACTCCCGCTTGTCGAACCCGAGCTTGAGAAATTGCGGAAACATCTTGTGATGCTGGAGCTCATTATCGAGGGCCGCGAGCAGGCGGATGAAGGGGCCGTCGCCGAGGGAGGAATAGCCGCCGTGGACGCGGCGATATCCTTTTCCCTGGACCCAGAAATGAAGCAACTCGTGGGCCAGGCTGGACTGCGCGGGGCACCGCGAGTTGTAGGAAATCAGACGCGAGGAAGGCCCCGTCTGCTCCGATCCCCAGTGACTGGACTTGGGATCGTGGCGGTATTCGATATTGAAACGCCCCGCGACTTCCTCATTGAGAGAGTGCACCCGCGGGTCTTTCAACGCCTGCGTGATAATCGACATTAGGTACGATTTCCATGCTCCTAACGAACTTCAATGGTAGACGTTCCGCGCGGCGGAGAAAGGCGTCAAGGTGTAAAGCCGAGCGCGATTGAAACCTCCTCAGTGTCCGTAAGTTAGAGGTGCAGAATTATCAATGAGGGGCGCTCGAAGTTTCCGGATATCCACTGGCAAGCGTCACCGCTTGGCCGCCGGCGACTTCGGTTCCGAGGGGAGTGAGCAGCGCACTTTCCACCGTGAGCCCGGGCCCGAAAGCGAGCGCACACACCGGACCGGCAGGAGGGACGTCGGCGCGGCGCAGGGCGTCGAGGACGAAGAGAATCGTGGCACTGCTCATATTCCCGAAGCGTCGCAAGACCTCGCGAGAGACAGAGAGGGCCCCCTTTTCGAGGTGCAGGCTGTCGCGCACTTTGTCCAGGATGGCGCGTCCCCCCGGATGGACGGCCCAGGTCCCGATGTCGTCGAGGGACATCCCGGCGCCGGCGAGGACCCGGGTCAACAGCGCGGAGATGTTGGCGCCGATGATCTCCGGGACGTAACTCGAGAGCACGATGTTGAATCCCCGGTCACCGATATCCCAGGCCATGTCTTCTTCTCCCGAAGGCACCAGGGTCGAGGCGAAACCGTCGATCTGATAAGCGAGGGCGCCCGCGTCCGGTTCCCTTGCGCTGACGATGACGGCGGCGGCGCCGTCTGCGAAGAGCGAGTTGGCGAGAAGTGAGCTGGGGTCGTCATTGATCTGCAGGTGCAAGCTGCATAGTTCCAGGCAGATGACGAGGACCACGGCCTCGGGGTTGGCCTCACAGAATTGGGAAGCCATCCGCAGTGCGGGAAACGCGGCGTAGCATCCCATGAATCCCAAGGTATAGCGCTCGACGGATTCGGGAAGCCCGAGTGCGCGGACGATATGGTAATCCGGACCCGGGTTGCAGAAGCCGGTGCAGGACGCGAAGACGATGTGCGTAATTTCCGTGGCGCGAAACTCCGGGCAGTTTTCCAGGGTTTCCCGCGCCAGGGACACCGCCATCTTTTTCGCGGACCGCGAATAGAGTGCGTTGCGGGCCTGGGTGCCGGGCTCATCGAGGCTGCCGTCCTCGCCGATCTTGAAAAGGTCGCCTTCCACGCCCTCGATAAAATCGCCACTGACACTGTGGCGGGTATCGATGCCGGAGCGATTGTAGATCGCATGGACCAGCCGCTTTTGTTTTGGGTCGCGCACCCACGCCTTGACCTTATCCCGCGCATAGGTCTGCGAATACGCGAATTCCGGGACGGCGGTCTGGATATGGTGAATGAAGGAAGGCACGGGAGACTGCATCCTAGAGGCGGCGAGGACGAGGGACAAGGTTAACCCGTCATTTCGGTTAAGCATGCGGGAAGAGGAAAGCCTTCCTCGGACGGGTGATGGGCGGGGCGTGCAGGATTCGGCGACGCGCCGACCCCGCGCGAACTTGTGCGCGCACGCTCACGGCTGCTTTTGAAGATCGGCGATGGCTTTGTCAAAAAGGGATAGCATGCGGGCGCGGGCGGACTCATCTGGGTAGCGATCCTCGGTGGCGGCGTAGAATTCACGGGCCGCTTCGAGGTCGCGGACGAG
>JAHEJT010000080.1:0-15465 GCA_024638765.1 Verrucomicrobiales bacterium
TCCCTCGAGCGTTTCGTCATCCTCGTCAAAGGCGACGACCTTGATCTGGCCCAGTTTCCCCGCCTGTTCGAGCGCCTGAAGAATCAAGGGAGGGTTGTAAGCGAACAAACCGACCATGCAATTGATATCGGGGTAGCGCGAGAGTGCGTCCTCGGCGTTGGCTTTCGCCTTGGCCCGGTCGAACTGGTCGGTGAGGGTCCCCAAAATCGTAAAGTTCCCCCCCGAGATGACTTCCCCCGGCGGATCATAGCGGGTGGGATCGCTGGCGCGGTCCATCAACTCGTCGATCACGCCTTGGCGGCGGCGTTTGGCGTTATCCTGTTCCAGCCGGCCGACAAAGATCATGAGAGAACCGCCCTTGGGAAGCGCTTCCTTGACCAGCTTCCCGCAGAGCCGGCCTGCTTCGTAATTATCCATTCCGATGTAACAAAGCCGGTTCGAGTCCGGCGCGTCGGAGTCGTGGGTGATGAGCTTGGTGCGTTCCGCGGCCTGGTTGAGGAGGCCGGTTTGATTCGCGGGATCGATGGGACTCACCGCAATTCCGTCGATCCCGCGCGTCACGAGATCCTCTATCATCTGTTTCTGATCCGAAATACCGCCGGCGGGCATGAGGACGTCCACATCGACGCCGAGGTCCGCTCCGGCGGTCTTGGCGCCGGTTTCCGCGATGGTCCAGAACGAGGCTACCCCGTTGGTGACGAAAGCGAATCGCGGCACGGCCTCCCCTTTGTCGCCACCACCGCAGGAAGCGAGCAAGGAGAGAGCGCAGAACAAGAGAATCCAGGAAGGAAGGAATGGCTGACTGGTGTTACCGGAACGTTTCATGAGCGGGATCGAGCGCAAGCGGCTCGGCGGAGATCGAAAATTTTCCTGAGGTTAGGGAGGCGTCACCCCGAGGAAAAGCAGAAAGATGCAGCGAAACGCGCGTCCGGCGCGATGCGCGGGTCAGACGCCGGTGAACTCGTTCTCGGCCCCTTCCAGGGCGCGGGCTTCGCTTTCGGCGATACTTTCGTGGGGAGGAGTGAGTCCCTTGCCCATGGCGACCGAGAGCCACTTGAAGTCATCCGAATTATCCAGCATCACCTTGACGACCATGGTCAGGGGCACGGAGAGGAACATGCCGATGGGGCCCCAGACCCAACCCCAGAAAAGGACGGAGAGGATGACCACCACGGTGGAAAGTCCAAAGCGGCGCCCGAGCAGCAGGGGCTCGACAAAGTTTCCCAGGACCATGTTGATGAGGAGGTAACCGATCATGACGCCGACGCTGGTGAGAATGCTGTCGTGCTGGACCAGCGCCACGAAGACTGCGGGGATGGCAGCGAGGATCGAACCGATCACGGGAATGTAATTGAAAATAAAGGCCACCATTCCCCAGAGGAGGAAAAACTCCAACCCGAATGCCCACGTGAGCACCCCCGCCAAGGTCCCGGTGACGACACTGATGAGGGTCTTGATGCCGAGATATTTCTGGATGTCGCGAGAAGCGCTGCGGAAGCGATCGAAGTCGGGCCCGTTGGCTTCAAAGATTTCCTTCACTTTTTCGGGAAATCTGCCGGACTCCGTGAGGAGGAAAATCATGATGACCAGGACAAAGAAGGTTTTTGAAAAGAGGGAGGTCACCCGCTGGATCACCTCGGTCTGCTTCACGAGTTCGACCATGGCTTGCCAGTCGAAGAGGTTGTCGAAGGCCTCCACGGCGCCCTCGAGCTTGGTTTCCGTCTCCATCCATGCGGCGACATCACCCAGCTTGATCTGAAGTTGGGACACGTAACCGGGAACCGCTTCCATAAAGCGCGGCATCGAGAGACTGGAGATATAAATGATCCCGCCCACGATCAAAACGTCGATCATCACGGTGAAGAGGACCGCCAGCGCCCCGGGGACCCGGTGCTGCTTCAGCCAGGTGGTCAGCGGCAAACTGAGCATGGCGAGAAATACGCCCAGCGTAATCGGGACCAGGAATTCCGCCGCTGCCCTCAATCCGCCGATAATGATCGTGAGGCAAGCCAGGGAGAGCAGGACCTTGACTCCAGGGGATTTAGGCTGGTTCAGGCCTTTGAACATACCGGCACCAACCTCCGCCCAAAGCAGGTCCCGGACAACTGAAATCCATGTGATGAATATATTTTCTTCCCGTCCGTCTCATCCTCATGCCACGATTCCGCAAGCTTTTCGTAATCTCCCACTCGCAATCGATGAATACGTCGCCAAGAAGCCCTCATCTTCCGATCTCGCACTTTTTCTCCGCAGTGCTCGCGGGGCTTGCGATCCTTTTCACTTCCTGCGCCGCCACTCCCGTCGAAAAAGGCGCACTTGGAGGCGCAGTGCTCGGCGGAGTCATCGGCGGCATTGCCGAAGACGATGCCGGTGGCGTCGCCAAAGGAGCCGCCATCGGAGCGCTCGCCGGCGCGGTGGCGGGCAAGATCGTCGAGCACCGGGCACGCAAATACTCTCCCCCGCCCTACCAGGAAGACCCGACTCAAGTTAAGCCTCTCAACCGGCCGGGCTTTCAATCGCCGACCACCTATCCCGCTCCCAATCCTCCGCCTGCTCCGCCCGATTACCCGGTGGCCACTCCGACCGATCACCCCGATCGCGTCATCAGTCCCCACCCGCCCAACAACCTCATTAACGTGGAAGGATTCCGCAGCGGAGATCTCGCCATCGATCCCACCACGGAAAAAGTGTTCCGGGTGCCGTAAGGGAGCTGAATCTCTTTCCGAAGACGGCATGGGAGCGGTTCTCTAACTCAGGCTCGCGCCGCCTCCGGCTTTGTTTTGACTTCGCGCTCCTTCTACCCCATCCTCTGCCCATGGGAATTTTATCCTGGATTGTCCTCGGCCTGATCGCCGGCGCCCTGGGGAAACTGATCATGCCCGGTAAGGATCCGGGCGGGATCTTCATTACGATTATCCTCGGAATTGGCGGCGCGCTCATCGGCGGTTTCATCGGCACCCGCATGGGATTTGGCGAGGTCACCGGCGCCTTCGATTTTCGCAGTCTCCTCATTGCGACCGGCGGCGCGATCATCCTCCTGGTGCTTTACAGGCTCATCAAAAAGAAGAAGTGAGATCACGCGCGCGGGCCTCACGGAACCCGCCGGCCGAATTTCCTCTCCAACTCCCCGTAAGACATCTGCACCAGGGTGGGACGCCCGTGGGGACAGCAGTAAGGCAACTCGCAGGCAAGCAGGTCCACGAGCAGCTTCTCCAGTTCTTCGATGCGCAGGACGTCGTGCGCCTTGACCGCGTGCCGGCACACCGTGGTGGCAACCATGTCCTCGCCCAGGCGTAACGACGACATCTGGGAGCTTTCTTTCTTCAGTTCCTCGATGACCTGGTTGATAAAGCCGAGCTTGTCATCGCTCTTCAGGAAACTCGGGAGACTGTCGATCTTGACGGTGTTGGCGCCGAATTCCTCCGCACCAATCCCCAGCCGCTGCAGCGTCTCCTGATTCCGGCGGACGAGATCGAACTCGCGCGGATCGAGTTCGACGGTAATGGGCAGAAGCAGCGCCTGGGAAGGCACTCCCTCGCTCTCCATACGTTTGCGCATTTCTTCGAACAACACTCTCTCATGCGCGGCGTGCTGATCCATGAGCACGAGGCCCTCGGGACTTTCCATAAGCACATATAGACGTCCGAGCACTCCGAGGATCCGAAAATCATCCGCCGAAGCCCTGGACCGTCCCGGGCCGAGGGGTGGTGCGCAGGGCCGGGGCTCCGCCTCGCCCGCCCCGGTTGCATCCGACGGCCGCAGCGCGACGCTCTCCGGGGATGCCGGCGGAGGTCCGGGCCGGTCGCCGCCTGACATCCAGTCGCGCCGTAAGCTGTGCTGTTCCCGTTCAGGTATCAAGGGAGCGGTCGCCGGCGGGAACGACGGCGCGGAAGCCGCCGGTTCCGGGGCCGCGGACGCCCCCGCCGCAGTCGCCTCCGGAACAGAAACCGCGAAAGGCCGCGCCGGGCTTGCCTTCAAGGCGGCGGCCACAGCCTCGATGACCGCGTTGCGCACTCCGTTGCCGTCGTGAAAGCGTACTTCTTTCTTGGCGGGATGGACATTGACGTCGACGCCCTGCGGATCCATTTCGAGAAAAAGAAAGGTCACGGGATACTGACCCTTCATGAGCGCGGTGTGATACCCCTCGCGGATCGCATATTGAAGGATGGGACTTTCCACGGGGCGTCGATTGAGGAAGGTCAGCTGCTGGCTGCGATTGGAACGGCCCAAGCCCGCTTCGCCGATGAACCCGAAAATCTCGACGCCATCGCGGGTTTCGCGAGGGACCTCGATGAGCCGCCCGCTGAGGTCCGCCCCGGCGAGACCGGCGATCCGTTCCAGCAAGCCCTGGTTGGGCGCCAGTTGAAACACGATCCGGTCTCCCCGCACCAGGGTGAACCCGATCTCTGGATGGGCGATAGCCTGGACGCGGACCTGGTGCTCGACGTGACTGAACTCGGTATTCTCGGTGCGCAAGAACTTGCGCCGTGCCGGCACGTTGAAAAAGAGGGAACGCACTTCCACCTGGGTTCCCGGGGCCTCTCCGCTGTCCTTGACGGAAATCATTTTACCGCCGTTGACAGTGATCTCCGTGCCGCACAAAGCTTCGCGCTCCCGCGTGGACAGGGTAAACTTGGAAACGCTGGCGATACTGGGCAACGCTTCGCCTCTGAAACCAAGGGTGCCGATGGCCGAAAGATCTTCCACGGTCCGCATCTTGCTGGTGGCATGGCGTTCGAGACTGAGGAGGGCGTCGGTCCGATTCATGCCGTCCCCGTCGTCGACCACACGGATCAGGGAGATGCCCCCGCGATTGACGCTGACCTCAATCTTGCCCGCCCCGGCGTCGATACTGTTTTCCACGAGTTCCTTGACGACGGAAGCGGGGCGCTCCACGACCTCCCCGGCAGCCACCTGGCTCGCCAGCGCGTCCGGCATTAACTTGATTTTCGCCATCGGGTGAAGCGGATGTCTTTCTGGAACTGAAAAGGTTGCCGGGCGGGCGGGCACGGCTCGTTGACCTGGAGTCCGGCCTCTGGTATGCTGTCTCGGAGAATCGTCCGCATGATTAAGGTTACCGAAAACGCCGTCAAACAACTTCAGGAAATCCTGAAGGACGATGCCGGATCGGGGCGCGGCCTGCGCCTCTTCATTGAGCATGGCGGCTGCGCGGGCCTGCAGTATGCCATGAAGATCGACGGACCCGTCGAGGGAGATATCGTCGTCGAACAGGACGGCGTCCGGGTCTTCATCGAGCCTGAGAGCGCGCCCTTGTTGAAGGATTCCGAGGTGGATTATGTCGATGACCTCGCGAATACGGGGTTCAAGATCGTCAATCCCAATGCGGCCCGGAGCTGCGGATGCGGCACCTCCTTTGAAGCCGCAGAAGCAGGCAAAGCTCCTGAATACGATCCCGCAATGGATGGCTCCGTCTGTGGAGATGAGAAAGAAACCTGACCCCTGCCGCCCGCCGCCGGTTTGCGCCTCCCTCTCCCCGTGCTCATCCGCTGATTTTTTCCACTGAATGGCCATCGATTTTCTCAGCAGCAGGAAACGTGATCAGCGGGCGCACGAGCGCGATGATTACCCCGGCAAAAAAAAGGGCGTCAGCTTTTTTCTGTGGACCATCCTCATCGTCCTCATGGTCGCACTGAATGCGGGCATCTGGACCTTCAGCCTGATGGTGTTCGGCTATCCGGAGAAACCCTTCAATTACCGCCTGCTCACCAAGCTCGAGAAACTGGAACCCATCAAGAAGTTCCCGGCGCTGTCCGCCCCCAAAGGAAAGTTTCACACTCCCCAGCAGATTTATGAGGCTTTCTATGCCCACAGCCCGCAGCATCTTAACGCCATCAACGCGCTCCTGAGGCGTGAATACATTCGTAATTACGAAGATGCCAAGCCGGTATTTTACCTGCGCGGAACCTTCCGCGTTTACCAGGTCCGGGAATTGACCAAGGACGACTTCTTCCCAAGCGGAATTGTCCTGCGCGCTATTTACCAGGATTACCCGCAGGTGATCATCGAATACGTGATGCCGATGGATGAAGTCCCCCAGCAGCATTTTGCCATTGGAGACGATCTCGACATCGACGCACAGGGTTCCTCCGCCTTTGCAGCTCTCATCAACGTGGAAAAACTGCGGGATTACAAAATCTGTTTCACCCTGGTCCCGCTGGTCTACGGCGCATACGGACTCCCAAACGGGGAATCGATTCGACTCTCGCCCCCGGCGCGCCTGGTCGCGGGCGCTTCTTTCCCGATCACGGACGAGGCCATCGGTGAGCCCGAACCCGCGCTTTCGGCGGCCCCGGCTCCTGCGCCCCCACCGGCGCCCTGAGGATCAGTCCTCGATCAAGGTGGCCGATCCATCCGGTGCGCGCTCGATGCGCAGGATGAGTTCTCCCGGCTTAAAGAGATCGAGCCGGTCGCGGGCAATGGCCTCCAGGTATTCCGGTTCGGTCTTCATCCACTCGAGGCGGGCGGCCAGTTTCTGGCGGCGTTCCCGCATGGCATCGCGGACGCCCTCCAGTTCCGCAAGTTCCGAGTCGATCTCGCGCTGCTTTTCGACTTCCGGCAGGAAGAGCGAGAGAATCACCGCCATCACGAGAAGAAAGAGCACCGTCACCAAGACGCGACTCAGGCGCTGCCAGATATCGGGCCGGTCGTCCTCGTCGCTGAGCGCAAATGCTTCCTGGGATTTGGTTTTCATGGATCAAGAATTAGTTGGCTGCAAGGCGGTGAAGGCGGTGCATTCTTCAACTTGCCGGGCCGGACGCCTTCCTCGCCCGGGTCAGACCTTCATCTTGCCTCCATAAATTGCCGCATCCCCCAGTTCCTCCTCGATGCGGAGCAGTTGGTTGTACTTTGCGATTCTATCCGAGCGGCTCAAGGAACCGGTCTTGATCTGTCCGGCGTTCGTGGCCACCGCGATATCGGCGATGGTGGCATCTTCCGTCTCACCGGAGCGATGGCTGATGACAGCCGTGTAATCGTTCTGTGCGGCAAGTTCGACGGCATTCAAAGTTTCCGTCAGCGAGCCGATCTGGTTCACCTTTACCAGGATCGAATTGCCGACCCCGCTGTCGATACCCTTCTTTAGAAAGTCGACGTTGGTGACGAACAAATCATCCCCCACCAGTTGTGTGGTCGCGCCGATAGCGTCCGTCAGCTTCTTCCAGCCGTCCCAATCGTTCTGATCGCAGCCATCCTCAATGGAGATAATCGGGTAATTCTTCTGCAAATCCCCGTAATAAGCCACCAGCTCTTCCGCGGTGCGCTTGCTGCCGTCAGACTTCTTGAAGATGTAAAGATCCGCGTCGGCATCGTAAAACTCGCTGGAGGCGACATCCAGCGCGATAAAGATATCTTCGCCGAGTTTATACCCCGCCGCGTCCACCGCCTGCGCGATCACGGCGAGCGCGTCTTCGGCCGAATCAAGATTCGGCGCGAATCCGCCCTCATCGCCGACAGCCGTAGATAGATTGCGGTCATGCAGCACTTTGGCCAGCGCATGAAACACTTCCGCGCCGTATCGCAGGGCTTCGCTGAAGGAGGGCGCGCCCTTGGGCATGATCATGAACTCCTGGAAATCAATGGGCGCATCGGAGTGCTCGCCCCCGTTGATGATGTTCATCATGGGAACCGGCAGCACCACGGCGTCATCACCACCCAGGTATTTGTAGAGAGGCAGGCCGGATTGCGCGGCAGCCGCTTTCGCGGTCGCCAGAGACACTCCCAGGATGGCGTTGGCGCCGAGTTCCTTTTTGTTCGCGGTGCCATCAAGTCCGATCATAGCCTTATCGACCGCTTCCTGTCCGCTCGCCTCCATGCCCTTGATGCCCTCGCGGATCTTGCCATTGACGTTGCTCACGGCTTTGCGCACGCCTTTGCCCCGGTAACGGCCCTTTTCTCCGTCGCGCAGTTCCCAGGCTTCGTGCTCTCCGGTGCTGGCTCCGCTGGGAACCGCGGCGCGCCCCACGGCGCCTCCCTCGAGAAACACCTCCGCCTCCACAGTGGGATTACCCCGCGAATCGAGGACTTCTCTTCCTTTAACATCAATGATCGTGAATTCAGCCATAGTACAAATGCAGTTTAAGAATATGTTAAATTTCCAAAAATATCAAAACCTTTGAAATTTGTCAGATTTCCCTCGTTTTCAGTTCTTTGCAGGGCTGCGCAGGGCTCCGGGGCGCGGTTCACTCGCCCGCCTCTCGTCGCGCGCCGGACTCAGGACACATACTTCCGGATCTCTTTGACCCGCATCGCCAGTTCGCCGCCGTCCTCTTCTCCGGACGCCAGGGCCACCTCGTCGCCGGTCTTCTTCCCCAACAGGGTTTGCCCCACCACAGAGAGATAGGCGACCACCTGATTTTCCGGATCGCTGTCCCAGGCACCCAGGATGGTGTAGGTGACCTCGTTGCCGTCCTCTTTCGGTTCCAGGGTGACCACCGTTCCAATGGAGACCGAGGAATCGTCCGCATCCGCATAGTCCGTGCCCCGCGCGTCGCCCAGCTCCTTCTCGAGCTCGGACTTCCGGCGCATCAGCACTGCCTGCATTTGCTTGGCCGCTTTGTATTCGAAGTTTTCCCGCAGGTCACCGTAGGAGCGCGCAATGGAGATCTCCTTGCTGTTCTCCGGGATCTTCTTCTTAATCAACTCCTCAAGCTCTTCTTTCCTGCGCTCCAGACTTTCCCAGGAAACGACAAGCCCCTGTGAAGTCCGCTGCTCCCCTTCTTCTTCCTGACCCGTGATCAACTCTTGAATCTCGGAATGCACTTTAATGATGCGCGCGAGGAGCGAGCGGCGGTTTAATTCATCGAAGACCGGGGTCATCATGAGGCGGCGGGAAAACGACCGCACATGATCCAAGTCCATTTCCCTAACGAGATCGGGGATGAGGTCCTTGTCATCGAGCACCAGGTCGTGAAGGCGGTTGGTCTTGCGGGTGCCCTCGTCGAGTTGATCCTTCTCGAGGGAATTCATGATCGCGGAACAGAGTTCCTCGTCCACCGCTTCCTCCGCCCCGCGCTTGCGTTCTTTGCAGACCCAGACCAGGACGTCGGAGCTCAGGTCCCGGTGTTTCAGCCCTCTCTTCACAAATTCGACCAGATCCGCCTGCCGGTCCCGTTCGATGATGAATTTGGCGGCTTCACCGATGGCCCTGAAACCCAATAAATTGAGGAGGCTCAGGGCTTTCTCGACCCATTGCTCTCCAAAAGCTTCTGGCAGCGAGGCCAGCAGCAAGCGCTGCCGGGTGACGGGCAGACCCTTGACGACCTCCCCCAGACGATCGCTCTTTTCGCGCGCCACATCCGCCAGGCCGATCCCCGCGGAAGCTGTCTCCGCAAGTTCCGGAACCAGGCCTGCGAGATCGTCCCTGCCCGCGAGAAGATCGACCACATGCAGTGGATGCATCTTGAGAGCTTTCGCGGCGACTGCATTAATGTCCTCAATCACGGGCTTGAGTTCTTTCTCGGGCTGATCGAAGACCTCCAGGTGCTGCATGATAGAGGACAAATGTTTCGCCTTGTCCTTGAGATCGCGTGCCTCCAGAAAATCTGTGACCAGTGCGGCGGAGGGACTTTCGTCTTCTCCCCGCATTTCCAGGGGCAGGGTCCGCTTGGATGGCACCACGAAAAGTCGATTCTGGCGCAGCTTTTTCTTGGTGGCGTCCCACCATGATTTGTATTCGCCTTCGGGAATCACCTTGCCCTTGAGCACATCGTCCAAAGCGTCCAAAGACATTTTGGATCCGTAACTCTGAAGCGTGCGGCGAATTAGCTCCACGGGATCGTCCTTCGAAAGGGCGGAAAGCTCCTGACCCTTTTCCAGTCGCTGGACCAGGATATGGTCCTCGGAGACCGCATTGAGGTTCTTGGCGGCGAACTCAAGTTTCATCCCGTGCCCCGGGCGGTCTTCGAAGTCGATGGCGATCTGGCCCTCGAGAAGATCCCACGACTGGATGCGTCCCACGCCCCAGCTCCGGTGCTCGCAGAAAGTCCCGGGCTCGAGGCCGGACAGCTTCTCGGCCACGGGCGCAGCCAGTTTTCCTGAATCGACGAGAGTTTGCAGCTCCGGGTGCATGAATGCACAGAACATAGGTCTGAACCCCCGCTAGCCAAGCAAAAATTAGGGGTTGCCAAGGGTTTGACGAATCCCCTAGTCTGGCTTGAAACACTATGAAAAAGCCTGTCCTCCTCATTGTTCTACTCACGGCTTGCGTCGTGGGAAGTTCGGCCCTGGCCGACATTCAGGCCCCTCCGGGAATGCGATATAACGCCGTCCGAAAATTCGGCCGCGCCGTCTCCAACATTCTTTACGGCTACACAGAGCTCCCCGCCACCCTCATTCGGACCACGGACAGGAGCGCCAGCGAGTTCGCCCACGGGGTTACCGCCGGGACGGGACGGTCTTTTGCCCGCGTCGGATGGGGATTCTTCGAACTGGTCACCTTCCCCTTCAAGACCTACAAGGGCAGCTACCGCACGCCCTTCCGCAAGAATATCTATTTTAACCCGATTCGCGGATACGAAGAGTTCCCCCCGGAACTCGGATTCCTCTCATCGAGTCATTACGTGAGAGAGACCCGCTTCTAGGCGGACTTTTCCGAAGATCACAATTTCCCCTGGAGGCCCCGCGGTGCATGCCGCGGGGCTTTCTTTTGCGCTGTGGACCGGGACCGCGGACCGGTCCGTGAACGACCCCTGCCGTCGAAGGCGATCCCTGCTTGGAAAGACCTCCGGGCGCGGATCAGGGGAGGGAGCGCGGAGTTTCCGCTGAGGATTCCGGGCACCGTCTAGAGAGGCGACGACGGGAGCGACACGGAGCGAAGGAGCTGCCCGAGGGCGCCCCTAGCGCATCAGGTTGATTGCGCGGCTCCGCTTGATCTCACGGGTAATCCGGCGATGCAATCGGGCGGAGACTCCCGTGACACGACGCGGGTAGATCTTCCCCGTCTCGGAAACAAACTTTGAGAGAAACTCCGGATTCCGGTAAGTCACCTGCTCGACTGGAATGTCCAGCCGGCGACGGGGCATTTTCCGGTTGGTGCGGCGAAAATTGGCGGCTCGCTCTCTGGTCTTGGGTTGCATGGATTCGGGAAGCGCTAATTAAGCCCTCTCGCAGGAGAAAAACAACTCCTTTCTCAGCGAAGCTCCCGGTGCAGGGTTCTCCGCTTCAGGTGGGGGTTGAATTTTACTTTTTCCAGTCGGTTGGGAGTCCTCAGGCTCTTCTTATTCCGCGTGGAAATATAGCGGGAAGGAGGTTTGCCCTCCCCCTTGGCTTCGGTGCACTCAAGAATAATGACGTCTCTCGGCATATATGGACTCCTTACTTTCTTCCGGCAGGACTATTTCTCTTCTTTTTCCAGCGCTTCCGCCGTGGTCATGTCCGAACTGCTATCGTCGTCGTCATTGAGCCCGAAGAGCGAGCGCACTGAATGGCGCTTGAATCCGTTGGTGCGCTCCTTCTCGAGTTGAGCCTGACATTCAACTGTGAATCTTGCAAAGGGGATCGCTTCAAGCCGGGCTTTGGCGATCTTCTCTCCGGAAATCTCGCAGACTCCATAAGTGCCCTCGTCGACCCGTTTCAGCGCTTCTTCAATCTCATAGAGCGCGTCCTGTTCCTGTGAGAGAAGGTTCAATGCAAAGTCGCGGTCGTAAGCGTCGCTCCCGGCATCCGCCTGGTGCATCCCGAAGGCAGAGGCTTCACTCCCTTCCGCCCTCGTTCTTAAATTGTCCTGCGCCACCCCTGCCATGGCGTCGACCAGAGAATCGCGGAGATCCAGGAGGCGCTTTTTCTGCTGCTTTACAAAGACAGTCAGCTTGACCGGCTTCTTCTTCAGGGCAGCCGCTCTTTCGGCAGCCGCTTTCTCGGCAGCGGCGGCTTTCTTGGCAGCGGCAGCTTTCTTGGCAGCCGTTTTCGTCTCGGTTTTAGTGGGAGCTTTCTTCTTGGCGATGACCTTTTTCTTCGTGGTCTTTACGGCCGCCGTCTTCTTCTTCGTGGCCTTCTTTGCAGCGGTCTTCTTTGCAGCGGTCTTCTTTGCAGCGGTCTTCTTCTTGGCTGCAGGCTTCGCCTTGGAAGCCTTTGCGGGCGCCTTGCGCCTGGTGGGGGCCGCCTTCTTCGCTGCCTTCTTCTTCGTCGCGACTTTCTTCGGCATTCTTAAGTATCTCGGTTGTTATAGAAATAAAAGCCTCTCGGAATGGCGCTGAATCGATGCAATCGGAACGCGCCCGTTCCATCGGGAAATAAGCGGCAGACATTTAAGTCTATTCCGGGGGGTCTGCAAGGGGAAAAAACGATTTCCGGACATTTCTGGGCACAGCCCCTTCAGGACCAGGAAGCCCGCCTTCCGCGGGCCCTTCGCCTCCCATCCGCCCCCCTTCCCCCGGCGGAATCCGCGGCCCTTTCGCCCCTGCCAGATAAACGGTGTAAAGTGCTTATAATCAATACGTTACCGAGAAGCTTGCGCTCTTGTCTCCGCGATGCTCTGGCAGCCGGGCAGAATTGCTGATAGTTTTTGCTCCCAATCCACTCCCATGCACGGCTATTTCGACCATAACGCCACCACGCCACTCGCCGAAGCCGCCCGCCGCGCATGGCTGGAGGCCGCGGATGCCCACTGGCATAATCCCTCCAGCCTTTACCGCGAGGCCGGCGGCGCAAAACGCCTGCTCGAAGAAGCTCGCGAGGAACTGGCTGCGCTGGTGGGATGCGAGCCCAATCGCATGGTTTTCAACTCCGGCGCCACCGAAGCCAATAATGCGCTCTACCGCCACCTCGCCGACACTCTGTCCGCCGATGAAAAAGTCGCCGTCAGCGCGGTCGAACATCCCTGCGTGCGCGATGCCGCCCGCGCCAGCCTCGGCGCCCGCGTGCTGGAGATCCCCGTGGATCGCGACGGAGTGCTCTCCCTGGAGGCGCTCTCGTCCATCCTCGAGAAAGAAAAGATCAGTCTCGTTTCCGTCATGGCGACCAACAACGAAACCGGCGTCCTGCAACCCTGGCGGGAAGCCCTGGAAATCTGCCGGCGCCACGGCGCGTCCCTGCATTGCGACGCTGCACAATGGTTCGGGAAGCTTCCTCCCAGTGCACTGGCAGAGTGCGATTTCGTAACCGCAAGCGCCCATAAATTCGGCGGAGCCAAGGGCGCCGGTTTTATTATTCTCAGCGATCGCTTCCGCGACTTCACCTGCCAGCGCGGCGGTCCCCAGGAGTCCGGACACCGCGCCGGCACGGAGAACTATCCCGCCGTCGCATCCATGGTGGCAGCACTTCGCGAATTACAACCCCGCCTCAGTTCGGTCGCCCAATCCCAGGCTGCCTCCCGCGACCGTTTTGAAGAATGCCTATTGCAGGGACTCCCCGGCAGCGTGATCCTCGGCGCCGCGGCCCCGCGCCTCTGGAACACGTCGCTCTTTCTAGTGCCTGGCCCCCGTAATCTCCGCTGGCTCACACGCCTCAGCGCACGCGGCTTCGCCGTCTCCACGGGTTCGGCGTGCAGTTCCGGCAAGAACAATCCTTCCCACGTCCTCGAGGCCATGGGGCGCTCCTTCGAAGAAATGGGACAGGTCATCCGCGTCAGCGGCGGCTGGGATACTTCCTCCGCCGAGTGGGAAGCCCTCGCCAAAGCCATCCAAGGGGTCGGGAAAGAGCTGGAAGCTCCCGGCAAGCCCGAGCACACCGGCGATACCGTCTCGCTGCTGGATCCCGATCCCGATCTCTTCACCAAGTGAGCGCCGGCGCGAAGCTGCCTGCCCGTCACTCGATCCTTTCCCTCCCTCGCCGTCCGTTTACACTCCTCCCCGTGGAAAGGGAAGAAGCCATCAAACAAATCCAGGAGAGCTGCAAGGAAATCGCCCTGCAGTTCATGAAAATTCATCCCGCGGTGCCCGGAATTCAAGACGAGGAAACCCAGACCGACTGCCTCAAGAGTCTCCACGCAATGACCACCGAGCTGGAGACGATCAAGAAGAAACTCATCCGCCTCCAGAAGCGCGACGACAGCGCGGAGCTTTAGTTCGCTTTTTTCATGACCTTGGTAAGCGTGAGTGCGACCCAGACTCCGTGCGAATCAGGAAGTTGATTTATTGCGCCACCAATGAGTTTATACATTCGCATCGAATCTTCTGAGAAGCGATTCGTGGCAGAATCCTAATCCCCCTCTCCTGGGGGAGAGGGTTGGGGTGAGGGCGATTCCAGAGGGCCCGCGAAATCTTCGCGCTAGATAGTTTCGAGTGCCGGCGCCTTTTTAAATTCCGCCAAATTTTTTTCGAGGTGCCCCAGCGCCGATACGGTCCATACCAGGGGATAAAGCTTTTCGTAATACCACAGCTTCGCGAAATAGAACCCAATCGGAGACGGCGGGAAACGCGTCCCCTCTTCGGTCGCTCTCCGCAGGTAATTGAGCGCGCGCTGCAGCGCCTCGCGGTCCACCCCGCACACCGCGGCGGACGCCAGGCTTCCAAGTGCGTCCACCGCCAACGCAGTCTCTTCAATGGTGGACGGCGAGTTTTCACCGGCTCCCCAACCGCCGTCCGCGTTCTGGGCGCCCGCCAGCCAGCGCACCCCGTTTTGAATCATGGCGGTCGTCTTTGCCCCGCGCGCATCGGAAATCGTCGCCAGGCCCAGGAGCACCTTGGCGGTGCCATAGGTGCGGTTGGCTTCGTCCCCGACATGCTGATTGCCGAACCAGAGCGGCTCCCAAGCCCCCGTTTCCTCCTGACGATGACGCAAGAACTCCACGGCCCTGATCCCGGCCGCCTCGACGCGGCGCTGCATCGGTCCTGGCAGATCTTCTCTCCACGCACCCCAGGCCCGCAACGCATGCGCCGTGAGATCCGGGCTGGAGCGATCAAAGGGCAACTTCCCCCATCCCCGGCAAAAAGTCGGGATCCCGCCATCGCGATTCTGCAAATCCAGGAGCCACTGCACGCCCCTCCGCGCAGCCTCCCGGCAGCGATCGCCCGCGCCGGGGGCATCCAGCAATTTGAGCGCCAGGAGCGCACCGGGCGTGTCGTCGGCATCCGGCACTCCGCCACTGAGGTCCGTCCAGGCCCAGCCACCCGGGGGCGCATTGGTGTAAAGGTGGACCTCGCGATACTGCTGTCCCAGGAGCCATTCCCGCACCACGGCGCGGTCCTCTTTCGCAAACGCGTCCGGAAGCGCCCCGCCCGCGCCAAGCGCTTTCACCGCCAGCGTCGTCACCCAAGTGGCGAGATTGGTGTCGATCGGCCAGCTCCCGTCCGGGCGTGCCGAATCCATCAGGAATCGCACCCCGTTCCTCGTAACCGTGTGCCCTTTCTGATCCGCGGACGCCAGCGCCATCACCACGAAACTCGTCAGCGGCGTGGCTTCGATGTACCCACCGGTGGTCGGTTGAATCTTTGTGAGCAAGCGCGAAGCCGTGGGCCACACCCATCGCCGCACCCAGCGCCAGGGCCAAAAGGCAGGCGGGGCCTGGAC
>JAHEJT010000080.1:15475-21234 GCA_024638765.1 Verrucomicrobiales bacterium
TAACTCACCACGGGCAGCCCGATCCAGCCGAACCATTTTCGCGGGAACACCGCGAGCTCAAAGGGCAACGGCAAGACCCGCCGCCACGCCTCCGCACCGGCGCCCAGTCTGCCGCCAATCGTGCACGCCATCAGGATCGGCACCGCAAACGTCCGGTCGCGGCCATACCTTGCTTTGACACTCTCGACGATTGCATCCGGATCGAGACTCCCCACGCGCGCCCCGATCCATTGCTCCGCGCGCCGGCAGATCTCCGCATCATCGGACCCCGCCAATCCGAAAGCCGACCAGCAGAGCAGGGTCGTGGAAATATTGCTGACGCTCAAGACGGTATCCCCCCAGCCGCCGTCGTCGTTCTGGTGTGCCGTCAGCCAATCCAACCCGCCCGCAATCAAATCGCGATGCGTCTGGCAATCCACCGAGTGCAACGCGATCACCGCCGTGGCCGTCGAGAGCGCGCTGCTGGAGAGTGCGCCTTCCCAATGGCCGCTCGGAGTGCGCTCCGCGAGGAGGGCGGAGCGGGCGTTTTCGAGCATGGATGCGTGAGTGGACATTCTTAAATCCCGGGAACTGTCCCATTCGAAAGTGAAAGTCTCACTCTATATCGGGGCCCAGCCCTGCCGCACGCTTTCTTACGCCCCTGCCGGGGCTGGAACCCTGCCCGGGTTGAGATTCCCCGGGTTTCACCCGGGGCTACTCTCTGATCGCCCCTCCGGGGCTGGAACCCTGCCCGGGTTGCGATTCTCCGGGTTTCGCCCGGGGCTACTCTCTGATCGCCCCTCCGGGGTTGGAACCCTGCCCGGGTTGCGATTCTCCGGGTTTCACCCGGGGCTACTCTCTGATCGCCCCTCCGGGGCTGGCAGAAATAGAGCCCCGGAGTGGCGTCAGAATCTAGCCCCGGGCGCGAGCCCGGGGATCTTAGACAATTAATTTTCCAGCCCCGGCAGGGGCGACAGAATTCGATCGTCCATCACCGGACCTCCGCCTGGACTTTCGTGTTTTCGCCGCACGCTTTCTTACGCCCACTACAAACTCAGATGCCCCAGCGCCAGCAGACCGTAATACGTGTACTCACAATCCAGTTCGTCATCCGCCCAGTGCCCGTGAAAGCCGCCCCCGGCATCCCAGAGGGTATCCACGTAATCGAGCAGTCCCTCTTTATGATCCGCAAACGAAACCTGGAGCCCGTCCAACGCGTGCAGGGCCACCGCCGTCGAGAGCAAGTCGGGCATCGGCGCCTTGGGAAAAGCCAGAAATCCTCCCTGCGGATGCACGCGCGCCAGAAGCCAGTCACCCGTCTTTGCGGGAATGGGCAGCCGCAGATTTCGGCACAAGGTCACCGCCGCGGCCGTCGCCGTGGTGCTCCCCTCCGGCATCCCCGCCTCGTTGGCCCAGGCCCCGTCCGGGGTCGCCAGCGCCTCCAAAGCGGCGCCTAATTTCTCGGCGTCCTCCGGCCGGCGGCCGTGATCCGCGTACGCTCCGTACGCAAGAAAACATCCGTACGCCGATGCCCGTGCCGCGCCCCGCTTCTGATGGTAACCGCCGTCGGGTGTCCGGTATTCCTCGATCTTCCGCAGCACCTCATCGAAATTCTCCTTTCCCGCTCCCCGCGCGTCCTCCGGCATGGCGGACCACGCGCGCAACAGGCAGCATCGATGCACGAAATCGAGCGCCTCTCCCGAGCCGAAGGAGCGCAGGTATTCCGTCAGAGATTCCTCGGGTAGTTCCACCTGCAGCGCGGTGAGCGCGTCGATCGCGAAGACCGTGTAATAAAGATCGCTCTGGCCTTCGCGATCCTGGAACCCGCCGTCCGGATTCTGTTTGCCCCGGATAAAGGCTTCCACCAAGGCAGCGGATTCACCCAGCGGAGCCGGCGCCAGGCGGGCCACCTGCAGCATCTCGAGCCGCAGGCTCATCCGCCGCCCGCGGCCGCCTGCTCTGCTACTTCCTCCGTGACCTCCGCGGCCTCGCCGTCCTCGCGCAAACCATTGCGCACCTCGAATTCCCGGCACCATCCCTTGATCTCGAGATCGTTGAAGATCTTTCCGACCACCCGCCGCAGCAATCCCTTGAGGTTCGCATTCTCGAGACCCTGCAACGCACGAATTGCGGTCTCTTTATACGTCTCCAGCATCAGCATGCATCGGTCGTCGGCCTTGACTTCGTGAGCGAGGGCGCGCACCCGCGCCACGGAGATGTCCACAACGGAGTTGTCCGCCTGCGGCTGCCGCTTCCAGAGCGCCTTCATGAATTCCTTGTCTTCGCCCTTGGCGCGTTCCAGGGTCGTCGCCAGGAGGACACTGGGCCGGATCGTTTCGAGATTGTTCTCCCCGGAATCCTCCGAGAGATCATCCATGTCATCGCGGATCTGGTAAGCGATCCCCAGCGATTCGCTGTATGCGTGCATCGCGTCCGCGACCTCCTCGAGTTTGCCGGCGCAACTCGCACCCAGGCGCAACGCGACCTCGAAGGCGGGCGCGGTCTTCTGACGGAAAATCTCGAGCACCTGCGTGCTTTTGAGCGGTTCCGGATGTGCGCTCCAAACCAGTTCGGATCCCTGCCCCCGGCAGAGTTCCCGTTGCCCCTCGGATGCCGAGAGCAGCATCTCTGTGATTCGCTCGGGCGCCGCTTCGCAGGCCCCGATGAGCCGGTATCCCTCCCCGATCATGAGATCGCCCACGTTCAGGGCCACCGGGATCCCGTGCTCGGCGTGCAGCGTCTTCTCTCCGTACCGGGATTCGTCCTGGTCCTCGATGTCGTCGTGAATCAGCGAGGCCTTGTGAAAACATTCGACCGCCACCGCGATCTTCCGGATGTCGTCCGGAATGGCGTCCTCCGGATTATCCCGGAGGGCTTGGTAAGCTGCCACCGTAAGGAATGGCCGCCACCGTTTCCCGGCCCGCGCCAGCCAGTCGCGCGCGATTGTCTCAGTCTCGCCCTCGGCCGGTCCCATGACTTTCTCCAAACCCTCCACTGTGAACCAGGCGCGCACCTCTTCGTGCAACGCATTCAGGTTGAGCCGCCGCGTCTTGTCTTCGCTGGTCAAATGAATGTATTCCCAGACCCAATCGATATCGACAGTGGTATCGATGCAATCGTCCTGCAGCAAGGGCACCGCTACCGAGGGAATGGCGGCGGCTTCGACATAAGGAAAAGTCCGCTCCAGCACAGGCAGACAACTGATCCCGACGATGGCTTCAATCTTTCCCGTCTGGATCAGGGACATCACCACGGCCGATCCCTCCGCCACCAGGACCGCATACCCGAGACTTTCGGCCTCGTTCTGAAAATCCTGGATCGTGCAGAGGCCGCATTGCTTGCACAGCAAGCCAAACTCATCGAACGGCGCCGGGCATTTGTCCTCGACTCGCAGGCATTTCGGCATCAGCAGCAAGCGACGTTCGTAAGGAATCGTCGAAAGCGTTTCCCGCCACATCTCGTTATTGAGAAGCACACCGGCGTAATCATGATAGATTGCATTTGTGCCGCTGCCCTCGAGGATCCGCTCGGTATGCACCCGCAACTCATCGAGGCCCAGTGGCGGCACAGTCTTCTCGCGCTCCACGTAATCACGGATATAGGCCAGCAACGCGTCCCGCTCCGCCTTGGTCTGCGGAATGTTTTTTTTCGGCTGCCGAAACCGTGCCGTGGTCATCGGGACGGATTTGGGGAGGGAGACAGAGTCGATTGATGATGCCATGTGAAGACCTGCGTGAGAAATGGACTGTGCCTTGTTACCTTGAATTTCAAACGCCTTCTGGAGGGTCATGCTTCGTCATGACCGCGGCGCCGACGAAGCGGCGCCCTCCAATCCATCATAAGCGGTTCGTATTAAACTGAAACAATGCACAAATGAATAAACGGTGTTTTTAGGGAATTCTGTCAGGAAAGTCCAATCATCCGCCGCCCCCCTCCGCCGCTGCCAGCGCGGCTTGGGCCTTGGCGGCGGCTTCTTCGGCTTTGCGTTGGATCTCTTCGGGAGACGGCAGATTCTCGAGGACATCGGCGGGGATCATCCCTTCGCCCTGGAGTTTAATCAGGCATTTCTTGCGCTCGTCCAGCGCCTTGTCCGAACTGCGCTCCTTGGAAAACCGCGACTTCGCAGTCTCGCTGCGCTCGCGCAGCTTCGAGTAAATATCTCCGCCCAGCAACGCCGAGATATCGACTTTCATCTTCTCGCGCTCGAGATCCTGTTCACTGACCGGCTCTCCATTGATGGGTCCCCCGCTGTACTTGGGGAACATGATCGCCACTTCCGGGCAGACACGCGAACACGCCGGACAATTGGTCTTACAATTGTCGTTGTTCTGAACCTGGATCCTGTTGTCGTCATCGACTCCGTAAACGTCGAAGAGGCAGAAGCTCAGACACTGCATGCAGTTGGTGCACCGATCGTAATCGATCACCGGGAACCATGGTTTCCACGCCCCGGGCTGATTCATGGGCCGGTCGTCCCGGAATTTTTCCACCATCTCCAGCACCGACTCACCGTCGAGCGCACCGATGTCGCGCGTCTCGATCGCGGTCCGGCCGCCGGCGTCTTCCAGGACGGGCGCGTCTCCGCCAAAATCTCCCAGCACCAGCATGCGGTCGGCTTCCACAGCGGTCGCCGGCAAGGCGTCCCCGTTTCGGTAAGAACCCTTGGCCGCGCGGATCACCGCGTATCCGCGGTCAAGGAGAGCCGAGAAAATCTCAAACCGGCGGTCCGGGGGCACCGCGCTGCTGCCGTCCCCTTCATAGAGGATCACCTGGATGGGACTGGCTTCGTCGCTGACCATAAGTATTGCTATTGAGATAGTTCCCGATTGAACAGCTTGCCGGTGATCCCGGTTGCGGATTCTTCCCGCATATTCAGGATTTCGACCGCGTCCCCCTCGGGCAGCGGGACGCCGGCCGAATGAAAAAGCCATTTCACCGCGCGCGGATGACAGGCGGCGATCTTGACGGGCCCGCCCTCGGCAATGCTCTTGAGCCGCGGATCCTGCCGGGCGGACATCTCACAGAGATCCGATACCGTCTCGAACGCGACTCCCGAATCGCAGAGCGATTTCAGCACCCCATCTTTTACATCGCCGGGCACCACCTGCGCGTATGCGCAGCGGCAATAAAGGATCTTCGGGGACTGTGATTCTTCCGGCATCAGAATGAAGTGTCTTAAGGAAATCCTATTCGAAGCAATCCTGGCAACAGATCGCCCTCACCCTAACCCTCTCCCCCAGGGAGAGGGAACTGCAAAACCAAGCTGTTGGGAGAGATTGCAGACAATAAATCATCGAGGAATCTTACTTAATATGGGGAAAGCTTCTATCTGATCGTTGTGCCGTCTTCTCTATCCCCTCTCCCTCGGGGACTGCCTTGCCGCGTGAGCAGCGATATATATAAAAAGCGAAGCGACATTGCAGAGCCCGCGAAGCGGGATAAAGGGTTAGGGTGAGGGGTCTCCTTCTTCGTGTTAACCTGTCATTGCCTTTTCCGGCGCGGGTTTCACCCGGTCGCCGCCGCCGTTTGCGGCTCTCTTGGCGTAAGCGCCAAAATCATTAAACCCGTAGCGTTTGGCAAGCCGATACATCCAGTGTTTCTCCGGAATCTCATCCCCGGGCTGATATTGACTCCCTTTTGGCGTCATCGACTCCAGCTCCGCCATCGCCGTCTGACGGATGGTGGTGTCCACCGCGCCATGCTTGACCACCAAATCCTTCACCAGGTCGGGTCGCTCCAGAACGATGCACCCGCGCGTATGCCGCGCTGCGGTCTCCCGG
>JAHEJT010000081.1 GCA_024638765.1 Verrucomicrobiales bacterium
TTCATCGTAGCCCAGGGCAACGCCTGGGGATGCGCATCGTCAGCAGATGCAGGCTGAATGCCTGCCTCAAAGAATCGTCCATGGTCACGTACTCTGAGCCAGCCCTTCAGACTGGGGATTTTTCCCAATCCATTTCCCAGGGCTACGCCCCGGGCTACGATGAGTGAGCCCTTCGGGCTCGATTCCTCCCCAGGATTCCCTGGCTCTTCAATCGCGAGGATCACGTATGCATTCTCGTCCATTTGCTACAAAGCACTAGCCAGGCCGTCCACCAGCCGGTCGACGGCGGCTTTCGTTTTCATCTCGGTGACCGCGATCAGCATGTGCCGCTCGAGCCCGGCATAGGCCTGCCCTAGATCGTAACCGCCGATAATCCCACAGTCCTCCAGTAGAATCCTGTTCACTTCCTCGACCGGGCGCGGCAGTGCCACGACGAACTCCTTGAAAAACGACTTCGACGGCACCTGCGGATTGATCTCCAGCCCGGGGATGGCGCCGATGCGTGCCGCCGCATAGTGGCTCTTGTGATAACAGAGCTCCGCCACCCGGCGCAGACCGGATTCTCCCATGACCGCCAGGTAAGTTGCGGCGGCGAGCGCCATCAGGCCGGCATTGGTGCAGATGTTGCTCGTCGCCTTGGCGCGCCGGATGTGCTGTTCGCGCGCCGCGAGCGTGAGCACGTATCCGCGCCTGCCGTCTGCATCCACCGTCTCCCCCACCAGCCGGCCGGGCATGCGGTGCACGTATTCCTTGCGCGTCGCGAAAATGCCGAGGTGAGGACCACCGAACGAAAGCGGGATCCCCAGCGGTTGTCCGTCCGCCACCACGACATCCGCGCCATAAGCGCCCGGCGGTTGAAATACGCCGAGAGAGATGGGATCGGCCACCACGATCAAGAGCGCCCCGGCATCGTGCACCACGTCGGCCAGCCCCGCCACATCCTCAAACTGGCCGAAGAAATTCGGGCTTTGCACGACGAAGGCCGCGGCGTTGTCATCGAGGAGCTCCACGAGGCCGTCCAAGCCGGGCCCCGCATCGTCCTCACCGGCCAGAGTTGCATCCGTGCCTTGCAGATACGTCCGCACCACTTCCCGGTAACGGGGATTGACCGCGGGCGATACAATGACTTTTTGCCGCTTGTCCGGCGCCAGGTTAAGAGCCATGCGCACCGCTTCGGCCAGCGCCGTGGCGCCGTCGTAATGACTCGCGTTGCTGACGTCCATTCCCGTCAACTCGCAGATCATGCTTTGATACTCGAACATGGCCTGCAGCATCCCCTGGCTGGCTTCCGCCTGGTAAGGCGTGTAGGAAGTGAAGAACTCACCCCGCCCGATGACGTAATCGACGGCTGCCGGGACGTAATGGTGATAGGTCCCGGCGCCCAGGAAGTACTCGTGACCGCCGGCATTGGCGTTGCGCCCGGCCAGGCTCCGCATGCGAGTTTCTAATTCCATTTCTGCGACCGGTGCCGGCAGCTCGAGTTCCGGGAAGCGCGCGCTTTCCGGGACATCCGCGCAAAGGTCTTCAAGGCGCTCCACCCCGACGGTCTCCAGCATGGACCGGCGTTCGGTTTCGGTGTGGGGCAGGTATCTCATCGCTGGACATTGTGACACAGGCGTCTCGCCTGTGCCAGAGATCCGGCGAGACGCCGGTATCACAATAAGCCTTGGCGTCCCCCCTACACAACAACCCTCACCAGCCGGCGCCGCCGATAGCCGGTCACGACACGTAAATACCCCTCGCCGGCCAGTTCAGCATCGAGCGCGCCGTCCCCCGTGTCAAACCGCAGCACCGGCGTGCGCTTGAGCTTCGCCGGCGTCGCGATCACAATGATATTCTCGAGCCCGATGCGGCGAATCACATCCGGGCTGAGCTGCAGGTTTCCGCGGCCCAAAACGAAGCCCTGGGCGCCGATGGGGCTCAAGACCAATCGCCGTTTTTCGAATCTTTCCAGCAAATCGAGTATGCGGCCTTCATTCAGATCCTTCCCGACGAGCTTACCATCGACGGCCCCGTCAATACCGAGCAGCGTGTTATCGATGCCCCAGCGATCACCGATGGATTTCACCGTGCTGCCGGGGCCGAGCAAGACCAGCACTGCTTCCTCGCACCCGAATTCTTCGAGCAGCGATTCCGCGATTTCTTCCCGGGCCGCGACATCGCCCACTTCCTCGATGATCGCCTTGGCGGATTGCGTATGGGACGGTTCGTACGGTGTCAGCGCCGCATGATACAACCGCACGTTCCATTCGTCTTCGCGGTATCGCGCTTCATCGAGATCGAGCACATCCGCCTGCGAGACCGTCAGTCGCCCCTCCAGGAAGGCAAAAAGAATTTCCGCGGTGCGCGCCGGATTGGTCCCGAAAATGCCCGAGTACATTTTGACGCCTGAGGGAATGCCCAGGATCGGCACCTCGAGGCCGGCGACACGGCAGATGTCCCGCGCCGTGCCGTCGCCGCCGCAGAAGAGAATGAGATCGACCTCACGCGCCAGGAAGATCCGCACGGCAGCTTCCGTGTCCACGGCGGTGGGAGGAGCGGCCGGCGTGTGGATGATTTCGATGTCGCCCTCGGAGAAACCGGCCGCCCGCAGCGCGTCCTCGCCCATCGCGCCCGAGCATGTGAGCCAGCGTACCGGCGGCAGCTCCGTGGCGCGCGAAAGCATCCCGGCGAACACGCGCAGCGCCTCGGCCGCGCGTTGCGGCGCCACGGGTTCGGCGCCCAGCGCGCGCGCTTCTTCCACGACACCGTCCGTGCCTTTCAACCCGACCCGCCCGCCCATGCCGGCAATGGGATTGATGAGAAAGCCGATGCGTTTCATGCCGTTACTGTGCCGCCTTCCGGCCTGAAAGGAGTCTACTCTAAGAGACAGGTCAGGAAGAATGGCGCTACGTTAAGGCGACTGTTCGATAGTGAGACCGGCGTCTCGCCGGTGATTTCACGGGCGAGATCCTCCTTCGCTCTTCGAGCTACGGCGGGACAAGCTGCCCGTATCACAATGCTTAACGTAGCACCATTCGGACAGGTCAGAATGTCACTCAGTTAAGAGCGGTTTTGGATCAGGGCGCGCTCGCGCACATTCGTCGTGGAGTCTTGGTAAGGCCGGAACATGTGCCGTCCCAATGCCCCACCGCTCCATCACTCCAAGCCCACGACGTCGATTCCGCCTGCTCGTCGCCGAGAAGACTCCCAAGGGACCGGTCCTCTATCCGGTTAAGGAAGTCTCGTAAATATAAAAATTATTGAAATATTCATAAAATATGGAATACTACCATTCTGGGTGCCGCATCAACCGCCCCCTACCAGGGCACGGACACCACACCAGACAGGAGAAAGTCATGATTCGGGAGAACGATCTCTGGAAGGCCGCCAAGCACGTCGTCGCGGAAAGCCGGCTCGCCATTCTCACCACCGCCAACGCCGGCGGCCAACCCCACGCCACCTGGATGAGCACCATCGTAACGGACTCCCTCCGGGAAGTCCTCACGGTCACCGCACCGGATACGCTCAAGGTCCGCAATATGCGGCAGAATCCCCATTCCCAATGGATGTTCTGGTCGCCCTCGATCGAGACCGTCATCTATCTCTCCGGCCCGACTGATATCGTGGAAGGAGAGGAAGCCGAAGAGTACTGGCACCGCATCCCCAATAAATCGCAAGCCTACTTCCGCAGGCACAGCAACTCCGATGATCACCGCGAGTTTGCCGTGCTGCGCACCAACGTGATGGAAGCCGTCTATTGCCGGCCTCCCGGTTATCAAAAGTCCGTGATCTTCGAGGCCGAATCGCCCTCGCGAGTGGTGGCCTGAACGCCGTCACGCCCGGACACGAAGAACGCTTGCCGGGAACACTCCGTTATCCGCGCGAAATGCGGATACCGATGCCTAGAACTCCCCGGCGGACCGCTTTCGGACTCCGCTTAGGGACACGGACTCCGCTTAGGGACAGGTCAGCTATCCAGACTCCGCTTAGGGACAGGTCAGCTATCCGGCTGCTTCGGGAGTCCGCTGAGGATACGGCTGATACCGCTTAGACTCCGCTTAGGGACAGGTCAGCTATCCGGCTGCTTCGAGACTCCGCTTAGGGACAGGTCAGCTATCCGGCCGCTTCGGGAGTCCGCTGAGGATACGGCTGATTCCGCTTAGGGACAGGTCATCTATCCGGCTCGGCAGCGGCCTCACGCAACCGGACTAGAAAACTTCGACTTTCGTGATATTTTCATAAAATCAAGCTTTTTTCGTGAATACTGGAAAACCGCCAGAATCGTCTTTGCCCGGGCACCGCTGGCCGTCTCTCCTTCTGCTGCTGGTCCCGCTCGCACTCCCACTGGGAGCCGTGGCCCAGGCCGGGACCGGGATCGACTCGATTTCTTCGACGACGGACGGGAGCGGCAGCAGCACCGACTACGTCGCGTCCCGGGCGCCCGGGGGCGACCCCACGAGCGTGGGTGACACGAACACGCTGAACTTCGCCTCCGGAGGCAGCGTGATGACCACGATCGTCACCGACATCACGATCGGCGCGACGACTTACCAGAACCTCTCCACCTCCGACACGACTTTCTTTCGCCGCAATGCGGTGACCCCGGTGGAGTTCGAGCGCCAGCTTCTTTGGTACGACGCGACGAGGACGGGCAGCCCGGCCAATTACACTTTCGACATCCCCGGGGGGCGGACGTTCGGCATGGATGCGGCGCTGACCGAGGATAAGCTGTCCTGGGGACCGACAACGTGTTCGCAAACGACGCGGGTCTCCAGAACTTCAACAATATCGAGCGCATCGATTTCGTCACCACCGGCGGGATCCAGCCGCAGAATGCCGCGCAACTGACGGTCGGTTTCTCTGTGTTCGAGCGCGGAGGGAACGATACCTTTCAAATCGCGGCGATTACGGGAATCGACGGATTCGGTAATCCGACCTCCTACGGCACCCTGACGCTGTCGTCGGCCGAGTGGGGCGGGTCGCTCCTGGCCACGGACACGCTGGTGGTGCGCGGTGCCAATTCGAGTCCCTACGATTTCGAGCCGTCGAAGTTCGTGCAGGGGCAATCGATCGAGGGCGTCTTTTTTACCCTGAGCGGCCTGGGCGTCGCCGTTTCCGATACGATTTACGGCTTTTCACTTTTCGGCGCGGACGTGACGGGGTCGGGCGGAGACCTGGTCGACTGGAATAACGCGACCTTCTTCCCGACGGACACCAGCAATGCCAACGGCGGCATGGACCTGGTCTCGGGCGGGATTTTATGGGCGCCCGACGGGCTGGGCACGACGGGCCTGCTGGTTCCGGAACCGTCGGCGGTGTTGCCCGTGCTAGCTGGGGCGGGAATCGCGGCGCTGTGGAGACGGCGAGCTTGGTCTCTTTTTCGAAAACGGCCGCCGCGATGATGGGGAGACCGCACGGCCGCGGCCCGTCTATCCGGCTGCCCCGCCGCGCGCACTTGTTTCATTGCTCCGCCGGATTCGTTTGACCGCCCCGGCATGCCTAACCCTGCGCTTCGAATGCCAAGTTATGCGTGGCTCTATTTGCGCATTTTTGGGATAATTGATAGATGTGCAGGTCGCAAGAGCATAGATCCCGCGGGGGAACGACGGTTTATCGTTGACTGAGCAGCCATGCAGGAATCTTCTCTTCCTTTCTTTCAGCCGAGAGCCCGCCGTATTGAGGAATGCCCGGCGGCGTGGGGGGTTCGGGTTTTACTTGGTTTCGCGTTGGCGATCTGCGCAACCAAGACCAATGCGACGACAGACAAATACCGTCTCTCCTGGCGCGACGATCCGGCGACGACGATGGTGGTGGCCTGGAATCAGGTCGACGGGACCAATCCCGCCGTGCGTTATGACACCGTCGATCACGGGGCGGATGTGGGCGCTTACGCCTTCACGCGCGCGCCCGATCGCGCAGTCAATTTCCGGGAGATGAACAACCGCTTTGCCCGCCTGAGCGGACTGGCTCCCGATACGGTCTACTATTTCGTGATCGCGGATAGCGACAGCACCAGTCCGCGTTTCTGGTTTCGCACCGCACCCGCAGTCCCCCAGCCTTTCACTTACATCGCGGGCGGCGATTCGCGCACGAACGCCGTCCCCCGCCGGAACGGGAACCGCATGGTCGCGCGCCTGCGACCCTTGTTTGTGGCGTTTTGCGGAGATTACACGGAAGACGACACCGATGCGGAATGGTTGGAATGGATGGAGGACTGGCAACTGACGACGAGCGCGGACGGCCGGATGTACCCGATCCTGGCGGCGCAAGGCAATCACGAGTTCACGGCAGCGACGGTAGTAAACCTGTTCGATGTCCCCAGCGGAGAAGCCTATTACGCGCTGGGCATCGGCGGCAGTCTCTTCCGCATCAACGTCTTAAACACGGAAACCGTCATCGGGGGAAGCCAGGCGGCATGGCTGGACGCGGACCTCGCCGCGCACGCCGGCACCACCTGGCTCACCGCGATGTATCACCGGCCGATCCGGCCCCACACGGCATCGAAGGCCGAGGGCGTGCAACAGTATGTCGAGTGGGCGCCGATTATTTTCGATCGCGGGGTGGATCTCGTGACCGAAGGAGACTCTCACATGGTGAAACGCACTTATCCTATCGAGCCTTCCACGGGCCCGTCGAGCGACGAGGGCTACGTGCGCAACGACGCTGCGGGCACGGTTTTTGCCGGAGAAGGCAGCTGGGGCGCGCCGCTGACTCCCAACGACGACGACAAGACCTGGACCATGGCTAGCGGATCGTTCAACCAGTTGAAGTGGATTCGCGTCACACCCGCGAATCTGTCGTTCCGCTCCGTGCGGATCGACAACGCGGAATCCGTGGGCGAAGTCGATGACGCGGATCCGTGGTATCCTCCCGCCAACACCGATCTCTGGCGGCCGCCGACCGGCGATACGGTGACCCTGCCTTTCGTCGCCAGCGCAAACCTGTCTCCCCAATGCGACGCAGGAGCCGACATGATCGCGATCCCCGCCGAGCCCGTGATCCTCGACGGCAGGGTGACCGACGACGGGGCCACGCCCGGGGTGAGCACGGCGTGGAGCGTGGTGTCGGGACCGGGAGAGGTGCTTATCGACGACCCGGCCGCGATCGACACCGTCGCCGACTTCGGCGCTTTCGGGGAATTCGTGCTGCGGCTCACGGCGGACGACGGGGAGATTACCGCGTTCGACGACGTCGTCGTTACCGTGACCGCGGAGGGCGGGACTTTCGTCACCGAATCCGTCGTCAGCGCGAGCGCCGACGACGCCGAGGAATCCGCGGTCGGGGCGGTGAATCTCGTTAGCACGGATTTGGAGATGGTGGAAGAGGTGACGACGCAGACGGTCGGGATTCGATTCGTTGCGAACGTCCCCCGTGGCGCCACGATTCTCGACGCCTACATTCAGTTCACGGCGGATGAGAAGGACAACACCGCGACCAACCTCGTGTTGCGCGGCCAGGCGGCCGACGACGCACCGCCGTTTCAAACCATCGCAGGGGACATCACGGCCCGGCCCCTGACGGCGGCCAGCGTCGCCTGGAATCCCCCCGGCTGGCATCACAAGGACGGAGCGGGTCCCGCCCAGCGCACTCCCGGACTCTCGCCGCTGATCGGGGAGATCGTGGCACGGCCCGGATGGCAATCCTCGAACGGGCTCGCCGTGATTATCAGCGGCAGCGGAAAACGCGTCGCCGACTCTTATGACGGCTCCGCCGCGGGAGCGCCCTTGCTCCACGTCGAATACGAGGTCACCGTTCCGGCGTGGAACCTCTGGAACTTTGCACACTTCACTCCGGCGGAGAGGGCCGACCCGGGCGTGAGCGGGTTCTCGGCCAATCCCGACGGAGACATACTTATCAACCTGTTCGAGTATGCTTTTGACCGAGACCCGAAGGCCGCGGAGGGTCAACTTATCATGCCGATCCTGGCGGAGAGCGGTGGAGAGGACTTTCCGGCGATCGTCTATCCGCGGCGCAAAGGGGGAAGCGGTGTCTCCGGAGTGGATTACCGCTTCGAAAACGTGGGTTACCGGGTGGAAGTCAGCACCGATCTGGCCGGATGGTCGACCGGCGCGGGTTTCGTCGAAGAAGTGGGCGTGACGGACGACGGCAACGGCGTTACCGAAACCGTCACGGTACGGAGCGAAACGCCGCTGTCTGCGGAGACCCGCCAATGGCTGCGGCTCGTGCTCACCCTGGACTAGGTCGATCTGCCGAGCCGCGAGAAACGGACGCCGCAACCAGTGCGTCCCCGACACCTCTCACCGCAGGCCCTCGATCTCGCCCTTTTCGTTCAATCGGATGTCATGCGCGGCGGGGTGCCGCGGCAGGCCGGGCATTGTCAAGACGTCACCAGCCAACGCCACCACGAAGCCCGCGCCCGCCGACAGCCGCACTTCCCGAATCGGCACCGTGAATCCGTTGGGGGCTCCCTTGAGCTTCGGATCAGCCGACAGGCTCAGCGGCGTTTTTGCCATGCAGACAGGCAAATGCCCGTAGCCGTCTGCCTCGACACGGCGAAATTGCGCGCGCACGCGATCGTCCACGGCGAGGCTGTCCCCACCGTAAATCCGGGTCGCGATCGTCTCCGCCTTTTCCTCAAGCGGCATGTCGTCCGGATAGAGAAGCCGAAATTCGCCGGCCGACTCGTCGGCAACCGCGGCCACGTGTTCCGCCAGCGCTTCCGCGCCCTCGCCGCCTTCGCTCCAGTGATCGCTGACAATTGCAGTGGCGCCCGCCTCCCGCGTCGCCCGCTCCACGACCGCGATCTCGGCCTCGGTGTCGGCGGCGTAACGATTGATCGCCACCACGAAAGGCAGGCCGAACTCTTCCATTATCTCGATATGGCGCACGAGATTGGACATCCCGTTTTCCACTGCTTCCACGTTTTCTTTGGCAAGGTCCCCTTTAGCGACGCCCCCGTGCGCTTTGAGCGTGCCCACGGTCGCGACGAGGACCGCCGCAGCGGGATCAAATCCCGCCTGGCGGCACGTGATGTCGAAAAATTTCTCTGCGCCCAGGTCGGAACCAAACCCGGCTTCCGTGATCACGTAATCTGCCAGCCCGAGAGCGGCCCGCGTGGCGATGACCGAATTACAGCCGTGGGCGATGTTTGCGAACGGCCCGCCGTGCACCAGGACCGGGTTGTGCTCCAACGTCTGCACCAGGTTGGGTGCCAGGGCGTCGCGCAAGAGCGCTGCCATGGCACCGTGTGCCTGCAGATCCGAAGCCGAGACGGGTTTCCGATCGCGCGTATAGCCTACGATCATCCTTGCCAGCCGTCGCTCCAGGTCCTCGAGATCACGTGCCAGGCAAAAGACGGCCATCACTTCGGAGGCGGGCACGATGTCAAACCCGTCCTCGCGCAGGAAACCGTTCGCCGCGCCGCCCAGGGCCACCGTGACCTGGCGCAGGGCCCGGTCGTTCATGTCCACGGTGCGCCGCCAGGTAACGCGGCGCGCGTCCAGGGCCGGGGCATGCCCCCGGAAGAGGTGGTTGTCGATGAGCGCCGACAGCAAGTTGTGCGCCGCTGCAACCGCGTGAAAATCTCCGGTAAAGTGAAGATTGATTTCTTCCCTCGGACCCACCTGCGCCCGGCCCCCGCCAGTCGCCCCACCCTTGATTCCGAAACACGGACCGAGCGAAGGCTCGCGCAGGCAGACCACCGCTTTCTTTCCAATCCGAAGCAATCCATCGCCCAGGCCGATGGCCACCGTCGTCTTTCCCTCCCCCCTGTCGGTCGGGGTTATGGCGGTAACAAGCACCAGCTTGCCACGAGGGCGCTCCGATACGGAGGCCGCATAATCCAGAGCGATTTTCCCGATGTGCCGCCCGCAGGGCGCAATCGCCTCATCCGGAACGCCGAGACCCTCGGCAATGTCCGAAATCGGCTTGAGGTTCGCTGCACGGGCGATTTCAATGTCCGATTTCATAACACTTTCACCTACCCTGCCCGGATATCAGGAAATTCCAGGATCCCGGGGGCACTGAAGGATCTTACCTAGCAGTCAAGGCTTCACCTTGCGAATCATTTCCTCCACGCTGCACCCTAGATTCACCAATAGCGATTTCAATGGAGCAGAAAAACCCACCACGCAAAGTGCATGCGGATGACGTCGATTGGTCTGCCGACATGACCGGCTTCGGATTCTCCCACACGGACGAACTGGAGCCCCTCGACCACATCGTCGGCCAGCCGAGAGCCCTCCGCGCCCTCGAGTTCGGCCTCGGCGTGCCGCATGTGGGATACAACATCTACGTCGCCGGCGCCAGCGGGATGGGCAAAAAGGGGATGATCCGCGCCGCCCTCGAAAAGCGTGTCGGCCGAGCCCCCACGCCGCCCGACTGGATATACGTAAACAACTTCCCCGAACCGGATCACCCCATCGCCATCTCCCTGGAGCCCGGACAAGCATCCCAGCTCAAAAGAGAAATCGACGAGCTGGTCGACCGCTTGACAGCGGAACTTCCGAAAGCCTTTCAGCACGACGAGTTGAGGCGCGAAAAGGAGCGGGTCGGCCAGCAATTTCAAGAGCGGGACCAGAAACTACTGGGGGAGATTGAGGAGCAGGCTTCCAAGAATCAGATGGCTATTCAGCCCACTCCCACCGGTTTCGTAATGATTCCACTCAAGGAGGGCGAACCCATCTCCCAGGAGGAAGCGGACGAACTCTCGAAGGAGGCACGGGAAGCGATAAACAAACGCGAGCAAGCTGTCGCGGACCAGATTCGGCAGACGATGGCGCAGCGGCGTGAACTCGACGGCGAATTGCGCGACCGAATGCGGGAGATCGATCGCAAGGTCGCGACCGAAGTAATCGAGCCGCTGGTCGATCAGATTGCCACTCACTACGAAAACGAAGAGCTGTGCGACTGGCTTGAAAAGCTCAAGGAGGATATGATCGACAACTGGCAGGCGATTCGGAGCCCGGAAGGCGACGAGCCACAGAAAGCAGCTATGTCGTTGCTGGGAATCTCCCCGCCCTCCCTCGAAGCGCCTTTCCGCGAATATGAAATCAACGTCGTGGTCGACAATCGCGACGTGGAAGGCGCCCCGGTCATCATCGAGCATTCTCCGAATTATAAGAACCTCTTCGGCGTCATCGAGCGCACCGTCGACCGCCTCGGCCGGGAGACTACCGACTTCACGAAGATCAAGCCGGGCAGCCTGATGCGGGCCTGCGGCGGCTATCTCGTCCTCGACCTCGTCGATGCCCTCATTGAACCCGTCGTCTGGAAGGAACTGAAGCGCAGCATCAAGCGTGGCTCTCTGCAGATCGAAGCCTACGACCCCTTCGGCATGTTCTCCATGACGGCCCTCAAGCCCGAGCCGATTCCACTCGACGTCAAGCTGGTGGCGGTCGGTGATCCGCTCGTGTATCACCTCCTCCAGCTACTCGATGAGGATTTCGCGGAAATCTTCAAGGTCAAAGCAGAATTCGATCCGGAGATGAAACACGACGGAGAAGCTGGCCGACTCGTGGGCCGGCTCGTGAGAAAAATCGCCGTGGAAGAAGGCGAGATGCCCTCATTCAAGGCAGAGGCCGTTGCCGAAATGTTGCGCGCCGGGGTCCGCCTCGCGGGCGACAAGGCAAAGCTCACCGCCGAATTCGGTCAACTCGCCGATCTCGCCCGGGAGGCAAGTTACTGGGCAAAATCGGCGGGCGCGGAGACCGTCGACCGAGAGCATGTCCGGCAGGCCACCGAGGAACGCGTTTACCGGTGCGACCTCGTCGCGAGCAAAATCCGCGAATGGATTGCCGCGGGGACCCTGCGGATCGCTCTCGAAGGCAGCGCCGTCGGGCAGGTTAACGGCCTCGCCGTGGCCGACCTGGGCGATTATGCCTTCGGGCGACCGCAGCGTGTCAGCGCGAGCATCGGCGTGGGCGCGGCGGGCGTCATCAACATCGAGCGGGAGAGCAAACTCAGCGGCCGCACTTACGATAAGGGAGTGCTCATCCTCGAAGGCTATCTCCGGCACAAGTTCGCCGGCAATCACCCCCTCGCCCTCTCCGCAAGCCTCGCCATGGAGCAAAGCTACGGAATGATCGACGGGGACAGCGCGACCGCCGCCGAGCTCATCTCCCTCCTCAGCGCCCTCGCCGAGATCCCGCTGCGACAAGGGATTGCCATTACCGGCTCCGTCAACCAGCGCGGCGAAATCCAGGCTGTCGGTGGCGTGAACGAAAAAATCGAGGGCTTTTTTGACGTGTGCAAGGAGAGCGGTCTCACCGGCGAACAGGGTGTCATCATCCCCGCGTCCAACCTGCGGCACGCCATCCTGCGGCCCGACGTGGTCGCGGCGATCCGCGAAGACCGTTTCCGCCTCTGGACTGCCGAGCACGTCGATCAGGCTCTGGAGTTATTGTGTGAGCGTCCCGCCGGCGACATCGATGAACACGGCACCGTGCACCACACCGTGGCGCGGCGTCTGCAGAACTTGGCCGCCATTTTGAAAGAGAAAAGCCCCAGCGGCGTCCCGCAAGCCCTCCAAGCCCAACCGCCCGCACCGCAGCCGACGCCCGCCGATCCGCGCCCGCCAGGGCCGAGCGAGGAATAGATTCCGGTGATGGCGTCTGTCGAGGCGAGATCGAAAACTACAAAGTGATTCGATTTCAGAGTTCCTCCGAACCGCTCTCCAGGATCCTGTCAGGATCGCCGCTCGGCTGCGGCGGTTCCGGTGCCAGGATTCGGTCACGATCACCGCTCGGCGAATCCGGTAGAGTGCCCAGAATTCGGTCGGGATTGCCGTCTGCCGCCGTCGAGAGGACCCCGTCCTCGTCGGCCGCTTCCCCTCCTCCTCGATGGTGATGTCCGGCCTCTTCTCGTATGACCTCCCCTCCCGCAAGAATGCCTGCAAGGGCGTGCTTTACCGCCGACTCCTCGGCAGCTTCAGCCGGGTATTCTCCCGCCGGAAGGGCTTCGTTGAGTTTCTTGCGAGAATCTTCGTCTCCCCCGCTCCACCCCATCGGGTGCTGGTAAGTGTAAGTGTGCTCCTGGTGTCGAATCCGAATCGTCATGATGGTTCCTCCTTGTTCATTCAGCCTGAGCCGGCATTACCTTCCTTTCGGTCCAGGACCCGCCCTCACTCAAGCCCACTGTTCGCCGCCTTCGATTTCCTTGACGCTTTCCACCACCTCGAAGGAGGCGTCCAGTTTATCGCGTCGTATCGGCGGAATGCGGCCGTGAAGTTTCACCTTACCACGCATCCGCCGGGCGTAATCCTGAAGCTGGCGCCGCGCTTGCTTGAAAGCATCGTGGATCGCGATGTAAATATCCTTGTGCTCGGGGTGTGCTTCGAGATGCTTTTTCCATTCGCCGGCCCCCGCTTGCGCCTGCGCGCTGTGTAGTGATGGCTCACGCTTTACGACTAGTTCCTTGCCCGGCACACCCAATTCAATGCGGACGTGGTAATGATGCCCATGCTTGTGATGCCGATGGGGCGCCTCCACCATCACGCGGCAACTGGTAATGCGCTCATAGTAACGATCGAGCTTCTCGGCTTCTTCGCGGATACGGTCCTCGACCCAAGGCGAGGAATCCGTATTCCGAAAGGTAATTTGGACGGGTAAATTCATGAGGATTTGGAGGTAAGAGGTTCAAGAGGCTTCGCTTTGCTACTTTCATAGTAAAACGCCAATCCGGGCCATCTGCATTGCGTTTCTTGACGGAATCAGAGCCTATCTTGTCTTTTCGTCCTTCGGCCTCCGGGCCGCGCCTTTCGCCCCCCAGGGGCAGGCGTGTCCGTCCTTAACCCGGTTAGGGGCCGGCAGGCCGCGCGCCTCCCGTCGCAAATCCCGAGATCGACGAAAATACCGGCATTAATTCATCGCGACACTTGGACCAAGCAGTGCCAGATTTCTGAAAGGGTACGCCTCGAAGCACCCCCTCATTCTTATGGATGGTGAGCGATGAAACGACGAAAATTTCTCGTCAAGGGAGGAGGAACGCTGTTGGCGTTGGGAAGCGGGGCGTCCGAGATGGGTAACGCAACGGTCAAGGAGTCCGAGGGAGATGTGGATCTCATCACGCTGTTTCTCTGTGGGGACGTGATGACGGGCCGCGGCATCGACCAGGTGCTGCCGCACCCCGGCAACCCGCGCCTTCACGAGAATTACATGAAGTCAGCGCGTGGCTACGTCGAGATCGCCGAGCACGCCAACGGCCCGATCCCAAAGCCCGTGAGTTTCTCCTACATCTGGGGTGAAGCGCTCGAAATCTTCGCATCGAGAGCGCCCGACGTGAGAATCGTCAACCTCGAAACTGCGGTTACCCGGAGCGACGACTACTGGAAAGGAAAAGGCATTCATTACAGAATGCACCCCGAGAATGTGCCCTGCCTTTCGGCAGCCGGCATCGATTGCTGCGTGTTGTCCAATAACCATGTGCTCGACTGGGGATACGCGGGGCTGGGGGAGACGTTGGAAACACTCGAAGAAGCGAAAATCGCCAGGGCGGGCGCCGGACGGAACCAAGCGGAAGCGGAGGCCCCGGCGGCGATCGTGTTGCCCGGCGACCGGAGGGTGCTGGTTTTTGGATTCGGGTCGGTGACAAGCGGCATCCCGGGAGCCTGGGCGGCCACCGACAAGCGGGCCGGCGTCGCCCTGCTGGAAGACTTTTCCGATGCGACGGTGCGACGGATCGCCGCGATCGTGCGCCAGGCGCGGCGCGGACGGGATATCGTCGTGGCCTCGATCCACTGGGGAGCGAACTGGGGATACGCGATCCCCCGGCAGCACAAACTGTTTGCACACCGGCTCATCGACGAGGCCGGGATCGATGTGATTCACGGCCATTCATCACACCATTCCCGCGGCATCGAGATATACCGTGGCAAACCGATCCTCTATGGCTGCGGCGATTTCCTCAATGATTACGAGGGCATCAGCGGGCACGAAGCGTTCCGGGGCGAGTTGGGATGCATGTATTTCGTGACCATGGACGCGGGCACGGGAAGGCTTATGCGCTTTGAGCTCGTGCCCACGCGGCTCGCCCGCTTTCGCATCAACCGCGCACCGAATGACGACGCCCGCTGGCTCCGGGAAACTCTGGACCGGGAATGCGCCAGGCTCGGTTCCCGAATCGAGGCGGCTGGGAAGCGCGAGTTCATCCTGCGCTGGGAGAAGGACAACAGATAAGGCCCCGGCATTGATCATTCAGGGTTCGAGACTCGTCACCTGTACCCGACACCCGACACGAGAAAAATGAGTGCCCATTCCTGTCTATTCGTGGTTCCTCTCTCATTCCTGTCCCGATCCCGCCATCGACACCGCCAGTGACCCAAGCTATGCTGTTGCACTGGAAATGAAGGTCACCCGCTATTGCCCACGCACGCCCGGCTTGGCCCTCTTGGGAGCCCTGCTCTTCGCCCCGCTCGCCCGCGCCGCCGACCCCCTTGCCCTTCGAAACCCGCAGGGCGAAGAACGGGGCACCGACTTTTTCGAACGCCAGGTCCGGCCGCTCCTCGTCGAGTACTGTTACGAGTGCCACTCGCACGAAGCCGAAAAACTCCGCGGCAATCTCCACCTCGATAGCCGCCCGGGCTGGCAGGAGGGCGGCGACTCCGGCCCCGCCATCATCCCCGGCGATCCCGAGGGAAGCCTCCTCGTCCACGCCATCCGATACGACGACGAGGACCTCGAAATGCCGCCGAAACAGAAACTCCCCCAATCCGCCATCGACGTCCTCGCGAAATGGATCGCCATCGGCGCGCCCGACCCGAGGACGACGGCGCCGTCCTCGCCCTTCGAAGCCTCGGCGAAGAAGGGCCCGCCTCCGATCGACCTCGATGAAGGCAGACAGTTCTGGTCCTTCCAACCCGTCCGCAAACCCGCGCTTCCGAAAGTGCGCGACGCGGATTGGCCGCACAACCCCATCGACCGCTTCATCCTCGCAAAGCTCGAAGAAAAAAATCTCGCCCCCGCGCCCGACGCCGATCCCCACACCCTCCTGCGCCGCCTCCACATCGACCTCACCGGCCTCCCGCCGATTCCGGCCGAAGTCGAAGACTTCGCGGGAGTCGCCGACCCCGTCTTCCATCTTCCATCTTCCATCTCCGCTTTGGAGAAGGTCATCGACGACCTTCTCCAAAGCTCTCATTTCGGCGAACGCTGGGGCCGCCACTGGCTCGACCTCGCCCGATACGCCGACTCCAGCGGAGGCGGCGCTTCAAAAATTTTTCCCGACGCATGGAAATATCGCGATTTCGTCGTCCGTTCCTATAACGACGACCTCCCTTTCGACCGCTTTGTCAGCCGGCAACTCGCCGGCGACCTCCTCACCTCCGTTACTCCCGAGGAACGCCACGAGAATCTCGTCGCCACCGGCTTCCTCGTCCTCGGTCCTCGCAATTACATCAACGACGACGAGGCAGCTTTCCGCATGGACGGCGCCGACGAACAACTCGACAGCGTCAGCCGCGTCTTCCTCGGCATGACCGTCGGTTGCGCCCGCTGTCACGATCACAAGTTCGACCCCGTCCCCATGACGGATTACTACGCGCTCGCCGGAATCTTCACAAGCACCGAAACCTACGACCCCATCCCCGCCACGACCAACTTCGAATGGAACGACGTCGCCGACCCCCGTGTCGATGCAGATGGCGCGCGCTTGCGCGAATACGAAAGCGCCTACGCCAGATACCGCGCACTCGCCAAACAATATTCCAAAGCCCGTAGCGACCCCGGCATCGATCCCGCCGCCCTCAAAGCCCTCGACGCCGAGCGGCTGGAGGCTCAAAGAGCCGTCCCCAAGAAACCCCCCGTCCTCATGGGCGTGGTCGACGCCGCCGCGCCCGCCGACGAAAAGCGCCGCGTCCGCGGCAACCCGCATCAACCCGCCGAAGCAATTCCCCGTGGCTTCCTCCGGGTCACTCTCCGCGAGGGCACTCCTCCCCCCGCAATCGCAAAACACGAAAGCGGGCGCCGCGAACTCGCCGCGTGGATCACTTCGCCTGACAATCCCCTCACGACTCGCGTCTACGTCAACCGCGTTTGGGCCCACCTCATGGGCCGCGGCCTCGTCGCAACCCTCGATAATTTCGGCACCACCGGCGAGGCCCCCTCCCATCCCGATCTCCTCGACTGGCTCGCTTCCTGGTTTCGCGAGAACGGACAGTCCACCAAGAAACTCGTCGCCCTCATCGTCACCTCGCACAGTTACCGGCTAGATGCCGCCCCAAAGAATTCCGCCCTCCTGCGCGCCGATCCGGCCAACAATCTCTTCGATCGCCGCACCCGCCGCAGCCTCGACGCCGAAACAATCCGCGACTCAATCCTTCAGGTCTCCGGCGCACTCGACCTCGAATCACGATCCGGAAAACCTTTTCCTGCGTCCCTGAAAAACGAATTCGACTACGTCTTCGACGACGATCACCGCCGGAGTCTTTACCTCCCCCGCTTCCGCAATAATCTCCCCGAACTTTTTGAAACCTTCGATGTCGCCAACCCCGCCACCGTGGTCGGCCGCCGCGACCTCACCATTCTCTCGCCGCAAGCGCTCTACCTCATGAACAACGAATTCGTCCGGCGCGAATCCGAACGAGCCGCCCGCGCACTCCTCGCGCTCGACCTCACCGTCGAAGAAAAGATACACCGCGCTTACCTCGCCACTCTCGGCCGCGCCCCCACCGCGGAGGAGGCCCAACTCGTCGCGGACTTCCTCGACAAACCGCACGGCAGGGGCGAGAATGATTATAAGCACGCACTCGAGCGCTGGACCGACTTCCAGCACAATCTCTTCGCCTGCGTCGATTTCCGCTTCCTACGCTAAGCGAATTTCCAATTTACCATTTCCGATTTCCAATTTTTTCATCCCAGACGAACCTAACTCTGGCCTCCAAAGATATCTGCGCCCTCTGCGTTCTCTGCGGTTAAAAAAATCTGCGTTCTCTGCGGTTAAAAAAATCTGTGTAAATCTGTGTAAATCCGCGGTTCCAATTCGATGAGCTCAACATCGGAAATCAAAAATCGGAAATCGGAAATCCCCATCTCGCGCCGCCGCATGCTCCGGCGCGCCGCGCTGGGCTTCGGCTCCCTCGCCCTCACCGATCTCCTCGCTCGTTCCTCACTCGGCAAAACAATTCCGAGTTCCGCATTCCCAAATCGCAAATCGAAAATCGGAAATCGAACATCTTGCAACCCTCTCGCCCCCAAATTGCCGCCGCTCCCCGCACGCGCCAAGCGCGTCATCTTCCTCTTCATGAACGGCGGCCCCAGCCAGGTCGACACCTTCGATTACAAGCCTGAACTCAACCGTCGCCACGGACAAACCGCGGAATTCAAAAACACCCGCACCCGCGTCGTCGAAGCACGCACCCTGATGGGTTCGCCTTTCGACTTCTCCCAACATGGTCAGTCCGGCGCCTGGGTCTCGGAACTCTTTCCCCACGTCGCTCGCCACGCCGACGACCTCTGCTTTATCAAGAGCGTCCAGACCGACGCCGTCGCGCATGGACCCGCGACCCTTTTCTTTCACACCGGCGCCACGACCCTCGTCCGACCCTCCATGGGCGCTTGGATCACGTACGGACTCGGGAGCGAAAACGAAAACCTGCCCGGCTTCGTCAGTATCTGCCCCAGCGCTCTCATCGGCGGCGTGCGCAATTATGGGAGCGCCTTCCTCCCCGGCGTTTACGCCGGCACCGCGCTCGGGAAAGCCGAGCGCCCCGCAACCGAGGCGAAGTTCCGCAACCTTCCCTCCGGCGGCATCCCGGACGCCCAACGCGCACAGTTCGATCTCCTCCGGCGCCTCAACCGCACCCAGGCCCACCGCGAAGCGGAACCCGAAGTCCTCGAGTCGGCCATCAATTCCTTCGAGATGGCTTTCGGCATGCAACAGCACGCCCCGGACATCGCCGACCTCTCCCGGGAACCGGAAGGCACCCGCGCCATGTATGGAATCGGCAAGAAAGCCACCGACGACTTCGGCCGCCAGTGCCTCCTCGCCCGCCGCCTCTCGGAGTCCGGTGTCCGCTTCGTCCAGGTCAACTTTACCGACAACACCACCACCCCGAAGTGGGACCAGCATCGCGACCTGGAAAAAGATCACCGCGCCCACGCCCGCGCCGTCGACCGCCCCATTGCAGCCCTCCTCGCCGATCTCAAGCAGCGCGGACTTCTCGACGAGACTCTCGTCCTCTGGGCCGGCGAGTTCGGTCGCACCCCTTACTCCGAAAACAACAACGGCCGCGATCACAATCCCCATACCGCCACCCTTTGGATGGCCGGCGGCGGCGTGAAACGGGGTTTCAGTTACGGCGCCAGCGATGCACTCGGCTTCAAGGCCGTCGAAAACAAGGTCCACGTCCACGACCTCCATGCGACCCTGCTCCACCTCCTCGGGTTCGACCACGAAGAACTCACTTACAAGTATTCCGGCCGCCCCTTCCGCCTCACCGACGTCTACGGCAGCGTGATCCACGATATCGTGGCCTGAAGGTCTGGAGGGTTGCGCTTCGCCGCAACCGCCGCGGCGACGACAAAGCGTCGCCCTCCAGGGAGATTTTGAGCCACGCACATAAAAAATTCGCGTCCATTCAAAGTTCAGGACTAGCCCCCTGATACCTGATACCCCATGACCTCCCGCCGCCACTTCCTCAAATTCTCCTCCCTCGCCCTCGGCGCGGCTGCGCTCCCCGCCGCCTCCAAATCCGCGCACCGCCACCGTGACGTCGAAGGCGAGATCGGCGTTACCACTGGCTCGTTTTTTTCCCACATCACCTTTGCACCTGCCGCCGGCAAACTGCGCCTCCTCGACCTCCCACGCATCATGCGCGACGAACTCGACATGCGCGTCCTCGACTTCATGAGCCGCACCCTCGAGTCATTCGAACCTGCTTACCTCGACAAGCTGCGTAAAGCGGCCGATGACCACGACTGCATCCTCACCAATCTCAAGTGCAACCAGAAGGGTCTTGATATGGCGAGTCCCGACGGCGAAGCGCGAAAACACGCAATCAAAATTTACAAGGAATCCATCGACGCCGCGCATCATCTCGGCTGCCGCTGGATCCGCCCCGTCGCCGGCGCCGGTAAAAACCCCGATCGCGACCGCCTCACCGAAGCTTACCGCGAACTCATCGATTACGGCGGCCCGAAGGGCGTCACCCTGCTCATCGAAAACACCGGCTGGGTGAGCCGCGATCCCGACGCCATCCCCTCGATGATCGCGCGCGTCGGCGAGGGCCTTCACGCCTCCCCCGATACCGGCAACTGGCCCGACAACGCCACCCGTTACCCCGGGCTCGCCAAAGCCTACCCTCTTGCGGTGACTTCCGACTTCAAAGCATTCCAACTCGAGCCCGACGGCTCGCACCCGAAATACGATTTGAAACTCTGCTTCGACACCGGGTGGGACGCCGGCTTCCGCGGACCCTGGTGTATCGAGCACTTCCACGAGAATCTTCCCGGCCTCCTCGCCGGCTTCGCCGCCGTCCGCGACAAGCTGCGCGGGTGGATTGCGGAGCGAGAAGCTTGAGTAAAGTGGGGCAGGTTTTCAACCTGCCATCTTAAATCAAAAGGCGGGTTGAAAACCTGCCCCACTTTCTCCCCTGTTTCCAGCGCTTGCAAAGGGGGTTCTGCCCCGGTAGGCTAGTTAAGCAGTAGAGAAACAAAGCGGAAGCCCGCGACATCCCCAAACGGATTCCAGAATTCCCCCAAGGGATTGAACGGTGCAAGGATCATGCCAAAGATGGCGCTAGATGAAGCCTTGGCGGCAACCCGGGAGATTGCGGCCGATGTGGTCGCCGGGGAGAGCGAGCGTGTCGATGTCGAGGCGCATTGGCCCGAAAAAGGCGTCCGTGCCCTGCAGCAGGCAGGCCTGGGGGGCTTAGTGGTCCCCGAGGAGAGCGGCGGACTCGGTTTCGGAATGCTCGCCCTCGCCCAGACCTGCGAGATCCTGGGGCAGGAATGCGCCTCCACCGGGCTCTGTTACGGCATGCATTGCGTCGCCAGCGCCGTTATCGCGGCGAAAGCCAGCACCGACCAAAAAGAGCGCTATCTCGAACCCATCGCAGCGGGAGAACACCTCACTTCCCTTGCCCTCAGCGAGCCCGGGACCGGCGCGCACTTCTATTATCCCGAAACCAAACTGGAAACCAACGCCTCCGACTCTTTCACCGTGACCGGTACCAAGTGCTTCGTCACGAACGGCGGGCATGCCGATTCCTATGTGATCTCCACCGTGGCTGCAGAACCGGACGCGCCCATG
>JAHEJT010000005.1 GCA_024638765.1 Verrucomicrobiales bacterium
CGGACCACCGGGTTATGGAAAACCAAACTACCTGCGAAGGGAATGAATCAGGCATGTGAACCTCTGCTTCTGATCGTCGATGACGACGCCGTCCTGCGGGAAAGCCTCCAGGTCGTCCTCGAAATGAGCGGGTACCGGGTGGAACTCGCCCACGATGCCGAAGAAGCCCTCACCCGGCTCAAGATGATGCATCCTGACCTTATTCTCATGGACTGGAGCCTCCCCGGAATTTCGGGAGAGGACGCCACCCGTCAAATCCGCAGCCGCTATCCTGAAACCCCCGTTATCGGTCTTAGCTCTGAAATGGCGCGTGCACAAAGAATGCGCACCGCCGGGGCTGCGGCGTTCATCCCGAAACCCTTCGAAATGAAAGCCCTTGTTTCTACGATCCGGGACATCGTGACGGCCGCCGGACACTGAGGGGCCGCCATCCCCGCTTTTGCGCGCGGGCTTTTATTTCGGCGCTTCGCGGAGTAAGAAAGGGGCAAACCACAACCGCATCTCAACCCATGCCGAAGTTCGACCTCAGACATCTCAATCCCCTCGGGCTCGCAAAGGTCCTCACGCGCGAGTTCGGGCATCACGCCAAGCCTCCCGCCATGCCGCCGGGGGCTCTCGTCCATGTTGGTGAACAGCTCACCGACAAGGTCACGTTTCGCATCGTCGAGTACAACCGCGAAAATATCACCATCGAGGATACCGATAACGTTGCTGAGTGTTTGCGGTTCAAGGACACCAAGCCCGTGACCTGGATCCAGGTGACCGGGTTGCACGAAATCGAGAAGATATCCGAATTGGGTCAGCGGTTCGAGATTCACCCGCTGGTGCTCGAGGACATTCTCAACACATCGTCGCGGCCCAAGGCCGAGGTGTTCGACGATTACGTATTTATAGTGTCAAAACTGTTGCGTTATGATCACGACACCAAGAACGTCGAAGTTCAGCAATTTGCCCTGGTGGTGTTCAAGACGGTGGTCATCAGTTTTCTGGAAGCGCCGACGCCGATCTTCGATCCCGTGCTCGACCGCATCAAGAAAGGCATGGGGAGGATTCGCGGCGCGGCGCAGGATTACCTCGCCTGGGCCCTCCTGGACGCGGTGGTGGACAACTACTTCGGCGTTATTGACGGCGTAGACCAGCAGTTGACCGACCTCGACGACGCCCTCCAGAAAGACGCCGCGGGTGTCGAAGCCAACGTGCTTTTCACTGCGAAACGGGAGGTTTCCGAGTTGCACCGCCTGGTCAGGCCGATCCGGGAAATCGCCACCGCGCTTTACCGCGGCGATTCCGCGCTTCTCACCGAATATTCGAAGCCGTTCTTCCGCGACCTTTACGACCACGCGATCCAGGCGATCGAGAGTGTCGAGGATCTGCGCGAACTGGCCGCGGGACTGCGGGATTTTTATCTTTCGGCGGTGAGCAACCGCATGAACGAGATCATGAAAGTGCTGACGTTGTTTGCGTCTTTCTTCCTGCCGCTCACCTTTCTGGCGGGAATTTACGGGATGAATTTCGAGCACATGCCCGAGCTTGCGATTCCGTGGGCCTATCCCGCCCTCTGGGGCGTCTTCATCGTGCTGGCCCTGGGAATGCTCGTCCTCTTCAGGAAAAAGCGGTGGTTCTGACGCGGGCGCCGACCCGAAGGATGCGGCCCCTCGCCGCCGGCGCAAGAGCGAGCCGGGGGCGTTTGCCGGCAGCCGGCTCCGGAAGCGCCGCCCACTTTCCCGTTGCCGCAGGCGCGGGGAGACTCTTAGGATGCCGGGAACATGGTTACAAAATCCCCGTCCCCCGCCCTCGGCGCGATGTTCTGCCTCGCGCTTTTTGCCATTGTGCCAGCCTCGAACTGTAAGGCCAAGGACCTCCCTGCAGACGCGGATGGCTGGCGCACGCTTTTCGACGGGAAATCGCTGCAGGGATGGAAACCCAGCACCGATAGCCCTTCTTCCTTCAGCGTGGTCGACGGCGAATTGAAACTTTCCGGTAACCGCGCCCACCTTTACTACATCGGCGACGATGGAAAAGCGGAGTTCAAGAACTTCGAGCTGAAACTGAAGGTGAAGACGATGCCGAATTCGAATTCGGGCGTTTACATCCACACGCGCTACCAGGATCAGGGCTGGCCGTCGATCGGGTACGAGTGCCAGGTAAATTCGACGCAGAAAGATCCCAAGAAAACGGGCAGCCTTTACGGGGTGATGAACGTTTTTGTGGATCCCCCGGACGGCAGCGGGACCGACAAGTTCGCGCCCTATCTCATTTACGACGAGAAAAAGATGATTCACATGCGCGTCCCCAAGTCCTTGAGCAAAGACGGCGAATGGTTCGACTATTACATCAAGGTCCAGGACAAGACGATTACGATCAAGGTGAACGGCCGGACCACGGTGCAGTTCACCGAGCCGGAGGGCTGGGGCGGTCGGGATCCCAAGAAAGCCGGCCGCAAGCTTTCCAGCGGGACGATCGCGCTGCAGGCGCATGACCCGGGCAGCACCGTGTTCTACAAGGACATCCAATTGAAGGTGCTGAATTGAGGGCGTAGAGTAGCACAGGCTTCCAGCCTGTGGTTGAGCAGACACAGGCTGGAAGCCTGTGCTACTTGCAAGAAAGGCGGCGCCGGAGAGGAGAAATCCGGCCGCCGCCTTTTTGCCCTCTCGGCGGGGAGAGGCAAGGGGCTTCGCCGGCGGGGCGGGGTCGGTCCCCCCGCCCGCCGACATGGCTGGCTTAGTAACGGTGACGGTTGCGTCTCGCTTCAAAGATGGCCGCGAGGACGTGGGCGAAGACTTCGCCCCGGGCGGATCCACGACGGTATTCGCCGGGGCTTTGCTCGTATTCGGGCTCGACCACGGGCGCGGGCGGACGATAGGTGTATTGGCTGACGCCGCGCTCCACCGCGCAGAGGACATCGTTCGCTTCGTGAATGACTTCGCGAATGTGCCGGGGCAGATAGAGGCAGGAGGCGGCGCGGTTGACCCGGTCGGCGGCTTCGCGCGTGGCGCAGACGTGTTTCTTGACCGCGTGCATGTCATTGCATTTGAGCGCTTCGCGCACCTGGTCGACGCAGCGTTCAAACTCGCAAATCGCGTCGTAAAGGATTTTCTCGCGGCCGCACGGTTTCCAGTTACAGGTGCGCTTCAACTCGCAGACGTAGTCGTTGAGTAATTCGTTGGTGACACTATCCAGGGATTTGACGTCGTAATAGAGACGGTCATGCTCATGGCCGGCAAATACCGGCGACAGAGTCAGGCCCAGCGCCAGAAATCCCATGGATACGGTTTTCAGCAGAGTGTTCGTTTTCATGACAGTATGTGGTGTTAGTTCGGAGGGTAAGACGGTGTCCCGCTGGGATTATTCATAGAATTCACCCTGCTTGGTTCTGCGGAGGGGGCCGCTGCGGCTTCTCCCGACACGTCGGGACAGAATTGATGAGAACTACTGCGGCAAGATGCCGCAGCTACTGCCGGGAAGGCGCAATGCCTTACTTTGCGACGCGTGCGGCGCTGATATTCGCCGCGGGGCCGCCAGACGTGATCCATTCGTCTTCCAGTCGGACGATGAATTCCACCGATTGGTTGCGGCGGGCGGCGTCGGGATCGGTGGTATCCACGGGGCGATCCCCCAGTGGCACCAGCGCCAGCGGATCGATGGCGGATTCTTCGGCCAGGATGAGATTGCGCGCGTGCTCGGCTCGATCCTGGGCGATGCCCAGATGGCGGGCGTCAAAGGGCTCGGTGGGGTTGGCGTATCGGCCCAGGATCCGTATGGCGATCGGGATCTCTGCGACCGCGGCATCCTGCTGAAGGTTAAGGATGAGGTCGGCGGTCTTGCGAAGATCGTCGGGTAGAATCACCGGTTTGAGTGAATCCCCGGAATCAAAAGCGATGCGTTGCGCGATGAGTTGACGGGCGGAGGTGCGGCAGGACTCGAGATCGAGGTTGGTGACGCCGGAGAGTTCGAGGGTCAGTCCTGGCGGAAGCGTGGCTTTGATTTTTTCGGAAGCGCGCAACCAGTTTCCGTGTGCGGCGCCTGTGGCAACGATGCGATCATCTTCGAAGCGCAGGGTGATTCCTTCGGGAGCTTGCAAGGCGGCGCGGGCGCGCCGTTTCGCGATGACCGGATGCGGAGAATGATAGGGGGAGAAATTGAGGGCGAGTTCGTCGGCGAAAAAGCCCTCTTGCTGGACGATAGTAAGGGGATCGACCGCGAATTCATCCCGAAGGCCGATGATTGCCGGGGGCCGGCTGAAGGCCGAGGCCTGGCTGATTTCAATACCGGGGGTTCGCTTCATGGCGTCGACGACGCCGTTCCAGCGGTAGAGATGCCAGAGCGAAAATGCGGAGCCGACGACGGCCGCGAGCATGAGGACGACCGCCGCAATTCCGGCCGCCTGGATCCAGCGGGTGGGCGAGACCAGGTGCCGGTTCGGGAGAGAGACGAGCTCCTGCATGTAACGGGTGAGAATTTCCTTGCGGCCGGCATTGACGGTTCCCGAGGAGCCGGCGGGATCCTTGGCGAGACCCTGTTGAATGGCCATGAGGGTGAGGCGGAGGCGTTGCCGGAAACGACGCGGGGCGATTCCCTGGACGGTGGCGGCGAGGGCAAAACCCGATCCGCGGCAGACCACATAATTCTTCCGGGCAGTGTTGTTGGCGTCGACGAGGAGCGCGAGCTTGGAAGAAAAGCGAGTTTTAATCCGCTTGGGGCGGCGACGGAATCCAGCGGATCCACCGGCCAGGGAAAAGAAGGAAGGAGGAGCGGACTTAAGGAGGATGGGGAGTTTGGCGTCACGAGAATTACGGCTCGCGCTGGCGAGGACCTGTCCCTTGACGTTTACCAGAGCGATTTCCAGGGGAAGAAATGGAACCTCGTTGGCGATGGCTTCGGCCTCATGAGAGCGGCGCCGCAGGCGTGCCCAGAGGAGACGCAATTTCTTGCGGAGGATGAAATCATCGAGCCGCTGGTTGCTGCGGCGCACGAGCAATTGAAAAAAGTCCTTGAGAAGGACGAGGACCTTTTCGTCGAAGAATTCGAGGCCATCTTCCGACGCGGTGAATTCGCGTCCCGCGATGTTAAAACGGAATTTGGGATCGATGAGGGACTCGATGGCCTCTTTGAGTTCGACTTCCGCGAGGCGCAACTCCCCGGGAGTGAGGGGACGCGGACTGTCATCTTGCGCGGAGTCCCCTTTGGCATCGGCGCGTTTGCGGAACGGTTTCTTGGCGAGGGCTTCTCCGGCGGTCCAAGCGGGCAGCGCATCCTCAAGTTCCCTGCGTGCCGTCTCCGGGTCATCAATGCCGGGCTCTTGCCGGGGCGCGCTCCCGTCGGCCGTGAGATCGGCCATAAAGGGAAGCTGCAGAGTCAGAGTATCCTTGAAGACAGGCGCATCGGGATCCGGTTCCCAGTCCGGCCCCGGGCCGAAAGGAGTCGGGGCGCCGGGCTGCGGGACGACGCGGGAGGCGTCGGTTTCCGAGCCGTTCGCGGAATCCGGCGCCGCGGGTGTGGTCTTGGTATTCTCAGAGCTCGCGCGGGTTGATTTGCGCCGGGCGGCCTTTCCTGTGCCCGTCTTCTTGCGGGAAGCGGCACGCTTGCGCGGGGTGCTCCGAGTCTTGGTTTTGGAGGCGGAAGATCGGGAAGCCGGAGGGGATTTGGGCGCGTCGGAACCGGCGGTGCCGTCCTCACCGGGATGAGGAGAATCCCGGGAGACGCTGTCGTCTTGCGACGGGCGGATTTCTTCGGCTGGCGCTTTCTCTCCCCGCGGACTCATGGGTGTGATTTTCGCGTTCCGGTTTGCGTGCCGTAAGGGTCAGAGGCGGCAACTTGGCGAGGCGTGGAGCCGCACCTCCCAGGCTTGGGAAGCGGCGGCGCTCCCGCCTCGCGACGGGCAGTGGTGGTCTGATAAAGGTTTGATCCCGGATTACTTTCCGCGGGCTGCAGGCGACAGGCTGCCGGAGATGTTGTTGAAGAGGTTCGAGAGATCGCTCTTCGCCACCATCTTGCTGGCCAGGTCATCCTGCTGCTGCTTCACAAGACGCGTAAGTTCCGCGACTTGCTTGGAGAAATCCTCGTACATTTGACGAATTTGATCCGCGAGCGCGCTCTTGAGGGCTTCATGGCTCTCTTCCAGCGCGGCGAGGCGTTTGACGCCGCCGCGCATCTCGTCACGAAGCTTGGCGTCCTGCCGTTTGAGATCTTCGATCTTCTCGTCAAACCCGGAACTCAGGTTTTCGATTTCCGCCTGACTGAGCGTCTGGACGGCTTCGAACTTTGAGCTGAGTTTGGTGACGAGTTCCGCGTAATGGGCTTCAAGGCTCTTTTCGAAAGAGTTGAAGCGATCGGTGATGTTGCGGACCTGATCTCCGACGATGATGTCGCGGAGAGTGTTGATGCTTTGCAAGGCCTCATCCGTCGCGGGGGACGCGGAGGATTGAGAGCCGGAGTCTGGAGCGGACTTTGGTGTGATCATGGTGGTAGTATGGTTGGTGGGGGGTGATGGAGAACTTGAAAGGCTGAGACGCAAAATTGAGAATTTATTGAATTTGATAATTATAACCGATTTCTGCAACTAAGCAAAAAATTCCTTCAATTTCTGCGCACCCGACACCGGCTGGAAACCTTCAAGGCGTGCCACCGGCAGATGGTTTCCATGGGCGTGAAATGCACGGCGGGGAGGCTTAACTCCCGGGCACTTCGCCCCTGAATTCCCGGACTGCGGCGGCGACGTCATCCGCGCGCATCAGGGATTCGCCGACGAGGACGGCGTCTGCTCCCCAGGCGTGGATCTGGCGCGCGTCTTCAGCGGATTTGATTCCGCTCTCGCTGACGAGGATGACGTCGTCACCGGCCTCCTCGGCGAGGCGTTCGGTGGTCTGCAGATCGACATCGAAGGTTTTGAGATTGCGATTGTTAACTCCTATGATGCGAGCCTCCGTATCGAGCGCCCGCTCGAGTTCCTCGAGGTCGTGCACCTCGACGAGGACCTCCAGTTGGTAGGTGTGTGCGGTGTCGAGAAGGTGTTGGAGTGTGTGTTGTTCGAGGGCGGCGACGATGAGCAGGATGGCGTCGGCTCCGGCGACCACGGACTCGAAAATCTGCGCTTCGTGAATAATGAAATCCTTGCGCAGCAAGGGCAGACTGGTGGCATCGCGGATCCTGGTGAGATAGGAAAGGTGGCCCTGGAAGAATTTTTCGTCGGTGAGCACCGAGATGGCATCCGCGCCGGCGTTCTCGTAGCTCTTCGCGATGGCGAGGGGATCAAAGTCTACGGCGATGGTGCCGGCGGAAGGAGAGGCCTTTTTCACTTCGGCGATGAGAGCGAGCCCGGATCTGTCCTCTCCCTCGCAGCGCAGGGCATTGGCCAGGGAGCGGAAGTCATTGCGCTCGACGGCGCCATATCGGAGTTTCTCGGCGCGAGGAAGCAGCACTTCGAGTTCCGCGCGTTTCTGGTCGATAATTTCAGCGAGTTTGTCCATGAATTCCCGCGGGCTGCCGGCCCGCCGAAGACCTTAGCAGTCCATCTGCCTTTTTGAACCGCGGATTTCGCGGATTTCCGCGGATGGGTCAGGGAGAGCCAAGAGAGACGAAAGGCAGGACGGAGTCGGCGCGCGAAAGGGACGCCCGTAGAATCCCAGTGATTGATCCTCACCAATGCGTCCGGAGTGATTTTCGGAAATTCAGCTTGATTCGGCGGCCTTCCGGCCAATATTTTGACTTTCCCTCCGGCCGGTTCGGAGTCTCAAGGGAAATGCGGGTGTAGCTCAGGGGTAGAGCGCAACCTTGCCAAGGTTGAAGTCGTGAGTTCGAATCTCATCACCCGCTCCATTCCCCCGTTCCGGGGGAACGGAGTTAACCGTTAATCTGCCCGCAAAGGGATCCCCTGGTCGCAGATGGTTTCCCGGAAGCTGCTCCCCTGATTTTCAACTGCCACCACCCGCCGGAGATTCGTCGCCGTTTAACGCTTAACGCTTAACGAATGTTCATCTGGAGCAAGCTCTCCTCCACGAAATGGCGCGATGCCTGGGAGGAACGCTTTCATGGCCTCGGCCAGACCGATGCGGTTATTTCCGAATTGCCCGGTCGGAAGTCGATTCGGATCGAGGTCTATTGTGAATCGGAGGAGCAAGCGGAAACGATTCGTCGCGAGTTCGGAGGCACGGTGCGCCCGCTCAAGGAGTGGAATTGGACGCACATGCCGGCCGCCAAGGCGCCTCCCATCAAGATCCGGGGTGCGTTGCTGATTGCGTCCAGCGACGACAAAGCCGTGATCTCACGCCTGCGACGTGAACATCCGCGCCGCCAAGTGATCGCGATACCACCCGAGATGGCCTTTGGGACGGGCGATCACGTGACCACGGCGACCTGCCTGCGATTCCTCGTGGACATCAGCCGGGAGCTGGAGCGGCAGGGAGAGCCATGGAATCAGCTCGACCTCGGCTGCGGATCGGGGATTCTCGCGATCGCGGGTAAACTGCTGGGAGCCCGCGCGGTGGAGGCGTGTGATTACGATGCGCGGGCGGTGCGCATTTCGAAGCGAAACGCGAAACGCAACGGCTTGCGGAACCGGGAGATTCGGTTTGCAGAAAAGAACGTGCTCGATTGGAAACCCGCGGCCCGGGAGAAGGGCACGTATGCCTGCGTGACCGCCAATCTCTTCAGCGACGTCCTTGGGGCGGCCTTTCCCAAAATCGCGGTGGTTACGGCGCCCGGCGGATTCGTGGTGGTCTCCGGGATCCTCGCGGATCAGGCGGAGGCCTGCCTGGATGCGGGGGAGAAAGAGGGGGTCCGCTTTGAAAAGGTGGTGCGGCGGGGAAAATGGGTGAGCGCCTGGGGGAGGGTGGATGAAAAATGAAGGATCCGGGATGAGGAGTCTGATTCGTGATTGGCGAAGGGGCGGGGGCGTCCGGGGGCCTTTGAAAGGGCGGTAGACCCCGCTGTCGCCCCGGAGGAGCCAGTCGCTGCAATTCTCCGGCAGAATTTCACTTGAATCGATCTCGATTTAGGGTATCACAACCTACTCGACCCGCGGTTCACGGGACTGCCGGTTTCTTTTACCCAATCTGCGAAAGCACTAGCGTCCCGGAATTCGGGCCTGGTGTTTTTTTAGGCCGCAGAGCATGGGATCAAACTTGGCATACGCGTTGATTACGCCTCACTCGATCAGTAAATCGAGAACGGGAAATATTTTGTCGCGCCTGATTTCCCGCACCGGTCTCGAGTTGGTGAGCGGGGCCGTGTTTTCGCCGAGCCGGGAGCTGGCGGAACGGTATGCCGACCTTGTGGAATTCGGTTCCAATGGGAGCACGCCCCCCACGAGCAGGTTGATCGCCGATTACTTGAGGGAAAAATTCGTCACTGCGCCACCGGCCGGCACGCCGCGGCGCCGCATGCTCATACTGGTCTTCCGCGGAGAGGACGCGGTCTCGCGGATGCGGGAGGTCGCCGGTGAGGTCGGCCTTCAGAAGGGCGGCGGGGAGACCATCCGGGACACCTACGGCGAATACGTGACCGATACCCAGGGGAAGGTCCTCTTTTTCGAGCCGGCCCTGTTGATTGGGAAAACCGACGAAGAGGTGCGTGAACACCTGGAGTTGTGGGCGCTTTTTTCGGACGTCGACGGAGGGATCCAGGAAGACGTGGGGTGTTACCGGGAAGATGAAGCGGCGCGCGTGGAGAAAACGCTGGTTTTGATCAAGCCGGACAACTTCCGCTTCCCGAACATCCGCCCCGGAGCCCTCATCGATGTATTTTCGAGGACGGGTCTCTACATTGTGGGCTTCAAGGTGCATCGCATGAGCGTGGCCCAGGCCGAAGATTTTTATGGCCCGGTCCTGCCGGTCCTGGAGGAGCATTTCAAGACCAGCCATGGCCCTACGGTTAAAGAAATGGTGGAAGATAAATTCTCCATCATCTTGCAAGAGGAGGATGGCCGGGCCATCGCCGAGGTCATCGGGCCGATCATGGGCCGCCGCTACTGGGAAAATCTCATCAAATTCATGGCCGGCTCTCGCCCCAGCGAGACCAAGAACGTCGCTGCCCGGGAGGCCCCGGGAGAGCAGAAATCCATCGCCCTGATTTACGAGGGCATCGATGCCGTGAAAAAGATCCGGGACGTCCTCGGTCCGACCGATCCGGCCAAGGCGCCCGCCGGGACCATCCGGCGCGAGTTCGGGACCACCGTAATGATCAACGCCGCCCACGCATCCGACTCCGCGGAAAACGCCCGCCGGGAGATGGATTTGATCGGGGCGGAAGAAAATCAATTCCTTGATTTCGTGACTGATTATTACGGGGCGAGCCGCGGCAGAAAGAGGCCCGGAGTCGTGAAAAAGATCCGAAATCTCTTTCATTGAAGAAAGAATCACGCTTTATAGACCAACCGAAGATCCAGAGACCATGCAGACAGTAAGCACCCAGCAGAAAGCCCTCCAAAGTTACACCGATATCATTGCGACGCGGATCGCCGAGATTCCGCCCTCCATGACGTTGTCCATCACGAGCCAGGCCAAGGCAATGCAGCAGGAAGGCCGCGACGTGTGCAACTTCGGTGCCGGTGAACCGGATCTGGATACGCCGGATCACATTAAGGAAGCGGCGATTGAGGCGCTGCGCGAAGGGCACACCAAGTACACGCCCAGCTCCGGTATCATGGAACTGCGGGAGGCCTTGTCCGCGAAGCTGCTTGAGGACAACAGCCTGGAATACGATCCCAGCCAGATCGTGGTGAACTGCGGCGCCAAGCATTCCTGTTTCAACGCGATTCTAGCGATCTGCGAACCGGGCGACGAGGTCATTATTCCGGCGCCTTACTGGGTCAGCTATCCCGAAATGGTGCGCATGGTCGGAGCGGAGCCCGTGGTGGTGCAAACTCGCCAGGACAACGGCTGGAAACTGACGCCCGAGGATTTCGAAGGCGCCATGAGTCCCAAGACGAAAATGATTATTCTCAATAGTCCTTCCAATCCCACCGGCGCGGTTTACAGCCGCGAGGAATTGGCGGCGCTGGGCGAGGTGGCGGCGTCGGAGGACATCGTCGTTCTTTCCGATGAGATTTACGAAAAGCTGGTCTACGGGGAACGCGAGCACGTGAGCATTGCTTCTCTTAGTGAAGAGCTTCACGGGCTGACGATCACAGTCAACGGATTCAGCAAGGCCTATTCCATGACCGGTTGGCGCCTGGGATACACGGCTGCTCCGGAACCGATCGCCAAGGCGGTCGCGACGATCCAGAGTCATTCGACTTCGAATGCAACTTCCTTTGCACAATATGGCGCCTTGGCGGCGTTGCAGGGGGATGAGCAGTTCATCGAGGATATGCGAGAAGAGTACGACATGCGGCGCCAGTACATGTTTGGCAGGTTCCAGGCGATATCCAACATCAGCGTGGCGGAGCCGGCGGGAGCGTTCTATTTCCTCGTTAACATCGGCAAAATGGGCCTGACCTCGGTGAATCTCGCGGAGAAGCTGCTCTCGCGTTATGAGGTCGCGGTGGTTCCAGGAATCGCCTTTGGCGATGACCGCACCATTCGCTTCAGTTACGCTACCGGCCTCGATGTCATCAAGAAGGGCATCGACCGTTTCGAGGAGTTTTGTAAGGCGCATTGATCGGGCGGAGCCCGATCGATGAGTTGTCCGTTATTAGTTATTAGTTAACAGGCTCCGAATCGTGTGCCCTGATAACTGATAACCATTAACCGATAACGAACGAAAATCGCCCTAGCGATTTTCGTTCAGACTCCAGTCATAATCCATGAAGGAGACTTTGGCGGAGGCGGGAATGGGAGTGGCCCGGAAGCGGTTGATGTAGGGGATCAGGCCTCCGGCGGCCTCGAAATCATCCCCATACCAGTCAAAAATTTTTGAGACGCGGACTTTTTTGCTTCCGGACTCGAATTGCACTCCACGTGGATTGCCGTTGACAAAATTTCGGGTGAGAAGGGTGAGGTCACGGTCAAGAGCGGTGGCCCGGAAGGCGCGGTCCTGGAGCGGAGGACAACTCGCGCTGGCGCAATTGAGCGCAAAATGGATGCGGGGTTCCTTGAAGCGCGGGCGGATGATGTCGTTCTCCAAGCCCGAAAAGCTCATTTGCTGTCCTGCGACCTCGATGCTCTTGCTCTTGAAGAAGTAAGCGCGCTTGAGAGCGTTGCCGTTGCCGGGACCTTTCACGGGATACGCCTCGATTATCTTCTGAAGAATCCAGGCGTTGTATGCGTTGAGGTAAAAGGCGAGCTGATCGTCACGGCTTTTCCCTGACAGATTTTGCGCGGCGACCGCATTGACGACTTCGCGCAGCCGGCTGACATCGGCGGCATTGTTTTTCCAGGCGGCATAGCGGACTCCGGCACTGGAAGCGTATTTCTTGAGGAGATCGCTGTAATGATCCTCCCAGTTCCTGGGGGCGGCCGGTTTGGCGGGAGCGGGCACACTCGATGCCGCGGGTGCGGGGAGAGCCGGGGGCGCCGGTTTCGAGGCGGCGGACGCCTGGGTGGCCGGCTGTGGTTGGGTCGGAACCGCGGAGGCGGATTCGTTTGCGGGGCCGGCTGAGGCGGGCGTTGCCGCGGCAAGGGCGAGTTTGGGGCTGCTTGCGGCGGCCACGGCCGGGGCCGCCGGGCTCTTATCGCCGACCACCTCGGTGCCTCCGCGGACAGGGAGGATGCCGGTCGAACTCGTGACTAGCAGCGTCGAAATGGCAAAATAATGAGCGAAGCGATTCATGAGGTTCCGTGGGTGCATTTGGAGTGAGACGTGGGAGTGGCGCAGAATATTGCAGAAAACATTTGCCGGCCTCATCCGGTCAATGGGCAGGGAGTTTCGGCAATGCTCATTCATAGCGGAGCGCTTCGATGGGATCGAGACGGGCGGCGCGGAAGGCGGGGTAAATGCCGGCGAGCAGGCCGATGGTGACGCTGGCGCTGAAGCCTGCGATGACGCCGAATACCGTAAACACGGGAGGAGACGTTTCCGTCATGACCTGTTGGAGCCAATAGATGAGCGCCTGCCCGCAGGCGACGCCGAGCAAACCGCCGACGAGGGAGAGGGTTACGGATTCGACGCAGAACTGGAAGAAGATGTCGCGACCGGTGGCGCCGACAGCTTTGCGGACTCCGATTTCGCGCACGCGTTCGTTTATTGATGCGAGCATAAGATTCATGATGCCGATGCCGCCGACGATAATGGTAACCAGGGAGATGGCGGCGCCGGCGGTAAGCTGGCTGCGTTCCTGCTGCTCGATGTCTTCGGTCCAGGATTCATTGGTGTTCGGATCCACGTCGGGCACGCCTCGGTGGACACTGCGCAAAGTATTTGCGATTTGATCGACGACGCGCCCGAGATAGGCGACATCCGCGACCTGGACGTCGATTTCGTCGAGTCTTGGAGAGTTACGAATCTTGAGTTGGGCGGTGCGGAGAGGGATAAAAGCGACCTCGTTCTTCCAGCTCAGCCAATCGCGGCCATGAGTCATCTGGTAGTGCTTGAGGACGCCGACGACTTCAAAAGGGATATCTTCGATGATCACGGATTTCCCGAGAGGTTCCTCGAGCTTGTCGAAGAGCCGGTCGCGGATATAGGTGCCGATGACGACGACCTGGTTGACTCGCTGGTTATCGAGGTCCGTGATGAAACGGCCGCGGCCCATTTCGTAGCGTTCGATATCGAGAGTCTGCGGTTCGACCGCTTCGATCCCGGCGCGTCCGGCGCGAGCCGATTTTCCGTTCCGAAGAATGCGGCTGCCCATGAGTTCAATCACGGGACCGACTCGCCGGACGTTGCTCACATGGCGGCGGATGGCGCGGATATCGTCGAGCGTGCGACCCGGAGAAATAGACTCCAGGTGTTCAAGTTCTTCAGGGAGTTCTTCGTTCTGGACCCGGATTCGCTCGATACCGCCGCGTTCGTTGAGGTAGGTGCGCCAGTTCTGAGTGAGGCTGCGCATGTAAGCCACGGTGATGACGACCGACATGACCCCCAGGAGGACACAGAAGAGGGAGAGAAGAGAGCGGACTTTGTGCCCCCAGATTTCGCGCAATCCTATGGCGATAGCGGATAAGATTCTCATCTTAGGGAAAGTAGTCGGTGATCAGTGATCACACCCACGGGCTCGGAAGCGGCCCCGTAAACTTTTCGTCTGAGTAATGATTACTGAGCTAAGTGCGCCGAGCCTTGGAATCGGGATCCGATTTGTTGGGATCAAAGCCTTCGGGCCGGGAAGTCGCGAGCGATTCCCCTTTCTTGAGTCCGGATTTGATTTCGACGTAATCGTGGTCGTTGATCCCGATTTCGACGACACGGCGGTCGAAGGAATCCCCCGTCTTCACGTAAACGACGTTTTCCCCGTCCTCGAGGAAAAGAGTGGGCAGCTCTGCTGCGAGCACGTCTTGCACAGAGTCGAGGACGATCGTGACCTGGGCGGTCATCCCGGGCCGGACGCGGACGTTATTTGTGGAAAACGCCACGGTGATGGGAAAGACGCGGGCGTTTCCGGATTGCGAGGAAAGGCTGCTCTTGGGTTGGGCGGAGGGAGAAATGAACGTAATCTTGCCGGGGAGTTCGACTCCCGGGAGAGAATCGAAAGTGAGCGTGACCGGCTTGTCGGCTGCGATCTTGACGACGTCCACCTCGCTGACCTCGGTCTTCACGAGTAATCCGTTTAGCTGGGCCACTTGCATGAGGACGTCGCCGTTGGACACGGAGGAGGCGCCGGTAATGACGGTGCCCTCGGTTAATTCATCCCCGAGGATAACGCCGCTGTGCGGCGCCTTGATGGTGGTCTTATCAAGCTTGTCCTGGAGAAGCTGGGAGCGCGCCTTTTGAATATCGAGTTCGTTCTTGGCAATCGCGTAATCGATTTCGGCATCCTGGAACTCGCGCGCGGGCACGAATTGTTTCTCGTGCAGATCCTTCTTGGATTCATAATCGAGCCGGACTTTCTCGAGAGCGAGACGCGAGGCTTCGATGGCGAGGACGGCCTCACGGATCTGCGTTTCAAGTTCGCTGCGATCGAGTTCGACGAGGACGGCATCCTTCTCGACGCGGTCACCCGGTTTCACGAGCACCTTTTCGATGCGTCCGCTCACTTCGGATTTCAGCTCAGTGAAAAGAGAGGGCTCCGCTTCGCCCACGCAGGTGACCGTTTGGACGATGTCCTGGGTGCTGACCTCGGCAATTTCTACGGGGAGCGCTTTTTGGGCGCCGGACGAAATGAAGCTGCGACCGAAAAAATAGCCTCCTCCCAGCAGCAAGGCTACCGCGATGAGGGAAAATAGAACCCGGACAGGCATACCAGGTAATAGATCAGAACCCGCCGGGGAAATCAAATAGAGGTGCCCGCATGTCGCTCCCGGCCGAAGGGCGTGTCGATCCCCGGGGGTCGGTATTGCCTAGAGCTTAACTCCAAAATGATCGCTCGGCTTGATGGAGCGCACGAAGGCGCTGAGAAGGTCGATCACTTTCTGGACGTCGTCGAGATCCACCATCTCTACGATGGAATGCATGTAACGCAGCGGCAGGGACACCAAGGCGCTGGGAATACCCTCACCGACGTGATAAATCTGGTCGGTGTCTGTCCCGCTGTAGCGGGATGAGGATTCGTGCTGCAGGGGGATGCGCGCCCGTTTGGCGACCTGCATGAGGCGTTCGACCAGATGCGGATGATTGCAGGTGCCGTGGGTCAAGGAGGGGCCGCCTCCGAGGGTGACATGGCCGTGCTTGCTTTTTTCGATTCCGGGCGTGTCGGTCGAGTGAGTGACGTCCAGCACGATCGCAAGGTCCGGCATCAAGCGGTGCGTCACCATCTTGGCGCCGTACCCCCCTATTTCCTCCTGCACCGCGTTGACCGCGTAGAGCGTGGCGTCGGGCCGGCTCTTGGCTTTGAAAAGGCTGGCGAGCACTTCGGCGATGATGTAACCACCCATGCGGTTGTCGAGCGCGCGCCCCACGATGCGCTTTTTCCCAAAGGGTTCCGCACTGTCGACATAAACCGCGGGATGTCCGATGCGAATTCCCATTTTCTCGACTTCCTTGTCGTTCGAAGCGCCGATGTCGACGTAAAGCTCGTGGATTCTCGGCGCCTTCTCGCTGTCGCGGCCTTCGCGGATATGAATCGCAGTATTTCCGATGATACCGTGGATTTCTCCTTTGTCTCCGAGAATAGCGAGCTTGCGTCCGCGGGCCGTGGCGACATCGGATCCTCCAATGCGATCGAGGTGGAGAAACCCCTCCGAAGTGACGTGCTTGACGATGTACCCAATTTCATCCGCGTGCGCCTCGAGCATGATGGTCGGGCCCGGCTTTTTCCCCGTTGCCACTTTACCATTGAGCGTCGCCCACGCCGTGCCGTAAGCGTCGTTCTCCACGCTATCGGAGAATTTCTTCGCGTACTTGGCCCACTTGCGTTGACCCTCAATTTCGAACCCGGTGGGGCTCGGGGTATTGAGGAGATCAAAGAGAAACTTCTTGGACGCGGCGTTCATGCGGGGATTGTCTCGTGTTCCCTATCAAGTTTCAAGAGGTAGATGCGTCCTCCAGCGGGACGGATTCCGGAAGGTCCAGGAGCTGTCGCATCTTCCTGGTGGCGGCCCGCAGCTTCACAGGGTCGCAGTAAAACCCGAAAGGCAGCACGAATTCCGATCCGATTATTTCACCCCGGAATGACGGGACGTGATTCACTTCATAGGGACAGCGCACCACCCGGACGTCGTGGATTTCGTGCCTGGAGAGGCGCCGCTGGTCCTTTTCGCTTCCGCCGCGAACCCGCGACCACTCGGCTCCGCCCCGAGTGACGCGAAGCACGGTGCGGGAATTCCGGTTGCCGAATGCGAAAGCCAGCATGGCGGCTCCCGCAATTCCGAAAACCGCTCCCAGCAACAGCGGGAAGATCCCGAAGAGCAGACCGAGGATGGCAAATAAAAGCCCGCCGGCTCCTTCCTGGGAACCGGAGTCCAATCTTGCAAGAGAGCCGAACGCCTGGACGAAGAGGAAAACCGCGGCAGCCAGAAAAATCGCTCCGATGAGCCCCAGGAGCCACTCGAAGCGCCCCGCCGGAGTCACGATCTCAAGGCTCCCGCCGGATTCCGTCACCTGGAGCCTTCGTTTTGTCTCCCTGACTTTGTGCGCTGCCTTGTCGGAGCCGGAAGCGTGCTCTGTCCCGATGATTTCTTCCTCTCCGCTGAGGCCGAGGACGCGGCGGATGTCCTGGCAAAGCCAGAGCTTCTCGTCCTCGTCCAAGGCGCTCCCGAAGCGGAGTTTGCCGGTCGTGCCGCGAATCTCAATGCCGTATACCGGTTCGTAATTCTGCTGGTAAAAAACTTTCATCTGCACCGAAGTGACGGTGCCCGGTGGGAGATTGATTCGCTTGCGAGTATTGAAGAGTTTGCGCTCCAGGAGTACGCCGGCAGGACCGACTCCGAGCAGGTGCGTGGAAAATTTCTGCCGCACTCCCCAATAAAGCAGAAAGATGCCGATCGCCGGAAAGAGGAAGACGAAGATCGCGGGGCCGGCGAGTTTGTCGGGCTCGTTGACGATGAAGGCGACTGCGAGGCCCACGCAAATGAGATTCCAGAGGACGGCGAAGACAAACAGGAAACTTCCCCCGCTGCCGCGCGGTATATTCCAGACCACGGATCCGTCATCCGACTCGAGACGTTGAATCTCGGAGTAAGAGGGTTGCTCCATCGGGGGCGCGGGCGATCCGTCCGGGTTCTCCCCGGGCGTGGTGAGTTCATCTCTCTTGCGAGCCCATTCCAAGACCGAGGCGCGGCGGCCGCAGGAGGGACAGGCGAGGACGCCATCGAGTTCGTGAGGCGGAAGCTCGAGAGGCGGCTCCAGGGTTTGGCCGCACCCGACGCAGGGACAGTGTTGCGTCGATTTGTTGAGCAGCCAGCCGAGGCCAAGGCGCCAGAGACTCCGTAACACGCGCGGAGCATAGCTGATAGCGGGTTTTTCTGGAAGCCCGATCGGTCAGGTCACGTCATCGAGTGCGTATTCCTCGAGAATGCTGCGCGAGACCAGCCGGAGGGCGGCTTCGTGAGTCGACTCGAGCACCACGGGAGGGGCGACGCCGGCATCCAGCGCCTCTTTCCATCGGGCGGCGCAGAGGCACCAGCGGTCTCCGGGGCGCAGGCCGGGAAATCCGTGTGCCGGCTCCGGTGTGGAGAGATCGTTGCCCCGGGATTTCGAGAAACCGAGAAATTCTTCGGTCACCTCGGCGCAGACGGCGTGGCAACCCACGTCTTCGGAGCCGGTCGCGCAGGAGCCGTCGCGGTAAAAACCGGTGAGAGGGTCGAGACTACAGGGCCGGAGTTCGGCGCCGAGGACGTTTTTGGGCATGATTGCAGGAAGGCCGGTCTGTTACCTCGTATGCTCCGCCCGGAGGATTTTCACGTTTTCCTCGAGATTCTTGACGGTGTCGTTGCTGATCTTGAGGTGACGATACCGGTTGAGAGCTTGTTCCCAATACTCAAGGGTGCGGGTCCGGTTGGCCATGCGAAAGTACAGGCTCCCGAGCGAATAATAGAAATCCGCGACCGCAGCGGAATCGTCCTCGCCGAGTTCGTTTAGCATAGCTATGGCATCGAGAGTATGGTTCACCGCCTTCGGGTATTCCGCCAAATCCGCGTAGATTTGGGCGATTTGGGATATGGCGTTGATTGTGTCGAAACCGGGGCCGAAATACTTCTTGCGGAAGACGAGCGAATTCTCGAAGAGCTGCAGCGCCTCGCGTGGCCGGCCGGCATTTGCATGCAGGACACCCAATTCATGACGAAGGGAGTCGAACAATTCGGTGTCCTCCCCATAGAGCTCCTTTGCCAGCAGGGAGCACTGGATCAACTCTTTTTCGGCCTCGATTTCGTTGCCCAGCCTCCCGTGGCAGCTGGCGAGAAATCTACGGTGATCGAGAAGTGAGGCACTCCCTTCTCCGTGGAAGACTCGAGCGGCTTCCAGCGCTTTGCTGAGATATTCCTCCGCATCTTCGAACCGTTCTAATCGGAAGAGAGCGATTCCAAGGCGTTGGTAAGCCCGAATTGCCGAATCGTTTGCCTTGGGAAAGAATTTCTCAGCGAGCCGGACGGATTCGCGAGCGATTTTTTCAGCCTGCGCGTATTCCCTCTTAGCATCGAGGGCAAGCCCCAGGTTGGTCATGCCGTTAATGAGCCGGGCATGCAGATCGGGATGTTTCTCGGCGAGATCGAGTGTCTTCTGAATCTCACCCTCCGATGCTTCGAGATCCCCGGTGGAAAGGTAGACGTGGACATTGGCGAAACGCACATCAAAGACTTTTCCGGGATCGGCGGTGTCCTGATTCTGCGTGAGGATTGCACCAACCTCCTCAACCATGCGCAGCCCCTCCTCGGGGTCGCCTCCCTTGGCAATGATAGCCGCCAGATCGGACTTAAATTCCGCGGCTCTAATTGAATCCGAGCCATACCTCTTTTCCGCGAGCTCAAGGGCGAGGCGGAGTTGATCGGCGCTTTCACCATACCGCGCCCGCTTCATCAACCAGAGCGCAAGTTCCTTGTAGGATCTGATGATTGCCGGGTGCGCTTCAGGGTAGATGCCCTCGGCTATCTTAAGAGCTGCACGAAAGTTGTTGCCGGCATCCTCCAGGTGGCCGGTCCGATCGAAGAGTATTGCGTATCTTCTCGCGATATTCATCATGGCGAGGCTCCTCTGTCCGTGAACTTGCGTGGTGATATCGCGGGCCTGCCGGAGCTGGAGCTCCGCCTGTCCTGTCTTGTTCGCGAGGGTATACGCGGCGCCGAGTAAAGTGCGGGAACGGACCACATCGTCATGTCTCGGGTGTAGATGCTTGAGGCGAACGCGCAGGGCTTCTTCTGCATGCCTTGCGCAGTTCTCGCCATCCTCCAACAAATACATCGTGCGGCTCAGACAATCCTGTAATTCGGCGAGGCCGAGGATGTCGGCATTCAGTGTGTCGCCGGGACGATTGAGAGCTTCAACACATTGCTTCCTGGCTTGCTCGTATTGTCCTTCTTCGAGGAGAATACGCGCAAGACACGCCTCTGTAATCAGGCATTTCTCATGAGTTTCACCCAGGGTCTCGCGCTGCAACTTAAGGTTTTCCTTGAAGGCGGCAGTCGCTTCGTCATATCGCGCAAGTGAGGTGAGAACGATTCCCAAGTGATGTCTCGTCGCGAGCGCCAGGGACGAAGAAGGGCCCTTTTCCTTCGTGAAAACCTCCAGCGCGGTTTGAAAATATTTCTCCGCATCTTCGAATTTAGACGCGGCATAGTTGCTGCGGCCCAAGAGGTATGCGAAATACGCGGTGCGGGGATGTGACTCGCCGTAATCTGCAACGGATTTTTTCTGGAGGTGGTCGAGAAAACGGTTCGCCTCCCCGGTGATGCCGTGCTCCAGGTAAAACCTGACGACGCGAAGGGCCGCATGTACGAACCGGGGATGATCGCCTCCCAGATCGGCTTGGGACTGCCTGAAATTGGCGGCCAGCAGGGATTCTGCCGCCTCTGCCTCGCCGACGGCGTCCAGCGCAAGCGCTGCGAAATCGAATGCCTCAAGGTATTCCGTCGATTTGAACTTCTCGTCCTCTTCGCGCGACGCCGTAAGCGGGTCGAGTAGCGCGCGCGCCTTGGCATCCTCTCCCAGAAAGGCGAGGCAAGCGGCAAACCGGGCGGTTGCCTCGTAAGCCTGGGGAGAATCCGCGCCAAAAAGGCGCCGGGCGAGCTTGGCGGCTTCCTCGAAGATGGGGCGCTGGGCCGGCGCGGTGCCGTCGTGAAAGGACACGATCCCTGCGCCATCCAGGGCGGCGAAAAGCTTTTCCCCTTTGTTCCCCTGCTGCCTGTAAATCCGAAGCGCTTCCGAGAAACCGGCGCCGGCCGCCTCTGCATCGAGGAAAATATCGAAGTCCAGCCGCGCCAACTCGACGAGCAGGTCGGCGACCGCCACGTGGTCCTTCCCGAGCGAAGATGTCAAACTTCGGATCGAGCTGCGCCAATACTGTCGTGCGAGGCCGACGCGACCCGACTCACGCAGCCATTCGGCCGCCTTGGCCTGGGCCAGGCCGGTGCGTTCCTGATTTGCCCCGAGATATTTTTGGCAAGCCTCGGCGTGCTCCACCGCGTGCTCCACTGCAGCTTCAGTCCGGTCCAGGGCCCGGTTGGCGTCGGCCAGGGATTCCGTAGAGGTGAGGTAAAACTGGATTGGCTCCTCCTCATCGAGTTTTCTCTCCGACAGCATCCCGTGGGCGCGTGAAAGCTCTGCGACGCCACGGTCTCCCTTTCCCGATTCCAATTGCAGGCGGCCGAGGGAGACGAGACCCTTGATCAGCTCAATCGAATTCGAGGGGAGATGGTTTTCGGCAATGGAGACGGTTTTGCGAAATGCCTCGATGGCCTCGCCCGAACGACGGAGCCGGGACAGGCTATCACCGATTCTGAAATACACAGTGCTCAGGGAATCGGCGTTTTCCCCGGGAGCCAGCGCGAGCACGGGCGCGGCCTTTTGATACAATTCAAGAGCCGGATCGTAAGCGCCCTCCTCATAAAAGATGGCGGCGTCCTTCACGAAAACGAGAGCTTGCGCATGGGTGTAGCGCGGGGCCGAGGACTCTTCGCTTCGCTTCGAGGGAGTGCAGGTGGCGAGCGTGCATGCGGTTCCCAGGAGGAGGACCAGCTTGGAAGCCCGTAATTCTGAAGCTTGGTCTGCGTATGCGCGGTTCATGTAAGCAGGCGCACCCGGTCGCCAAGGTGTGCAGATACTTATACCCCGCGGGTGCAACCGGGGCAACGATCGCGCGGCGGGACCGGTCCCGGGCCGCGGGCAGGCTGGATAACCTGGCCGATACCGACGCGATTACTCCATGGAGCGGATAAAGCGGTCGGCTTCGGCGATGGACGCCTGCATCTCGCGGATGAGTGAGGTGGTGTTTAGTTCGACGGAGCGCAGCTCATTGCGCAGGGAACCGATGGCGCGCGCATTAAGGTTGTGTTTCAAGAAGAGCACGTGATCGCGGAAGGTGCTAAGGACGGGGGCAGTGCTCTTTTCGGCGCGGCGCATGGCGCGCATCAGATCTTCATAGCGGGCGCGAGTTTGAGAGAGCTGCTGCGCGCTCGAGTTGCGCAGGCTGCTGTTGGTGTATTGCTTAAGCTCGTTCTCCCATTCCCGGAAGAGCGCCTTGGCGACGCTCTCGACTTCGTCGTTGCGCTCGCGCACCGCGGCGGCGCGGGCTTCGCTGCGCTCGAACTCGGCGTTGAGTTTGTTGTAAACGGATTCCAGTTCACCGCCCTGGAAGTTGACGAGAGTGGAAAATTGCTCCAGGGCCGATTGGAATTGTTCCACGGTGTCTTCCTGGGCGTCGCGTGCCTTGGTTACGCGCTTGACGAGTAGGTCGCGCTTGGGCAGCCCGAGGCCCTCCATGGCTTCGTAATAGACACTGGAACAGGCCGGGAGAATCAGGGCGAATAAAGCGAGGAGCAGCAGGCTGGGAGGAATCGGGTTCATGGGAAGGGAGGGGCGTGCGTCCAGTGGATACCGATACACGGTTTGCGGCATAAGACGAAACCCGAATCGAATCAATTCGAGGGAGAGGACCCCCCAGGACGGATTTCGGCCGGAAAACGACGTGGGCCGGGGCCCGCGTGGCCTCAGCGGCGGCGCCGGAGGCGTGCGATGGTAACGGCGACACCCAGGGCAAAGAGAGCCGCAGGCTCCGGGATGGGCACGGGAGCTCCCGAGACGTCATCAAAGGAGGTTCCCACCGCGATGTCATCGATCGTGCCGGCGTCGAGAGAAAAACTATCGAAGCCGAAGCTGCCAAGGTCAGTGAGAGAGGAACGCGCGGCGGAGAAGGTGGGCGTGCTGGAGGTCAACAAAGGGGTGTCCGTTTCCGCGCTGGGATCGATCCAGAGGTTGATAATATCATTGCCGGAATCGATGCGCGTGAGACGGGTGACAAGACGATAAGTAACGTTAGGATCCACGCTGCCGCCGTCGCCGCCGCCATTGAGGGTGAACATGGAGCCACTCACGCCGAACGTCCAGGAGTCACCCGCACCGGAAGCGGCGAGAGTGACGACAAACCTCTCGAGTTTACCGTCAGCGAGAGGTGAGATTTTCATGTCGAACGCAGCGTAGAGGGACTCTCCGTCGTCAGGGACCGGGGCCCCGCCGGCGATGGGCCGGCTGGCAAGGTCAAAGCTGAAAGGCGCGGTCGGCTGATAATTCATTGCCCCGGCGGCGACGCCGAATTGGCTGAAGGCGGTCCAGGGGCCGGCGAAGCCAGCGGTGGCGCCGCCTTTGCCATGGAGTGGGCCGTCGGGGTAGCTGAACGCTTCCCCGACAATGAGAACCGCCTGGGAGGGGGGAGGTGCGCAAAGCCCGAAACCGAGTGTCGCGGCGAGGACAATCCCGAAAAAAGAAGAGCGATTCATGAGTCCATTAATTATGTTAATTATGGTATTTATAAGATATCCTCGAAGTGCCAGCTGTCAACCGCCCGGAAATACTTAAATCCCGGGAATTTATGCGGTTCGTCCTTTTTTCCCCCTTGGCGGCGACTGCAGCTCTCGCCGCGGGGGAAATCGCCTTTTGCGCAGGATGTCGCGCAGGCTCGAGGCCGCACTCCCATGCCGGCACGCGCCGTCCTCAACGCCCCGTTGCGCGCGTTTCCACGGGTCTTCCTGCGCCTGCCCGTCGTGAAGATTTAACGGGAGATCGCCTTCCGCTTACGAAAACATCCGCGGATAAAGATGTTTGAGAAGACTGGCGCAGTTTTCCCCCGCGTCTCCCCAGTGTTCGACATCCAGCTGCAGATCGGCCACGGCGCATGTCGGCATTCGTTCGACGGAATCGGCGCGGAGCAGGGCGTTGGTCACGTTTTCGAAACCCGGGTTATGACCGATCAGGACCGCATGATTGATGTTTTCATCAATCCGGTTGATGACGCCGATAAGTTCTCCCTCGGACGCCATGTAGATGTCCGGGTCCTCGACAATAGCATCGGGATCGAACCCGATTTTTTCGGCGATGATTCGCGCGGTGGTGATGGCACGGACGGCGGTGCTGGAGATGAGGGTTTCGGGCTGGAATCCGTTCTTCGCGAGGGCACTTCCAATCAGCGGGGCCGCCTCTTGCCCGCGCGCGTTGAGAGGACGGTCATGATCAGGCAGCGCGGATTGATCCCAGCTCGACTTTGCATGGCGAATGAGGGTGAGGTGCTTCATCGAAATATGAGTAAAAGGTAAAAGGTGGGAAAGTAAAAGGTTATGTCGCGGCGCCTTTTCAACCAATTGCCGGTGTGTGGAAAGACTTTTTACCTTTTACTTTTTACTGCGACGCCGGTCGCATCCGCCCAGGCGTGCCACTTTCGGGTGAGTTCGGTTACGAGCTCGGGGTGCCGGGCGGCGAGATCGTGAGCCTCGGTGCGGTCGGCAATGAGATCGTAAAGTTCCCATGTCTTTGCATGCTTGTCCCAAGCGAGTTTCCAATTGTCTTTTCGCGCAGCGCGGTTCGTCGACCAATGCCAAAATAAATACTCATGAGGCACGCGTTTCTTGCCCTGAAAAACAGGCAAGAGAGATTTGCCTTCCAGCGGGAGGGTATCCTCGCCGAATTCGGGATGGGCCGCCGGGTAATCCGCGCCGGCGATATCGAGGAACGTGGGGAGGAAGTCAATGATATGGCCCACCTGGTCGGCGCGCGTGCCGGGAGTGATGGTCGCCGGCCAGCGCGCGACCATGGGGGTGGCGATGCCACCCTCGTGACAGTACTGTTTGTAGCGCCGGAAAGGCGTGTTCGACGCGGTGGCCCAGCCCGGGCCGACATGGCTGTAATACTCGCGCGGGCCGGGGACCTGCGAGGGATCGTCGCCGCCGGGAGTCTCCGCGCAGCCGCCGTTGTCGGCGAGGAAGATCACGAGCGTGTTCTCCGCAATGTCGAGTGCATCAAGGACGTCGAGGATTCTGCCGATGTTCTGGTCCATGGAATCGATCATGGCGGCGTAAACTTCCATCCGGAGATTCTGCCATTCTTCATCGAGGGTTTTGGCCTGGTCCCAGGCCTCGGCGAGGTCATCGCGCTCGATGACTTCCCAATCAGCCTTGGCGAGACCGAGTTCGCGTTGTCGGGCGAGCCGCTGCTGTCGCAGGGCGTCCCAGCCTTCGGCGTAACGTCCCTTGTATTTGGTGATGTCTTCGGGCTTTGCGTGAAGCGGGTAATGCGGAGCGGTGTAGGGGATGTAGTGGAAAAAAGGCTGGGCCTTTTTTCCCGCCTCAAGTTTCAAGTTTTCAGTTTCAAGGTGCTCCCGGATCGTTTCGATGGCGTGATCGGTGAACGCGTCGGTGGTGTAATAATCATCGGGGAAGTCGTCGAACTCGAGAAAGACGTCGTTGTGACCGAAGGGACGGACCCTGCCGCCTTTAAATTTAGGATCCGGGATCTTGGGATTAAAGAAATTACAGCACCCGTCCCATAGTCCGTAGGCTTCGTCGAAGCCGCGGTCGTAGGGACGGGTGCCCTCGGTTTTCCCGTTGTGCCATTTGCCGGACATGCCGGTGGCATATCCGGCGTGTCGCATGGCTTCGCCGAGCGTGAGCATATTTTTCTGGATGAGTTCGTGCTGCCCCCGTCCGCCGTTGCGTGGATAAAGGCCGGTGAGCAGGGAGGCGCGGGTGGTGGTGCACTTGGCGTTATTGTAAAACTGGGTGAAGAGGATGCCTTCGGCGGCGATCCGATCGATGTTGGGAGTCTCGATTTCGCCGCCGTAACAGCCGAGATCCGACCAGCCCATGTCGTCGGCCATGATCAAAACCACGTTTGGCCGCGGTGCGGCCCAAGTGGGAAAGTGGGAAAGCGGGAAGGCGAAAAGCAGGACTAGAAAGACGTTGAGGGATTTCATGGTGCGGGCGGGGGCTTTCTGATTCCCCAGGCACGAGCCGGAAGCCTGCGGATTGTGGTTGGCCAGAGACTCAAAGCTTGTGCTACTTTCCTACCGAATGAAAGCGCTGACCCTCACCGCCTATAAAAAGTTCGAATACGGAGAGGCTCCGGAGCCCGAGTGCGGGCCGGAGGACGTGGTGGTGTCGGTGAAAGCCTGCGGGATCTGCGGGAGCGACATTCACGGTATGGATGGAAGCAGCGGCCGCCGGATCCCTCCCATCATCATGGGGCACGAGGCCTCCGGAGAAATTTTTTCGGTCGGGGATAAAGTTTCCGGTTGGAGAGCGGCTGATCGAGTGGCTTTTGATTCAATGACCTATTGCGGCGAATGTGAAGTTTGCCGTTCAGGCAACGTCCATCTCTGCCCGGAACGCCAGGTGATCGGCGTGTCCTGCGAGGAGTATCGCCGGCACGGCGCGTTCGCCGAGCGAGTGGTGGTCCCGGCGCGATTGCTGGTCAAGGTGCCGGACGCGTTGAAATTTGAAGAAGCAGCCTTCGGCGAGCCGGTCGCGGTGGCCATGCATGCCGTGGAAAGGGTAGCCCCTGAAAAGGGCGAGAACGCAGTGGTAATCGGCGCCGGCCTGATTGGTTTACTGGTGGTGCAGGTATTGAAGAATGCCGGATGCGGGAGCGTCATGGCGGTGGACCTCGACGATTCCCGGCTGGCGCTGGCGCGCGAATTGGGGGCGGATGCGGTCTTTAATTCAAGAACTGCCGATGTGGTGGGCGGGGTCTTGGCACAGACTGGCGGGGAGGGCGCCGATATCGCCATGGAGGTGGTCGGGCTGACGCCGACAACAAAACTGGCGATCGCTTGCGTCCGCAAGGGAGGCAGGATCGGCGCGGTCGGCAACATCCAGGCGGAAGTCGATTTTCCCTTGCAGGAAGTGGTGACCCGGGAGATTTCCGTGGTGGGATCCTGCGCCGCAGGCGATCTTTATCCCAAGGCGGTGGAAGCGGTTGCGGACGGGAGTGTGCGGGTAAAGCCGTTAATCAGCGCCACGGCGGATCTGAGTGAAGGCGCCGACTGGTTTGGGCGACTTTACGAAGGGAAAGAGGAGTTGTTGAAAGTGATACTACGGCCGTGAGAAGAGCGATCACGTTGACCAACGGATACCACAAAGAACCCCTCACCCTAACCCTCTCCCCCAGGGAGAGGGGATCGAGGAATTAAGGCTTTGGGAAACAATTGTGACGAAGGAATCACCGAAAGAAATTATATTTGGATAGCTTCCAGCTATTTTGAAGTTCGGTGCGGCAGTAATCCGGCGGGCAGATTCGCCCTGCGGAGGATTTTTCCTGTTCCCTCTCCCCCTGGGAGAGGGGTAGGGTGAGGGGCCTTCTTCCTGGGAGAGGTTCCAAGCAGAAATGGCACGGAAGATAGAAATCGATTCTTAGCTAAGGAAAGCAGGAATGAGCGAAGAGAATTCCGGAGAAGATCTTTTTGATTTGGAGGGGCAAGTGGCGTTCGTGAGCGGGGCCAGTCGCGGATTGGGCGAACATTTTGCTGAAGTGCTGGCCGCTGCGGGTTGCGACGTGGTGGTGACGAGCCGGGACAAGAAATCGCTCCAACTCGTCGAAGACCGTATCGAGGGCCTGGGCCGGCGGTGTCAATCGGTAGAACTCGATGTCACCGATCACGAGAGCATCCGCAAGGCGGTGGATGAAGCCATCATCGGGTTCGGTAAGATCGATATCGTGGTATGCAACGCCGGCTGCAACCGCCGGAAACCTTCCGTGGACGTTACCTGGGAGGATTGGGATTACGTGGTCGACACCAACCTGAAAGGGTCTTTTTTCCTGGCGCAGGAAACGGCGAAGCGATCGATGCTGGAAGCGGGGCACGGCCGCATCATTATGATCGGGTCGGTAACCAGCGTGCACGGATATGCGGGGCTGGCCCCTTACGGCGCGAGCCGCGGCGGGATTCGTCAACTGGTGATGAGCCTGGCGGACGACTGGGGGCCCGCGGGAATCACCGTGAACTGCCTGGCGCCCGGATGGTTCAAAACCCAGCAGAATGCGATGATGTACGAGGACGAAGGCTGGGTAGAATATCTTTCCGAGCGCATTCCCCTGCGGCGTCCCGGAAACATGGAGGATCTCGATGGAGCCCTGATTTTCCTCGCCAGCGAATCGAGCCGATACGTCACGGGACAGACGCTGCTGGTGGACGGCGGGATCTCGACCGGGCGGCTGCGTGCGATGCCGAAGGAAAAGTAGCCGCCGTCGTAAGACGGTGGACGGTGTCGGAACGGCGGTTACGTCAGGAGCGCGCGCGCTTTTTCCAAGAAGGCGACGATCTGGCTGGGATCGTCACCCGCGCCGCGCGCCATCTCGGGTTTTCCGCCGCCGCGGCCGCCGACGATGGGCGCCAGTTCCTGCATGATCTTTCCGGCCTGGAACTCACCGGTCCTTTCCTTGGCGACGTAAATGCCGATATGCACTTTGCCGCCCTCCGGCGCGGCGAGGATTGCAACCCCGGGAAACTCTTTCTTCTTTAAACTGTGGAGAAACTCCTGGAGCAGGCCGGGGTCGGCGCCTTCGAGCTGCTCGACGATGCAGGGTGTCGCGCCGTCGGCGTCCTCCGTGGAGGCGGCGATCAGCTCGGCGATTTTCGCGTCGGCCGCGCGCGCCAGGGATGCCCCGGCCTGTTTCTTGAGGCGTTTATCGGCCTCGATAGCGGCTTGCTTGAGGCCGTCGCGATGGGCCGTCAGGGCGTCGAGCGCGGCGTCGATTTCCTCGATGCGGCCCGCGGCATCGTGGGTGACCGAGGTAAGAATCTGATAGGGCTCCTCCGAGATGGAGGGAGCGGAAACGGGTTCCGCATGCGCGCCCTCGAGCTCGATGTTGGTGGTGCTGAGTTTCCCATGCAGGACGTCGATTTCCGCACGGAGCGCGTCCGCGGTTTCGGCAAGGTATTGCGCCGCGTGCGCGCCGCAGACCGCTTCAATGCGCCGGACACCGGCGGCGATGGCTTCCTCCTTGCGAATCTTGAATAGTCCGATCTCCCCGGTTTTTCTCACGTGGGTGCCGCCGCAGAGTTCCATGGACCAGCCGTCCAGGGAGCCTTCCACGCCGCCGATCTGGACGACGCGGACATTGTCCCCGTATTTGTCTCCGAAGAATTGCATGATGTCCTTGCGTCCGCGGACATCGGCATGCGGCACCTCGGTCCAGGCGACGGCGTCGTCTGCGGCGATTTTTGCATTGGTGCGCTTTTCGATCTCGCGGATCTGATCGGCGTTGAGGGCTTTACTGTTGAAATCGAAGCGCAGGCGATCGGGCCCGACGTAAGAGCCTTGCTGGGCGGCGTCGGCGCTGACGGCTTCGTGCAGCGCCCAGTGGAAGATGTGGGTGGCGGTATGGTGTTTCTCGACGTCGCGCCGGCGGCCGGTGTCGATCTCGAGCTCGGCGTCGAGCGGTTGCTCCCGCCAGGCGGAGGGGCGGCGATCGATTGCGAGCGCGGTGGCGCGGCCGAACTGGACGACTTGGCGCACTTCGATCTCCTCGTCCCCTACCCTGAGCACGCCCGTGTCCCCGACTTGACCCCCCATTTCCACATAAAAGGGCGAAATATCGATGATCGCAAAGAGGCGATCATCCTCGTCGACGATACTGTGGATGATGGCAAGGGCGCTGTCTTTCTCGTATCCCACAAAGGCGGTTTCAATGTTCGTTTCGAATTCGATGGCCTTGATCGTTTCGGTCTGCTGGGCGGCGCGCCCGCGGTCGCGCTGCGCCTCCATGTGCTTCTCGACTTCCGCGAGGTCGAGGTGCAAGCCGCGCTCCCCGGCCATCAGTGCAGTGAGATCGGTGGGGAAACCGTAGGTATCGTAGAGCTCGAAGGCCACTTCCGCGGGGAACGCAGGCCCGGTGACTTGTGCGGCCGCCACATTGAAAAGCTTGATGCCGCGGTCAAGGGTCTTATTGAAGCTGGTTTCTTCGGCCTCGAGGGTTTCCTCGATCTGGGACCGGCGTTTTCTCAGCTCGGGGAAAACGTCTCCGAACTGTGCGACGAGATCGGGGACGAGTTCGGGGAGGAAATTCTTCCCTTGTCCGCCGAGCTCGAGGTTGCGACCGTAGCGGACCGCGCGCCGCAGGATCCGGCGGAGGACGTAATTGCGATCCGTGTTGCCGGGGAGGATACCGTCGGCGATGGCGAAGGAAAGCGTGCGGATGTGGTCTGCGATTACCCGAAACGCGATCGCCGATTTCAGATCCGGAGCGTGGCTGTCATAGTCTTCGTGCGACAGCGGATAAATGTCGATGTATCCGTGCCCGCTGAGGTGTTCAAGTTTCGCGATGGTCGGGTAAAAGACGTCGGAATCGTAATTCGAAGGCAGCTTTGAGAAATCGGTGAAATTTTCCGTGCCCTGCATGACGGCGCAGACGCGCTCGAAGCCCATCCCGGTATCGACATGGCGGGCGGGCAGGGGATGAAAAGAGCCGTCTTCCTCGGCGTTGTATTGGATGAAAACGAGGTTCCAAATCTCGATGCAGCGTGAGTCGTCGGCGTTGACGAGGCTCCCCTTCGTGATGCCGCCGGGGGTGAGGTCCATGTGGATCTCCGAGCAGGGACCGCAGGGACCGGTGTCACCCATCATCCAGAAATTGTCCTTCACGTCTCCGTCGACGATATGGACGTCCGGATCGAGGCCGGCTTTTTCGAAAAGCGCTCTCCAATGATCATAGGCGTCCTGATCGAAGGTGCTGGGGTCGCCCTCGCCCGGTTTGTAGACGGTGGCATAGAGGCGGTCGGGTGGAAATTTCCAGCGATCGACGAGCAGTTCCCAAGCCCAGCCGATGGCTTCCTCCTTGAAGTAATCTCCGAAGGACCAGTTGCCCAGCATCTCGAAGAGGGTGTGATGATAGGAATCGTTCCCGACGTCTTCGAGGTCGTTGTGTTTGCCGCCGGCGCGAATGCACTTCTGGGTATCGGCGGCGCGCGGCGGAGAGTAGGGAGCCTTTTGCGCGCCCAGGAAGAAAGGCACGAACTGGTTCATGCCCGCGTTGGTAAAGAGCAGGTTGGGGGATGTGGGCAGGAGAGAGGCGGAAGGGACGATGGTGTGGTCCTTCTCCTGGAAGAAATCGAGGAACGATTGTCGGATCTCGGCGGAGGTCATTGGGGGGAGTTTCAAGTTTCAAGTTTAAAGTTTATCTCGCTGGCGCGAGCTCTGCAATCAGGCTCCGCCAGAATGTGAGCGCTAACGCGCCATGGCAGTCAAGTAGAACTAAGGAGACCCGCTTTGGGAGATTGGAGGCGGTGAGGAGGAGGAAACCTTGTGTTTGAGGTTGAGCGCGACGAACAAAGGCTGTTGGGTTGAGATCATGAAATTCAGGCGAACCGCGTATTTTCTCTTACTGACGGGTCTCCTCCTGGCGGGCACTGCCACGGCGCTCTCCGGGGCGGATAAGGCCCAAGCGGGTGCGGAGTTGCCGCGCGGGACGCTGGTTTTCGAGAAGACCGGCATGAACTCGATGACCCACTGGGACGAATACAGCTGGGAATTCGAGGCCATCCGCTGGGGACGCTATCGGGTGGAGGTGGATTATCACGGCCTGCGGCGGGCCATGGGCGTCCAGGCGAGGCTCCGGGAGAGTGAAGCGCGCGCCAAGGGATTCTTGAAGCCGGGAGGGACCCCGGACTCGCCGAGGACAGGAAGCCTGGGGGAGATTTATATACCGGCGCACGGAGTGCACGAGTTGGTCCTGTTCACCCCGCAGGATGATCCGATTTACGATTTCAAACTGTCGGCCTTACGCCTGCTGCCGGCTCCGGAGGGCGAGCCGATCGTGCAGGCGGATGACGGCGGCGTGACGCTGTTGGCGAAGAACGCGATTACATTTTCCGAAAAAATGCGGTACGAACCGAAGGAAGAGAAGAACTGCCTGGGGTTCTGGATTTTCAAGGACGACTGGGCACAGTGGGAGTTCGAAGTAAAAGCGCCGGGTGAATTCGCGGTGACGGTTTACCAGGGCTGCGGCAAAGGGAACCATGGCAGCGAAGTGGCGGTGGAACTCGGGGATCAGCGTAAGACTTTCGTGGTCAAAGACACCGGGGGGTTTCAGAACTGGGAGCCGGTGGAGCTGGGTCAAATGAAAATCGATCGCGCCGGGAAACACCGCTTGTCGATCAAGCCGGTCACCCAGGCGGGCAAGGCGGTGATGGATATTCAGAAGATCTTGCTTCGCAGGATCGGTGATTAGTTATCAGGCCGCGATCGGAAGCGATGCGCTCCATCTGGCATCGTGCACAGCTTGCGGTTGAGGCTGCCGGGTTCGCCTCTCCCTGATAACTATTAACCAATAACCAATAACTATCTCGGCTCCACTCCCACGAAGTTGCGGACGCGGGCGAAGCCGCGGGAGTGGTGCGGCTTGAGACCGGCGCCGCGGTCGAAATAAAGAGAAGTCGAGGAACCGCCGTCGAGGTTGAGCGCGCGCGTGACCCGGATCTCCGGGAGGATCGAGGCGTCGCCGAGAATGGTTCCGAGATCGGCGAGGCTGAGACTGCTGGCAGTGCCGATAGCCCATTGGCCGGCGTCGTCAGTCAGGATGAAGGTGCGGTTCCGGGCCGGACCGGTCGAGAGACCCGCAACAGTGCGGCCGCCGTCGACGAGGAAGGGGCCGCTCTGAAGCAGTTGATCGATATCCTCATGATCGCGAAATTCCTTCCGGCGCAGGATGCGGGGACCGTTCTTGTCGGCGAGGAGGACGCCGCTGAGGAGTTTGGCATTTTCAAAGCGATTGATGCGGACCCCGTCGGCGATGACGAGTCCGGCGGGGCGGAAATCGGGATGGAAGAATCCGCCGTTGCAGCCTGCGATACAGAAGTTCTGTCGCATCGCCTCGGCGAGGTCCTGGTGTCGGCCCGGTTTGGTGTCGCCTTGATCGATGATCTTGAGGCGGAAATTCTTTTTGTCGAACAGGATGAGACGAATGGTGCGTGCGGGGGCATCGGTGGAAGTTGAGCGCCGCACGGATTTCACGAGCGCGGCGATGCCGGGGCCGAGGGATTCGGGTGGCGATTGGCGGGCGAGCTCCCATTCGGCAGCCCGGGCCGGCGAGGGGGGGAGCAGGGCGGACCCGATGAGAAGAGCGAACAGGAGCCTGGAGGCTTGAAATGTGCGCATGAAGGGATCGAGATTCGATGGAATGTAGCGGCGGCATTATCCGGCTTCGCCGGCTCTGCATTATGACTCCGTATCCTGTATCGCGCTTCGCGCTTGGCAGTCTGCCGCCGCTACTTTTTTCGGGCCGCGGGCTTGGAGCCGATGGCGAGGAGGGTTTGAAAGTGGGGCGCTTTCTTTTCCCGGCTGACGATGGCGAGTTCGATGTCCACGAAGCCCGCCTTCTTCAGATACCCTGTCAGCTCAACTTCCGAAAACCCCAGGTGGATGTCGGCGTAATGTTCGCGGGCGTCCTCGAAATTGTGCTTGAGAAGATCGAGGACCACGATGCGTCCGCCGGGTTTGATAATATTGCAGGCGGCGCGCAGGGCGACGCCGGGTTTGCGGGCGTGGTGGAGCGCCTGGCTGAAAAACGCGATGTCCACGGTGCCCGGATCGATGGGGGGCTCCTGAATATCTCCGTGGCGGTATTCGAGATTCTTGAAGCCATGCTCCTCCGCAAGTTTGGCTCCGAATTCGACCATCTTCTCCGAGTTATCGACGGCGATGACCTTTTTTGCGCGTTGGGCGAGGAGTTGGGAAAGGGTGCCCTCACCGGCGCCGAGATCGGCGATCACGAGCGGAGGCATCAGTTTGAGAAGCGTTTCACCAAGCGCCTTCCAGGATCGTCCCGGGCAATAACTGCGCCCGAATTTCCCCGCAAGCTGATCGAAATAAGCGCGGGCCTTGTCCTGGCGTTTTGAAAGAGTGAGTTTGAGGGCCGCTTCGTCGTCTGCGATCTCGTCGATCTCGGCGGAGGCCAGCTCGATGGTTTCGGCGAGGTTGCGTGCGACGGGGGAATCGCCATTGGGGGTGTTGAGGGTGTAGAGGATATTTTTGCCGGAGCGGCGGTCTTCGACGAGGCCGGCGCGCTTGAGTTGGGCGAGCTGGGAGGAGATCCGGGACTGGCCCATGGAGAGGACTTCCTGGAGTTCGGCGACGGAGAGTTCCTCGCGCCGGAGGAGGGCGAGGATACGGATCCGGGTGGGATCGGCGATGAGCCGGAGGGTTTTTATGATTGACTCCATCGATTTTGAGCTTATATCAACATATCACGATTTGTAAATATAAGTCAAAAGAAGCCTGTTTCCATGTCAAAATCCTACATTTTCTCCTCTGAATCCGTGACCGAGGGGCATCCCGACAAGGTTGCCGACACCATCAGTGATTTCGTGGTCGATGCCTGTTTTGAAGACGACAAGCATAGCCGGGTGGCCTGCGAGACCATGGTCAAAGACAATATGGTGATCCTCGCGGGAGAGATCACCACCAACAGCGATTTCAATTACCAGACCATCTGCCGGCGGGCGATTAAAGACATCGGATACGTGCACGACGACTGCACCTTTCATGCCGATCGGTTCGTGTTCATCAACGGGTTGGGGCAGCAATCTCAGGACATTGCGCAGGGAGTGGACGCGGAAGCCGCCGAGGGGAAAGACACGGCGGAACAGGGTGCAGGGGACCAGGGTTTGATGTTCGGATATGCCTGCAAAGAAACCCCCGAGCTCATGCCGGCGCCCATCGTATACGCGCACCAGCTCGGCCGCGAAGTGACGCGTGTGCGTAAAGCGGGCGAGATCGACTGGCTGCGCCCGGATTCAAAGACGCAGGTGTCGGTGCAGTACGTGGACGACAAGCCGGTGCGCATCAGTGCAATCGTGATTTCGACGCAGCACAGCGAAGATGTCTCCCACCAGGAGATCAAGGAGGCCATGACCGAACAGGTAATCCGGAAAATATTGCCGCAGGACAAGATCGATAACGACACGGAGATGCATATCAATCCGACGGGTCGATTTGTGATCGGCGGTCCGCAGGGCGATTGCGGGCTTACGGGCAGAAAGATCATTGTCGATACCTACGGAGGGATGGGCCGTCACGGCGGAGGCGCCTTTTCCGGGAAGGATCCCAGCAAGGTCGATCGCTCGGCCACCTACATGTGCCGCTGGGTTGCCAAGAACATCGTGGCGGCGGATCTCGCGGATAAATGCGAACTCCAGGTCGCCTACGCCATCGGTTATCCCAATCCGGTGAGCATCAGCGTGAATACTTTCGGCACCAACAAGGTGGATGATTCCGCGATTGTGGATGCGGTCAAGCAGGTCTTTTCTTTCAAGCCGGCCGACATCGTCACGCAACTTGATCTGATGCGCCCGATTTACAAGTTCACCACGAATTACGGGCACTTCGGCCGGGAAGACAATCTCGATGCCCTTACCTGGGAGAAAAAGGACAAGGTCGATGCGTTGAAGGCGGCGGCTAAATCGGGGAAGAGCGTGGCGGTTGGTTCCTGAACTCCCAGGGGTCGTTCAGGAGTTTCAAGTTTCCAGTTCCAAGGAGGAGATCAATACGGTGGCTTATCAATCGTTCGAAGATCTTCAAGTATGGCAGCGCAGTTGCGACTTGACGGTCGAAATCTGTCAGGAACTGGAAGACTGCAGGAACTACACTTCTAGAGATCAGATGCAACGTGCGGCACTATCGGTTCCATCGAACATTGCTGAGGGCTCGGAGCGAGACAGCAAAGGAGATTTTATTCGATTTCTGCGAATTGCCAAAGGCTCGGCCGGGGAGCTGCGCACCCAGGCGTACATCGCAAAGCGTCTCAACTTAATCTCATCCGGCAAGGCCGATTCCTACGTAAAGGAAACAAAGGAAATCGGCGCGATGCTGCAGGGGCTGATCCGCTCCATGCAATCCTCAACTTGAAACTGAAAACTGAAAACTTGAAACTTTAATACTATGAGCACAGCGACAACCACAGAAGGACAGGATTTTAAGATCAAAGACATTGCCCTTGCGGAATTCGGCCGCAAGGAAATCGGTATTGCCGAACAGGAAATGCCGGGATTGATGTCGGTGCGCGAGAAATACGCGGCGGAAAAACCGCTCCAGGGGGTCCGCATCATGGGCTCGCTGCACATGACGATCCAGACGGCGGTGCTCATTGAGAGCTTGAAGGACCTCGGCGCGGATGTGCGCTGGGCCTCCTGCAACATTTTCTCGACCCAGGATCACGCGGCTGCGGCGATCGCTAAGGCGGGAGTGCCGGTTTTCGCGTGGAAAGGGGAAACCCTGGAGGAATACTGGGATTGCACCATCAGGGCGATGACCTGGCCGGACGGCAAGGGTCCGGAAATGATCGTGGACGACGGCGGGGACGCCACTCTTCTCATACACAAGGGTGTCCAGCTTGAGGATGGCAGCGACTGGGTAAACACCGAGTCCGGCAGCCACGAGGAACAGGTGATTAAAGATCTACTCAAAAAGGTTCACGCCGAAGATCCGCTGAAGTGGCACAATTACGTCAAGGATTGGAAAGGTGTTTCCGAGGAGACCACCACCGGGGTGCATCGCCTCATTGAAATGGCCGCGAGCGAGGAATTGCTGGTGCCGGCCATCAACGTGAACGACTCGGTCACGAAGAGCAAATTCGACAACCTTTACGGATGCCGTGAATCGCTGGTGGACGGCATCAAGCGCGCCACGGACGTGATGGTCGCCGGCAAGACCGCGGTCATCTGCGGGTATGGCGATGTGGGCAAGGGCTGCGTCCAGGCTTTGAAGGGGCTTGGCGCCCGGATCGTGGTAACGGAAATCGACCCCATTTGCGCGCTCCAGGCCGCGATGGAGGGTTACAAGGTGACGACCGTGGAGGAAACCCTCGGAGAAGGGGACATTTACGTCACCACGACCGGCAACAAGGACATCATCACGGCGGAACACATGTCGAAGATGAAAGACCAGGCGATCGTCTGCAACATCGGCCATTTCGACAACGAGATCCAGGTCGACAAGCTCGACAACTTTCCCGGGATCAAAGTGGAAGAGATCAAGCCGGAAGCCGAAGGCTCCGTGGACCGGTACACCTTCCCCGGCGGCAACGCGATTTACATGCTCGCCAAGGGCCGCCTCGTCAATCTCGGCTGTGCGACAGGGCACCCGAGTTTCGTGATGTCGAACAGCTTTGCCAACCAGGTGCTTGCGCAGATCGATCTCTGGGCGAACAAGGAAACCTACGTCCCCGGCGTTTACCTGCTTTCGAAGAAACTCGACGAGGAAGTGGCGCGGCTGCACCTCGAAAAAATCGGCGTCGTGCTCACGGAGTTGAGCGCAGAGCAGGCTGAATACATTGGCGTGCCGGTCGAAGGGCCTTACAAGCCGGATACTTACCGGTATTGATTCGGTAAAAGGTAAAAGGTTCGAAGGTCAAAAATAATCTTTGGCGGGCGCTGCGGCGCCCGCTTTTTTTTGACATGGGGATCGTGGGGCGCGAGTAGTGCAGTGTAACATTGATTTTTGACGACCGGTGTTTGCGATCGAAGGAAAGTAGCTGCGGCTTCCAGCCGCAGAATCCGCTTTGGACTGCGGCAGGATGCCGCAGCTACTCTCTGTCCGCGTCACCGGGTGCTTGATTACATTCCGTAATCCAGAAGCATGTCGATGGTAAAGGGATCGATGCCGTTCCAGACTTCGACGCCAATGAAAGAGCGCTGCTCATCGAGGGTGACGGCTTTTTCCGCGCTCAAAGCCTGGTGGATCTGGACGTAGACCCCGTCGTAAAACTCGCGCCGCTGCGCTCTCCAGTCCTCCAGGTTTTCGCCGGGCCGGGAGGCGTAATTGATTCCGATGTCACCCGCGTCGCGATAGGCCTTATCCAGAATAGCGCGGACCTGCGAAGCTTCAAACTCGGACAGCGAGGCCAATTGCTTGAGCAATGCGGCCTGGTATCGGGAAGCTTCGCGGGGTTCGCTGTCCAACTCCTTGACCGAGTCAGCGATAGCCATGAATGAGAACCACTCCTGGAGCAGTTGCTCCTGCTGCGCTGTGCGCGCGGAGTCGTTTGTGAGAGCTTCTTCGAGTTCGTCGAGGTGTTGCAGGAAAGCCCCGATATTTTCTCCGGCTTCCTCAAAGGTGCCGTAGGTGATGAGGAGCTCGTCGTTGAGCTTGGTCAGTTCTCCGTAGACCTCATCGCGCTCTTCGGTGACGGTGTCCAGTTGATGCTGTGTGTTCTCCAGGCTGGAACGAAGCTCATTGAGCTGCGATGCCAGCCGCTCCCGGCGCGGGATATCGAGTGAAATTCGAACCTGGGTCGAAGGTGGCGTCGGTTTCCCAAGGGCCGCGCCCAGCACGGGCGAAACCAGCTGCGGTGGTGCGCCGGTGTCGAGGCGCAGGTAAAGGCGCAAGCCGAGGGCGGCCGCGATGCCGGCGGCCACGCCGGCGGCGAAAAAAATCGACCACTTCCAGGATCGGGAGACTTTCATCTGTGGAGAGGGACGCGAAACTTCCTGGTTCCGCGCAGGAATTTCACCCTACGCCAGGGGCGGGGACGGGTCGAGGAAGATTGCTGCAGCGCGGCCGATTGTGAATAACCAGCCGTCCGCGCAGCCTTCAGCCGGGGACGGTCGGCGGCGCTTCGGAGACAGGTTCCGGCTCCAGGATATTGAATTGCAGATTATAGAGGTTGCGATAATCCTCCGAGCGATCGAGCAACTCTTCGTGGCGGCCGGAATCGACGACCCGTCCCTGTTCCATGAGAATGATGGAGTCGGCTTTGAGAATGGTGGAGAGACGGTGGGCGATCGCGATCACGGTTTTTCCTTCCGCGAGTGACTCCAGGGCGGACTGGATCTTGCGTTCGGATTCCGAGTCGAGGGCGGAAGTGGCTTCATCGAGGAGGAGGATGGGCGCGTTACGCAGGACGGCGCGGGCGATCGAAAGACGCTGCTGTTGACCCCCGGACAGCGCGCATCCCTTTTCGCCGACAATGGTGTCGTACCCCTTGTCCTGTTCGAGAATGAACTCGTGGGCGTAAGCTTTCCTGGCCGCCTCCTCGACTTCCTTCCTGGTGGCGTCGAGTCTTCCGTAAAGGATATTCCGGTAAATGCTGTCGTGAAAAAGAAAGGTTTCCTGGCTCACCAGGCCGATATTATCACGAAGAGAACGCTGGGAGATCTTGCGGATATCGATGCCGTCGATCCGGATCTCCCCGGAGCCCGGGTCATAGAACCGCATCAGCAGGGAGAGCATGGTGGATTTTCCGGCCCCGCTGCGGCCGACGAAGGCGTAGGATTTTCCGGGCTCAAAATCCAGAGTGATGTGCGAGACGGCTTGGGTGCCCTTGACATAGGCAAAAGAGACGTCGTTAAACGCGAGCTCGCCCTTGCATTCCTTCAATTCGACGGCTTCGGAATGGTCGCGAATGTCGGGAATTTCATCCATGGTGGCGAACACCTTTGAAGTGGCGACGATGGACTTCTGCAGTTGGATCTGGATGCGGCTGAGCGCCTTGGCATGCGGATACATGCTCATGAGGGCCATGTTGAGCAGAATAAAATCCTGTGCCGACATCTGGCTGGCCCACGCGTAGACGAGGCCTGCCGCCATGCCCATCGAGGCCACGGTTTCCACCAGCGGACCCACGAGTTCCATGGCTTTGCGCCAGCGCATGATGAACTCGAGCATCTTGTTACTGGCCTTGTTGAATTTCTGTCTTTCGAAATCCTCGCGGGCGTGCGCCTTGACGACGCGGATGCCCGCAAAACTCTCCTGCATGGTGACCATGAGCATCCCGGCCTCCTCTTCTTCGCGCCCGCCGGCTTTACGGACTTTCTTGCTGACGAGAATCACCGGGAGCAGGCAGAGCGGAAAGACCACCAGTGCAGCGACGGTATAAAGGGGATCCTGGAGGACGAGGAAGGTGACAATGGAGAGAATGGAGACCGGGTGCTTGATGATGTCGCTGGCAGTCTGGGTGCTGGCGGCTTGCGCGATGCGCGTCTGGTTAAAGACGGTTTGAATCAGTTCCCCGGTCTTGGCCTTGTTATAAAAACTTTGCGACTGGCTCATGAGACTGGAGAAAGTCTCATCGCGGAGCTGAAACAGGATTTTGTTGCCCACCCACACCATGCAGTACTGGTGCATGTAACCGAGCAAACCCCGGATCAGGATCATGACGGGGATGATGCTGCAGATCAGGAGAATGATAAAAATGTCTCCATCCCCCCCGACCTCGGGCATGGGGAAATCGTAGGTTTTATCCGAGAAGGGAATACCGATCCGGTTGACGGGATCATCGCCGGGCTTCTGTTCGCTCGGCAACACCATGTGGAAGACGAACTTCAGAGTGAAGAGGAGCACGAGGTTGAAGAGTCCCGCGGCCACTCCGAAGAGGATGCCCGCCCCGAAACGAAAGCGATAGGGTTTGAGATACCCGAGGAGCCGCCCGTAGGGCCCGCGCGCGTTGCGCATAAAATCGCCCATGGACATGTCGGACATGTCCTTCCGGCTGATTTTTTTGATCGGTTCTCCCATAGTAGCGGCGGCATCCTGCCGCCGGATGGATTTAAAACGGCGGCAGAATGCCGCCGCTACTTCCCTTTCGAACCCGTAACGTATGCCTAAGAGCCAGCGGATTCACTTGTTGCACTGGGATAGGACGACTCAAGGTATTTCTCCCAGTCGTCGGGTAACGGCGCCCGCTCGATATCGCTGGCGATACGGCCCTCGTGCTCGGGCTCAAACGTCGTGCTGGTGCCATATACCATGATCAAGTCCTGGGAGCTGCAGGAGCGAACCGCATGCGCGACGCCGGCTGGAATGACTACGCCGGCGTTATTGGGACCGGGAAGGTCGTCGCCGTCGATGACAAACCGCATGACGCGGCGGGAGAGGCCGGCGCGTTCGTCGACGAGAACGATCTCGGCGATGCCGCGCACAAAAAACATGATATCCCATTGTTCCTTGTCGTAAGGGCGCAGTGAGTAATTCCCGGGTTCTTCAATATAGAGACGACGCAGCCAGGCCTCCGGGTCTTCGCCTTCCGGGATATGCGGGGGATGAATATGAAAGCCCTTGGCGCTCTCCGAATACATGGTGGCGACCGACCATTGGCGCAGTTCGAGTCCGACGCGGCGGATTGGTCCCTCGGTGGTGCGCGCCATCTCTGCGAAATAGCCCCGGCTGCGTTGATGATAGACGGTGCGTTGAAATATTTCGACAGCCGGAATCCAGGCGTCTTCCAGTCCTTCGTTGGAAAAAACCTCACAGGCACGCACTCCGGTGTCCGCGAGGCGCACGGCGATCTCTTTCCGTGAGTAATCGCGAGTCTCGAGTTTGTTTTCCGCTTCGGCGCGGACTCCCCGCCATAATTCGCGCGGGTTGGAAGATGATGGGTCGCGGTCGTTCACAGGAAGCGGAAGGTGGCTTTGTCAGAGCGAGGCGAGATAAGCACCGTAAGCGGTATTGGCGTAGTTGGCAATCAGAGCGTCAAGCTGATTACGGTCGATGCGGCCTTGATGGTATGCGATTTCTTCCGGGCAGGCCATCTTGAGCCCCTGGCGATGCTGGATGACGCGGACGAACTCGGTGGCCTCTGCAAGGGCATCCGGGGTGCCGGTGTCCAGCCAGGCAGTGCCTCGTCCCAGCGGCTGGACCGTGAGTTCCCCCCTCTCCAGGTAACGGTTGATCAGGTCCACGATTTCGAGTTCTCCCCGAGGCGAAGCTTTCAACTCCTTCGTGAATTGCACGGCGCGGCCGTCGAAGAAATAAATACCGGGGACAGCGTAATTGGACTTGGGATGTTCGGGTTTCTCTTCCAGCGAGATGGCGTTCCAATTGTCGTCGAACTCCACGACGCCGTATTGTTCCGGATTAGAGGTGCGATAGCCGAATACGGTGGCGCCTTCTTTTTTCCGGGCGGCCGCGAGGAGGTGTTGGGGCAGATCCTGTCCGTAAAAAAGGTTGTCGCCGAGAGCCAGACAGGAAGGCTCCCCCTGGAGAAAGTCTTCTCCAATGAGAAATGCCTGCGCCAGTCCTCCGGGGTTGGGTTGTTCGGCGTAGGAAATGCGCAGGCCCCATTGCGACCCGTCCGCGAGTAGACGCCGGAAGAGAGGCAAGTCCTGCGGCGTTGAAATCACCAGTATCTGGCGCACCCCCGCCAGCATCAGGACGCTGAGGGGATAATAGATCATCGGCTTATCATAGACCGGCATGAGCTGTTTGCTCACGGCGTGGGTCATTGGGAAAAGGCGGCTGCCGTTGCCCCCGGCGAGAATGATCCCCTTGCGCAGATCCAGGTCGGATTGGTCCTTAACAGTCGGGGGCATGGGCGTGGGTAATCTCAGTCCAATGTGCCGAGGCGTTCACCCCGGTAACTGCCGCTCTGGATATCGCCGATCCAGTCTTGATTGTCGAGGTACCAACGCACGGTTTTAGCCAGGCCGGAGGCGAAATTTTCGCGCGGGCTCCAGCCGAGTTCGGATTCGATCTTGCGGCAATCCATGGCATAGCGGCGATCGTGTCCGGGCCGGTCGGCGACGAAGGTGATGAGGTCGTCCGCGCCGCGCGTGGCGCTCTCGGGAGCCAATTCATGGACGACGGCGATGAGTTGGCGGACGAGATCGAGATTCTTCATCTCACAGTTGCCGCCGATATTGTAAACCTCCCCGGGCCGGCCCTTGAGCAGCGCGGTTACCAGTCCGCGGCAGTGGTCCACGACGTAGAGCCAATCGCGCACGTTCTGGCCGTCTCCGTAGACCGGCAGTGCTTCCCCTCGCAACGTCTTCAGGATCATCAAGGGGATGAGTTTTTCCGGGAACTGGTAAGGGCCGTAATTGTTGGAGCAATTGGTGGTGATGACCGGGAGTCCATAGGTGTGGAAATAGGCGCGCGCCAGGTGATCGCTGCCGGCCTTGGACGCGCTGTAAGGGCTGTTGGGGGCGTAGGGCGTCGTTTCGGAGAAAGCGGAGTCGTCCGGCCGAAGGGAACCGTAAACTTCGTCCGTGGAGACATGGAGGAATCGAAAGTCCGAGGGACCGCCGTTGGCAGAGTATTGTTTCGCGGCATGCAGGAGCCGGAAAGTGCCGATGACGTTGGTATTGATAAATTCTTCCGGCGAATCGATGGAGCGATCGACGTGGGATTCCGCGGCCAGGTGCATGACGGAGTCGATAGAGTGCTCCCGCAACAGTCGGAGCACGAGGGTCTCGTCGCAGATATCGCCGTGGAAGAAGACGTGGCGGGGATCGTTTTGGAGGCCGGCGAGGTTCTCGAGGTTGCCGGCGTAGGTGAGTTTGTCCAGGTTGACGACCTTGGAGACGTCGCAACCGTAATCTCGGGAGGCTTCCTCCAGCAGGTAATGGACGAGGTTGGAACCGATGAATCCGGCGCCGCCGGTAACGAGGATATTCACGAGTGGACTTGCCGCGGGGCTATTTGTTGACCGGGCCCGAGACCCATTACAGTTAGACGGGATTCTGAAAATTCCAAGCCCTTCCTGCCCTCAAGCTGAACCGAGGCGACTTTTGGTTTGGGCGAGGGCACCGTGGCAGGTCCGGCCACCCCGGCGACGGGCCTGCCCGGGTGGGGCCGCAGCATGTTGAGGGAAGCTGTCGAATGGTTGGACTCCGCTATAAGGGCTGGTATGATCAAAAGGAGGCCATGGATATGCCTGTCAAATCACGTAACGATTCGCAGACCCACGCTGCCGCGCTGGAAATCGGGCGCCTATGAAAGTTCCCTTGCTGGATCTCCAGGCGCAGTATCGCGCCCTTAAGCCGGAACTGGACTCCGCTATCGCGGAAGTGATGGAGACCCAGCAATTTATCATGGGACCGAAAGTGGAAGAGTGCGAGAGCGCCATTGCGCGTTACAGCGGATGCGCTTTCGGGGTGGGAGTTTCCTCCGGCACTGACGCCCTGCTCGCCTGCCTGATGGCGGAGGGAATCGGGCCGGGGGACGAGGTCATTACCACCCCCTACACGTTTTTTTCGACCGTCGGATCCATCGCGCGAACGGGAGCTAAGCCGGTCTTTGTAGACGTCGATCCCGCGAGCTACAATCTCGATGTGTCCCAGATCGAGGGGAAGATCACGGAGCGGACCCGGGCGGTTTTGCCGGTCCATTTGTACGGCCAGATGGCGGAAATGGACGCCCTGCTGCAGCTTGCGGAGAAGCACGAATTGGTGGTCATCGAAGACGCGGCCCAGGCAATCGGCGCCGAGCATGGCGGCCGGCGGGCCGGATCCCTGGGTCACTACGGGTGTTTCTCGTTTTTTCCCTCAAAGAACCTCGGCGCCGCCGGAGACGCAGGCATGGTGGTCACCAACGACGCAGAGCGCGCCGAAAAGTTGCGCTGCCTGCGGTCGCACGGTGCGAATCCGAAATATTATCACAAGGCCATCGGGGGCAACTTCCGGCTGGACGCCCTGCAGGCGGCGATTATTTCGGTGAAGCTCAGGCACTTGGACGCATGGACTTCGGCACGCCAGCAGAACGCCGAGCGATACCGGGATTTGTTTTCCAAGAGCGAGCTGCGCGTTGCGGAGAGCACCGCACACCCGGGGAGCGGCGGTGGCGCGCGCTCTGAGAATGGCCCCGTGGACCTTTACTTTCCGAGCGTTGTGACCGACCGCCACATTTTCAACCAGTATGTGGTCCGGGTGGCCGACCGGGACCGATTGAAGGTGGAACTTGCGGCAAAGGGAGTCAGCACGGAAATCTATTACCCCGTGCCGATGCACATGCAGGAATGCTTTGCACACCTGGGTTATGGCGAAGGCGATTTTCCGGAGAGCGAGGCTGCGGCCAAGACAACGCTGGCCTTGCCGGTCTATCCCGAACTGAGCGAGGAGAGCTGCGCGTTCGTGGTCGGGTGTCTGCAGGATTTCATTGAGAGTGGACGCTGTGTCTCCGCGAACTAGCGCCGATAATCTCTAAAATGTAGAGGAAGATGCGAAATCTTCCGATCGCGAGAAGGCTCCTGGGGATGGCGATGAATCCGAGGCAGTAGTGCCGCCGGAAACGTGGCGGCTGAGAACCCGGTTAAGCCCGCAAGATGGCCGCATCCTGGCCGTTCAAGCCGATGTCGACGATTCGGATTTCCTTGAACCGAGGAGACCAGATTCGCTCGATGTAATCGCGGGTATGAAACGTTGTTAGATAGTAGTCCGGCAGATCGGTGGTCCGGCCCAGATCCAGGTGCAGGAATCCCGTTTCCTGAAAATCCGCCAACGACTCTGCGGGGATGAAGTGGTGGAACGAGGGACCGTGAAAGGTTGCGAGGAGGAATCCTCCCGGCGCGAGCCTGGATGCGAGTTCTTCGAGCCAACGGTGCTGGAGGTCTTCCGGCAAGTGCGTGAAAACGGACTGGGCCAGGATCAGGTCGAATTGCGGAAGGTCGCCGGGAAGAGGGGGAGAGTCGGGAGAAACGAAATAATGTCCGGAATTCTTCAAGGCGCTTTGGTTCCAGGCGATCGCGGCTTCATCAATATCGCAGCCGTATATCTCCGGATCGTGGGATCCGGCGAGGCCCTTCAAAAATCTGGTGACGCGGGCGCAACCACAGCCGAAATCCAGGACCGCCGACAGTTGATCGGGACTGAAGCCCTCCGTCTCATGCAGCAGTCGTCGAACCTCGAGCATTGAGAGATATCCGCCGTGGAGAAAATCCAGAGAAGGGTCGAGTGATTCGCGTCCTTTGACGAAGGTGACATGATGAATCAATTCCTTGCTGGGCGTTTCCAGCTCGTAGGCGGAAGCGGCATGCGCCTTCCAGAGAGCCAGGTGATCCGCCCGTAGGATTTCCGTACGGCGCAGGGATTTTTCGAGCTTCCACCGGAGCTTGCCCTTGGCCGTGTCATACTGGTCGCGCTGCGCCCGCGCCTTATCGAGGTTCGCGCGCAGTTGCCCGATTTTCTCGTCCCGCCAGTTGCGCTTCATAGGCGAGAAGCGGCGTGATGTGGCTGCGCATCGCAAGATTTCGTGCCGCAGGCGGGTCCCGGAGCGCCGAGCCCCCCGGGGAGTGACGAGGTGATGGCAGCCCAACAGCCGCGCTTCGAGGTGAGATTTTCGATGAGCGCTTTTATCATGAACAGGAAAAGCTGGCAATCGCCGGTGCGGGGCGTGGCCCGGCCTTTAAGCCTGCCCTGACGCATCAGAACGAGGGTCTTCGGCTCCGAGTGAACCGTAAACATCATCGGTGGATACGGGCCGGAACCGGAATCCGGAAGCGCCGTCAATCCCGGCATACTGCCGCGCGGCGTGGAGAAGCCGGTAAGTGCCAATGACATTGGTCGTGATGAATTCCTCCGGCGACTCGATGGAGCGGTCGACGTGGGATTCCGCGGCCAGGTGCACGACGGCGTCGACGGCATGCTCTCGGAGCAGGCTGAGGACGAAGCCTTCGTCGCAGATATCTCCCTGCACGAAGACGTGACGGGGATCGCTCTGGAGGCCGGCGAGGTTCTTAAGGTTTCCGGCGTAGGTCAGTTTGTCCAGGTTGACGACTTTGGAGACTTCGCAACCGTAATCTCGGGAGACTTCCTCGAGCAGGTAATGGACGAGATTGGAACCGATAAAGCCGGCGCCGCCGGTGACCAGGATATTTATTCGGAAGGCGTGCGGTTCAAGGCCGGAGAAAGCTGGAACTTGAGGCCTTTGTTAGCCTACCCGCATTGCCCCGGCAGGCAAAGCCAAATCAAATCGGAGGGAGATCGACAGGTGGACCACCCCTTCGGGCATTGCAGGTGCGGACATTGCTTTGAGGTGCCGCCGCGCGGGCGACCGCCTCGAGGTGCGAGTGATCAAGGATTTACCAGCGCCGCAAGCCGGGATCGCCACGAAACAGAGGATGCGGGGGCCGTGGATGCCGCCGGAACAGAGTGGTTGTCAGAATCCAGAAACGCCTCAAATTCGGTTCCGCAAAGAGCGCTTCGCACCTCTTCCCAATTCTCGATCATGTCCGCCAGCTGGTTGCTGCCCTGTTTAACGATGTGCGGCTTGAGAGAAAAGCGATTTTCAAGATCCAGGAACTGGGCGATTTGCCGCACGCTTTCCGGGGAGACGAGATTTCCGTCCGGGGCAGGGTCGCAGAGATCTTCGTAATAGAGCGAGAGCGTGCGATCGGATCGGCGTTGCAATAAGCTGCTGGCGCGGGCGACACTGTCGCGCCGCTGCTCGAGATCGCGGAGCAGTGTGATCGTGTCGATGGAGATCTTGGATTCATGCTTCTCGGCTTCCGAGTAAGCTGCGAACCGCTGCGAGGCGTGGGCGGTGTACATGGAGACCACGGCCTTGAGAATATTGCGGCGCACCATGTGAATGATCTTGGTCTTCCGGTTGAAGAATATCTTTAGCACGGGAGGCGGCGCCTGGAGCTCGTGCGTCTCCACGGGGATCTGATGAAGTTGATCATACTTGATATCGAGAAGGATGTGGCGTTGGTCGGGGTAACTGTCCTCGATGCGGTCGACATAATCATGGAACATAGCCTTTCCGTGCAAAGGCGTGCAGTCTTCGGGATTCTTCTGCATCCGCTCCTTCAAGTAGAGGTGGTAACGGAGAGGGAGGACTTCCGCGGCCTTCGGATTGGGATTGAGGACTTCGTCGAGGGAACAGATCGCCGGATGTGAATTGAGGATACTGCCGAGCAGATGGGTCCCGGAGCGTTGTGCAGCCAGGAGGAGAAGCACTTCGCAGTTTTTCCGGCTCGATGAGGTTTCGATTATATCTAAGATTATCATAATACCGGGAAGCTGGCAATCGCCGGGAACCGGAATCTGAAGCTGCTCTCTCGGTTGCGGGCCGGATCGCTGGCATTGTGGCTTGAGAAAGTTGGCCTGAGAGACGTATAAATGGAAAGCCGCCTGCGCTCACCGGAGTCACCCGCGATCTTGGCCTCAGAATTGAAGAAGATTCTCTTTGTCGCCCACGAGGCCAGCCGAACTGGCGCGACCATTTTTTTGCTTCATTTCCTCGATTGGCTCAAGAAGCACAGCGATGCCCGTTTTGTGGTGGCCCTCAAGCGGGGAGGTGTGATGGTCGAAGATTTCCGCGCTTTGGCTCCGACTTTCAGGCTGGACCGCGAAATGGTGCCGCCCGAATGGTTACAGGACCTCTCGGTGGTTCACTGCAACACGGCGACTAACGGCCGTTTCGCGGAGTTTTTTGCGAAACGAGGCGTGCCCGTGGTGACCCACGTGCATGAATTGCGCCACGAGATCGAATTGACGGGCGTAGAAAACCAGCGGCGGGTGTTCGAATGCAGCGATCGGCTGGTGGCTTGTTCCTCAGCCGTAAGACGGTGTCTCCAGGCAATGTCCGGGATCGATCCGGCGCGCATCCCGGTGATCCATGAAATGGTTCCGGTCGCCGAACTCCGGGCCGCGGCGGTAGAGCAGAGCGCGGAAGCCGTCCGCGAAGAACTGAAGATCCCGCCGGAAGCATTTGTCGTTGGTTGCGCCGGAACGGTTTCCTGGCGCAAGGGCGCGGACCTTTTTCTCCAGTTGGCGGGAATGATGCGTCGCGACTCCAAGGAAGCCGCTCGACCGGTTTACTTTGTGTGGATCGGGAGTCTCGAAAAGAGCGAGCGGCGGCGTGAATTGGAGCATGACCTGGGTTTGTTGGGGCTCACCGACGTCGTTCGATTCACGGGTGAAAAAACCAATCCGCATCCTTACTACCAGATTATGGATCAGTTCTGTCTTTTCTCGCGTGAAGATCCATTTCCCCTGGTCATGATCGAGGCAGGAGCCTTGGGAAAACCGGTGCTGGCCTTCGAGGGATCCGGCGGCGCGGAGGAGTTTTGCGAGGTCACCGGCGGGGCTCTGGTGGGCTATGGGGACTTGCCCTCGATGGCGGACCGCATCCGGGAGGCAGCCGGCGCGCCTGTTTCCGGCCCGGCGGTTTCCCCGCGGACGGCCGAGGCCGTCGCCGGAAATTATGACACCCTGGTGGTCGCCCCCCGGCTGCTGGAGATCCTGGAGGATGCAGTTCGCCGGCAGGGCGGAGCTGACCGGCGGGAACCGGCCCCTGGCGATCCCGAAAAGCTGTCCTCGCTCGCGCAGAACGAAGTCAAAGCCAGGTTGTACATCTCCGGCAGCGCCGGGTTTCCGAAACGGCCCCACCGGAAGTGGGCGATGCTCCCAGGGGAAGAGGTGGAAATAACGATTCCTGCCGCCATCCCTCCGGGGGAGGAGGCGGAAGTTCGCTTCCGGCTGGAGCCGTCGGATCGCGCCGCCGTGGTGGCGATTCACCAGTGGACTCTTCGGGATGGGACGGACGGAACGGTCGTCCGGGATTTCCTGGAAACCGCTCCCGGGCCGGACACCGGCCGGAGCCCAGCGATTAGCTTTTCCGAGACCGTGGTGGCGCTGGATCCCGGTGCGACACCGGTGAAGCTGGCGGTTTTTGATTCCCGGTCGCGGGTTTACACCCCGAAAATTGATTGCGGAGGAATGCCGAAAGCATTGGAGGTGCACCTGATCCTGCGCGTGGAAACCGATCTTGCCGGGGAAATGAGCGAGCGGATCGAGCGACCCGAGGCTTCGGAGCTTCGCCCGCACATCGTGGAGCGCCTCAAGAAGGCTATCCGGCCGGACTCATGATGCAAGGGTGGCGCCGGGGCGCGTGCAAAAAGATATGGTTCTGCATCGACAGCGTGGTGCCGAGTGATTTAGGGACATAGAGGCGTCATGAATTTGATCTCGTCCATCGGCGGGATGGTGGGGAGACAACCGATATATGGCAACCAACTTGCAGGCAATCATCTTGGCGGGACTGGCCGTCTTGATGTTTCTGATTTTTAGAAACTTAAAACGGCGACTCAAGGAAGTCAGCGCAAGCGTGAACCGGGTGCGGACTATCGTCCGCCGCATTGAAGATCGGCTGCAGTCGACCGCGACCGGAAAGCCGCATTCTCAATCGCCGGATGCGGCTGCGGCACCAGGCGCTGCGCGCGAGCCCACTGAAGTGGGCATGACCACGCAGAACGAGCAATGGTTTTACTCGCGCTGCACGCGAGAGCTTTACCGGGGGGAAGGCGAGATCGTCGATCTGGGCTGCTGGATGGGATCGACGACCATTCAGATGGCGCGCGGCCTCAGCGAAAACTCCCTGCTAACGGCTCAGGGGAAAAAGATTCACGCTTACGATCGGTTTCGCTGGGAACAGTACATGGAGGATATCGTTACCGAGTTCAATATGCCTGTGGGACGCGATCTCGAGCCCGGCGAATCATTTCTGCCGGATTTCGAAAAGAGGCTGGGTGATTACGCGGAATACGTGGACGTTCACGTCAGCGACCTGGGGGAAGAAACCTGGCCGGGGGAACCCATCGAGATTTTGTTGGTGGATGCCATGAAGTCTTGGGGCCTGACGAATAATATTCTCTCGCAGTTTTTCCCGAGCTTGATTCCCGGAAAGAGTATTCTCATTCATCAGGATTTTAAATATCATCTTACTTATTGGATCCACCTGACCCAGTACCGGCTTCGAGAATACTTCGAGTTGTTTGAGAACGTTCCCCAGGCGTTCACGATGGCTTTCCGTAACACCAAGGAAATACCCTCGGAGTTGCTTAACCAGAATTACTCTTTGGAATCGTTCAGCAGGGAGGAGATTGATGAGGCCATGGATTACTGGCACTTGATCGCCCGCAGTGACGGCGAGGGGTATGGTCGGAACCTGATCGCCGCCAAGGCCAAGCTGTTGCTCGACTTGGGCGATCTTGAGGGCGCGCGCCGCACGATCGATACGCGTCGCGAATTTGCCTATGAACTCGATAAAGATCTGGCGACGGTCGACGCCATGATCGTGAAGGCTTCCTAGTGGACCAACTGAAAATCAGTGCTGAGGCGCGGGCCGCGATAGACGAGATGTATCACCCGCCGGAATGGGTGACTGGAAACGTCAATTCAGATGATGCCGTGTTCCTTTACGAGATGATCCTCCGTGAGAAGCCGGATCGGATCGCGGAGGTTGGCACCGCCTCGGGCGTGTCCACGAGCGTGCTGCTCCATGCCATGGCCGAGATGCGAAGGCGCGAAGGAAAGTCCGTCGATTGCATGAATGTGTTTGCTTTCGATTTGATGAAACAATGTTACTTCGACGAAAAGAAACGTGTGGGAGAGGCTGTCAGAGAAATGGTCCCGGAACTCGCGGAAAATGCATTGCTCTGCCTCGGCGAAGGCGCGGCCAGGGTGCGCAGGTACTTCCGGAAGGGCGCCTTAAGTTTTGCGTTCATCGACGGCGATCACCGGCATCCGCATGCGACGCTGGATTTGATTGCGATTTTGCCGGTGCTGGCGCCGCGTGCCTGGGTTGCTTTTCATGATATTCATCTTCCGGATATCACGGACAACCCGGACTGGAAAGTTTACGGGCCCCAGCACGTCATCAATCACTGGAGTGGAGAGAAAATGACCGCGCCCCCGGGCCAGGGTAACAGCTTGCCGAATATGGGCGCCGTGAGGGTGCCGGAAGATCCCGAAGCCTGCCGTCCTGAGTTGATCGAAATGCTCCAGCTTCCGTGGGAAGAAAACGTCAACGATGCTTATCTTCGCGGTATCGGCGTCGAACCACGCGAAGTCGAAGGTCACGCCGTCAAAGGGTAACCGAAAACAGCCGCCGGGGTCCTCAGCCGGATCTGCGAAGATAGCCGTTCGAGTTCCAGGTCACATTGGAACCGAAGAAGTCGCAGTAATAGTTGTCGATCTCGTAGAGATCTCCGTGCTCTCCCAGGAATTCTTCCAGCGCCTGGTGCGGCCCGCTGAGAGGGGCATCCTCTCCACACATGTCGGTGATGATGCCGTCCTCCACCACGATATACTCCCCCTTCCTGAGATGAGGGTGAAAAAATCGAAGAATTGCTATCGAAGTTTCATAGGCGTGATCTGCGTCATCGATGATGAGCCAGGGCCGCCGAAGCGATGCAAGTTTGTCGGGGGGCAGCGTGCTTGCCAGGTCGCGGCCGTCTCCCCCGTAAAAGGTGAGCCGGCGGTGGGTCACGCCTTCTACTTTGACGATATCGATCGAATGAATATGTCCGTCTACTTCCTGGGAATCGAGCATCTCTGCGAACCAAAGTCCGCTCCCGCCGTCCTTGGACCCGATTTCGATGATGGTTCGCGGCCGGGTGTTCCAGATTAATAACGGGTAGATCGCAAGATCGAAAGGGTTCTTCAACAAGGGAACTCCCTTGTAGGAGTAGTTCATGGTGCCTCGTTGAATCGACGTCAGCAGGTTGCCCGGGATGGCCGATCTCCACTCGCGCTCTGAAAGTTGTTGGCCGCCGCTTCCCGGCTGCGGGGCTGAGAGAGAGACTGAAAGTTCCGCGGCGAGATTGCGGGCGTCCTTGAAGTCGGGCTCCAAGGCGAGCGCTTTTTCGACGGCGGTAAAGCTTTCCCGGTGCCGGCCGATCACCGCAAGGCAGCGGGCATGAATGAAATGTGTCTGCGCATCGGAGGTATTCTCCCTGGCGGACGCCTCGGCGAGCTGAAGTGCCTCCAAAGGTTTGCCGCTATTCAGCAATTCGAGAATGTGATCCGCCGTGCTGAGGCTGGAAGGAACGGTTTCTGACATGGAGACTTGCGGAAACTCGGCCGCGTTGTCCGAGCGTGCGCCCGGCTCCGTGGTTGACCTTCCTGAAACTGAATGCTGGGCGGGTTCAAGGCAAGACGAGAATCTGGTTCTAAGAATTCGAATTTCCGCGAGCCTGCCGGCGCAAGGATTGTGCTACTTATAACTATTGGGCAGAGCGATGTCCCCGAAGTAATCGCATCCCTCGGGCCTTTCCATGGTGCCAGGCGCCGCGACCGGATTTTTTTCAAGGACGGAAAGAATCACTTGCTCATATTCCTCCGCCATTCGCGCGACCGTGAATTTTTCAGCGAAAACATCCCGGGCCGCGCGCGAAACGCGAGCCCAGAGCTGCGGATCCTCGAGGAGCTGGCCAATGACGTCCGCGAACTTGTTAAGGTCGCAGCCGGGTATAATGAATCCATCGACCCCGTCGGTGACGGCCTGCGGGATGCCGCTGTCGATGTCCGGGACGACAGGGACGCATCCGTGAGAAATGGCTTCCAGAAGCGAGAGGGGCAGGCCTTCGAAGTCGGACGTCAGGATGAACACGTGACTTCTCGAGAGAATCCGATCGATATCGTCTTTGGGGAGCTTGCCGGTGAAATGCACGTTTCCCGAGGAGACGGACCGATCGAGGCGCCACATCAGTTCCGACTTGTCGAGGCCCTCCCCGACGATGGTGAAGTGATAGGGAATCCCGCGGCTTTCCAACTCTTTGACCAAAGGGACAAACCGGAAAACCCGCTTCTGATCATTTACGACCCTCCCGGTATAAACCAGCCGGATGGGCGCATTGCCACGGGGTGGCTGCGGCGCCGCTTCCTCATCTACAGGCCGAATGCCGTAGGGGATAACGCTGGTCTTGGTTTCCCATTCGGGATGACGGCTAAGGAGGCCGCCTCGGATCTGGTCCGCGACCGCGACGATATGTCGGAAGTGGTGCCCGAGGCGTTCCGCCTCGGCGTAATAGACCGGGTCGTCGCTGTGCAGGACGCCGACAAAAGAAGTGTGATGGCCGGCCACCGAGGCCAGGGAATTGAATCGGAAATCGTAACCTGTGAACAGCACGGCAGGCCCCAAGCTTTCCAGAAAGTCGCGTGCGGCGTTCCACCACATACTGGTCTTGGTGCAGGGGAGATCAAAATCCATCCGAGGCACCTCCGGAAGCTCGGAAGGATCGCTGTAGCGCCTCAATTCGTTGGAGACGAGAAGATTCACGTTCCAGCCTCGCGCCTGCAACTCGAGACTGAGGTTCTCGATCCAGCGGTTCACGCCGCTAATAGACCAATCGAGCACGGGGAACAGAATGGGTGTCTCCTTGGGATCAGGTCTCGGCGCCTTTCCGGGGACGGCGGAGTCTGGCCGCGGGCGCACCCTTCGTAAATTCGCGGGCAACTTCTTCCTCGTATCCCGTATGCTGGAAACGTCGATGTAATCCAGAAGCGGTTGCAGGCGCTCGGGTTGATCGGAAAGCACGAGCGTCGGTTTGTGGGGGCTCTTGAGCGCGGCGAGTAGAGTCGCCAGTTCCGCTGAGAAACCGGGGTGTCGCACCAGTTTTTCAAGGGTGTAGGGGGCGTCCAGCCATCGGCATTTTGGAGACTGTAGAAGATGTTTCGAGGCTACCAGGAAGACCTCCGCGTCCCGTCTTATCAGCCTCCAGGTCCGGCGCACTCGACATCGAGCCAGCCAGCGCAGTTTTCTGGCGAAGAGGACCATGATGATCCGTTGGGGCAGGTATCCGTCCGCAAACAGCCCGTCCTCCAGGTGCAGAGATCGGATGACGTACCGACTGACCTTGTTGGAAATCAGCCGCCCGTGTTTCCATCCGTGGCCGAGGTAGAATTCAAGAGGTGTTATCTCGCCGGTGCGAGTCTCCCGGTTGTGTTTTTTGAAATATTCCGTATCAAAAAGGCGATTGGGATTCGCGAGCGCCTCCTCCCCGGTATGGCAAAGGTAGTGTTCCAACAATGATGCTGTAAGCTCTTGCCCGCCCAACTGGGAGTGATAGTAAGCGGAATCGAAAAACGGATTGGGATCGTAGTTGGCGCCCCCGCTCTGCAGATAGTGCACCAGCGGATTGAGCCGCTGCTCTCTTACCTCGGGATACCTCCAGTAATAGAACGCCGTATCGAAGAGTAAGTGTGGGTTGAGGGCAGGCTCCCCGGCGGCGCCTTCCGTCAGGAAGTGGTAGAGGGGATTAATTCCGGCCTCGGCAAGATTCGGGCATTGGGCTTGGTAAAACGCAGAATCGAAAAGCGGGTGCGGATCCAGGCTCTCTCGATAGCCGCGGTCCACATAGTGATCGAGCGCTTCTCCAGCCGACATATCCTCGCTCGTTAGGGCGCGGTAATGAGCCGGGTCAAAGAGACCGCTTGCTTGAATGACAAGCTTTACCGTATCGCGGTCACGGGGTGGTGGAACCATTCCGGCTAGTGGTTCAACGGGGCTCCACGGAAGAGCAGACCACATTCTTGAGATTCGAGAGGAGGATGCACCTGATCCCGGATTGGTTCAACAAAATATGGATGCGCCGACGCGCGTGTGCGCGACTTGCGGAAGTCCAGTTGTGAGGCTGAGCCGGGGGCAACGGCCTTGTCAGGAAGCCATGTAGCGCAGTGCTTTCGCGGTGGCTTCGGTTGCCTGCGCACCCTCGAGCAACTCTCCGATGGGATCCCAGCGGCCGTGGACGAGGGCGTCGTGGGCGCTCTCGGGAATGTCGACCGCAAAGCTTTCTTCACCGTAATGGACCCGGCGGTTTTCGACGTTGATGCGGATCTCCGTGGAGGGATCGGCGTCCACGGCAGCGGTCAGTCCCTTAATTTCTTGCGCCGAGGCGGCGACACAGGGCACGCCCAGGGTCGCGCAGTTGCCGAAAAAAATCTCCGCGAAGGATTCGGCGATGACGGCGCGGAAGCCGTAGCGGTAAAGCGCCTGCGGGGCGTGCTCGCGGGAGGAGCCGCAGCCGAAATTGGAACCCGCAATGAGGATGGCGGCATCCTTGAACTGGGGATCGTTGAGCGGGTGGTTCTTTTCCGTGCCGTCTTCGTTGAAGCGGACGTCGTAGAACAGGTATTCACCGAGCCCATCGAAGGTGACGCATTTCATGAAGCGGGCCGGGATGATTCGGTCCGTATCGACATCGGAACCCGGGACGTAAACGCCCTTGCCGGTGACTGAAGTAATCTTATCAAGTGCCATTTTTTTTAATAAACCGCGAAAGACGCTAAAGAAGCGAAAATTCAGATTCTTCCTTTGGATTTGATGTCCGGACAATTCGCTCCCATTCCACTTGGGGGTGATGCCCAAAATTTACGAGAAGGCCGAGCTGAAAATTGCCTGCCTTCAGGTAGTTGAAAAGTTGGGCCCGATGTTCGTCCAAGAGCTTCTTCACCGCCTTTAATTCGACGACAATCTTCCCGAAACAAACAAAGTCAGGTTCGAACTTCTTTTTGAGGGTGACACCCTTATACGCAATGTCCAGATGGGGCTTGGGTATGGCTGGAATGTCCTGATACCCGAATTCCATTTCCAAAGATTCCTGGTATACCTCTTCCACAAATCCGCACCCTTCTTCCTTGTACACCTCAAAGCACGCCCCCATAATCCGGTAGCTCTCGTCTTTAAAAAGAATCTCCTCCCCCTTTTCCATTTTTCGCTTCTTTCGCGTTTTTCGCGGTTAGCAATCCGGGACTAGGCGGGGACGGGGTCGCCGACGTGGAAGACTTCGCGGGCGTCGCTGATCACGCCGGTCACAGCGGCGGCGGCCACCATCACCGGGCTCATCAGCACGGTGCGTCCCGTGGGACTGCCTTGGCGGCCCTTGAAATTCCGATTGCTGGAGCTGGCGCAAAGCTCGTCGCCGACCAGCTTGTCCGGGTTCATCGCCAGGCACATGGAACATCCCGCCCCGCGCCATTCGAAGCCGGCTTCTTCGAAAATCTTGTCGAGGCCCTCCTCCCGGCATTGCCGGGCCACGATCTGCGATCCCGGGACGGCAATCGCTTTTACGTTGGGGGCGACGCGGTGACCCTGAATATACTTCGCGACTTCCTGGAAATCCGAGAGACGCCCGTTGGTGCAGCTGCCGAGAAAGGCGACATTAACAGGGGTGCCCTTGATGGGCGCGCCCGGCGCGAGATGCATGTGCTCGAGCGCTTCGGTGACCGACGCTTTCCGGGCTTCGTCTTCAATCGCCTCGGGATCGGGCAGGTTCTCGTTGATGAACATGCCGTGATCCACACTGATGCCCCAGGTCACGGAAGGCTCGATGTCCTCCGCGCGGATGTTGATCACATCGTCGTATTCCGCATCCGGATCCGAAGCCACCGCTTTCCAGTTGGCGACGGCGGCGTCCCATTCCGCGCCGGAAGGGCAATAAGGCCTGCCCTTGAGATAAGCAAACGTGGTCTCGTCGGGATTGACGTACCCGCACCGCGCCCCGCCCTCGATCGACATGTTGCAGACCGTCATGCGTTCCTCCATGGAGAAATTGTCGAAGACCGAGCCGCCGTATTCGTAGGCGAAGCCGATGCCGCCCTTGGCGCCGAGCGTCTTAATGATGTCCAGGATGACGTCCTTGGCGTAAACGCCGGGCGGCAGCTCCCCGTCGACATTGATGCGGCGGACCTTGAGCTTGCTCATGGCCATGGTCTGAGTGGCGAGGACGTCGCGCACCTGGGTGGTGCCGATGCCAAAGGCGATCGCGCCGAAAGCCCCGTGCGTGGAAGTGTGTGAATCCCCGCAGGCGATCGTGGTGCCCGGCTGCGTGATTCCTTCCTCGGGACCGACCACGTGGACGATGCCCTGTTTGCCGCTCTCCAGATCGAAGTAAGTGATGCCGAATTCCTCCGCGTTCGTGCGGAGTTCCTTGATCATGGCGTCGGCCAACGGGTCCGCGAACGGTTCCTCTTGGCGGTCGGTGGGGACGATGTGATCCACGGTGGCAAAGGTGCGCTGCGGGTACTTTACCTTGAGGCCGAGGTCACGGAGCATTCCGAAGGCCTGCGGACTGGTGACCTCGTGAATCAGGTGCGTCCCGATCAACAATTGCGTTTGCCCGTTGGATAGGGTGCGCACCGCGTGCGCGTCCCATACTTTTTGAAATAGATTTTGTCCCATGGCGGTTTCGGAGGGGCTGGATTCCCGTGAGTCGGCAACGGAGAATCCGCGCGCCTTCCGTCCGGAAAGGATTGGACCTTAGCACAGCAATCCGGCCAAGACAACGGGGAGTCCGGCCTTCCGGGAGCCCGGAAAGCGCCATTGACCGGGCGAGGGGGTGGGTATTCCGGTGCGTTCCTACTGCCCCTACTGTTCAGGGATCATTTGACGCCCAGCCGAGGAGTTTGTAGGATACCATTCTTCAGATGTCGGTTATGGCACAATCCCCCCCCGGCCATTGCCCGGCGATTCGGCGCGGGCACGTCTTTCTCGGGGTAACCGCCGCCGCCTTCCTTTACGGAAGCTTTACATTCACAGTTTCGGCGCAGGATTACCTCGAGGGGATGGGATTTGGGAAATTGAAGGAAGCCCTGGGCACCGGGGTGCCGACGGGTGCGGGCATCCAGGTGGCCCACGTGGAGGCTTCCGTGTCCACGGTGACGCTTCGTTATCTCCCGCAATCCGGCACCGGCACGTTTGCCGGGGGCGGCAATTTTTCCGGCAAAACTTTCACCGAGGAAACCACGGGGGATGGGATTGCCTCCGGGCACGCCATTAGCGTGGGGAACTTCTTTTACGGGAACCGGACCGATCCTTCGCTGGGCGACGCCAGCATGGCGCCCGGGGTGACCATGATCAGCTGCTATGAAGCGAGCAATTATATCACCGGCAATTATGCTTCGGCGACCGGCGACAAGGTGCATTCCAGCGCGTGGATCGGCAACGACCCGACCTCGAATTCGTTGCTGCTCAACTTTGACGATTCAATCGAAAGTAACGGCTTCCTGGCGGTGGTCGGTCTGAACAACGGGGCCGCCACCGCGGTGCCGGAACTGCTGGCCTCCGCTTACAATGTCCTTTCGGTGGGCCGCTCCGACGGCCAACACAGTTCCGGGACCACGCCCGGCACCGTGGACGGTCCGGGGAGGATCAAGCCGGAACTGGTCGCGGATTACACCGCGACCAGCTGGGCCACCGGCGGAATCAGTTCCCTGGCGACACTGCTTTACGCAACGGCCGACTCGAATCCTTCCTGGTCCGAGGCGTTCGATCACAACCAGGTCATGAAGGCGATCGTAATGGCGGGCGCGACCAAGCAGGAGTTTCCATCGTGGGGCCGAACCACGTCTTCACCGCTCGATTCCACCTTCGGCGCGGGCGAAGCGAATGTCTTCGAAAGCCACCGGATCCTGACCTCAGGAGATCAGGCTGCGGGAGGCGCTGTCTCAAGACAGGGCTGGGATTTTGACAGCGCGCCGGATGATGCGGCGGTCCGGGAATACACGGTGACGGTGCCCGCGGGACTTCACGCCGACGAGCTCTCCATTGTCTTGAATTGGAACCGGCTGGTCGTGGACCCCCCCGGCCCGGTGAAAGTGGCGGGACGGGTCCCGGATCTCGCCCTGGAACTGCTCAGTCCCGGCGGGGCGACGCAATGGGATCTGAGCGACAGTGCCGTGGATAACGTGGAGCACATCTATTACCGCAATCTTCCGCCGGGTCAGTACCTCATCCGCGTGACACGGAATGACAGTCTCAGTGAAAACGCGGAATACGGCATCGCCTGGCGCACGGTGCTTGGCGGCGGCCCGAAGATGACCCTGGATCTGACTTCGGGCACGACCTTGGACATGATCCGGCTCGATCCGCGCATCGGTTACACCATCCAGCGCACCACTGATCTGGATCCCTGGGCGGATGTGCACACCTTCACGCCATCGACCCCCACCGCGCAGTGGACTGACCCCGCCCCGCCCGCCGGACCGCGAGTGCATTACCGGCTCAAGTGGACGCCTTATACCAATTAGCCGGACTGTTTTGTGAGATTGATCCACGGAACGGCAGATTCATTGAGAACCTATGGGAAGATATCCCCTCTCCCGGGGGAGGGGGCCAGGGTGAGGGCGATTCCGCCTGGCGCGCCAAACCCGGAGTGCGCGATCTCCGCAAAAGGATCACTCCCGTGTGGTATTAAGCCGGCAGCTGCCAATCCACCTCGACCGATTGTTCGCGGTTGAAGCGGTCGGCGTACTTGACCCGGCCGTGCTGGGCGCCGAACTCATGCACCAGCTTGGTGACCTTGACGTCGAAACAGCAGTATTCGGCGATCTTCATGAGGGGGGCGACGTCGCTGGTGGATTTGTACTCCTGCCACCAGCGAATAGCCTGCAGACCTTCCGCGGTTTTTCCGGTGCCAAGTGACGCGGATGCCACCGAGTCCAGTTTCAAGCGGTGGCCGAGCTGCCGTTCCAGATCAGTCATCAGGTCGAGGCTGCGGACCTGGCTCTTGAGATCCAGGATGGTGTGCCCCATGAGGACTTCGTAATCGAAGTTGATGTGATTGTACCCGATGACGAGGTCTGCCTTGGTGAGTTGTTCGACGAGTTCGTTGATGCGGTCCTCGCCGTAAACAATGTACCTTCCTAGGCGGGTGCTGTAGGTCACCGCCACCGAGATACCCATTTGATCTTTATTACCCCAGCCGCCGACATCGTTGGCCGAGCGCTGAGTTTCCAGGTCGAAGTATACGTAATCGGGTGGCATGAATCTGAAACAAAGCCTTTCTCAGACGATTATTAACCGCGAATGGACACACTGCCAAGCGCGGAGCGCATCTCATCGACCGAAGGCATTCTGCAGAGCCCGCCGTAGGCGGGATAAATGAACACTAATTACTTTTCAATTGTCATCCTGAGCGGAGTCGAAGGATCTCTCTTAATGGTATTACCGCGTTCTCAAGTCGAAAAGGGTTTGATACAGCGTGGGCTTACAAATGTATCCAGTTCTTCTTCGCCTTCTAGATCGTCCTGGACCGACAGCGAGATCCCTCGACTCCGCTCGGGATGACACGAAAGGGAGATTGGTAAGACACAAGTCGGAAAACGATCCCACATCGGCTCCTTTAAAGATTCGTGTCCATTTATCACGGCCCTTCGGGCCGCGCTCTGCAGTCAGGCTTCGCCATTTATTCCGCGCTCTGCGCTTGGCAGTGCGTCCATTCGCGGTTTTCCTTTCAGGCTCCTCATCGCGGCGCGTAGATCCGCCAGTCAAGCTTCGGGAAAATAGTGTCCCGCGTTTCGCAGCCCGCCAGAAATTCCTGGTCGATCCGCTTTTCCACCAGCTGATCGCGCAGCTGGCGAAAGCGATGCAGATGATCGCGTGTCCGCTTGACGGCGTACTCCCGGGCGGTGCCGGTCTTCATGAGAAACGCCCAGTCACTCGATTGCGCCAGGAGGAGTTCCCGCGCCATCTGGCTCAGGCAGCGACGCTGTCGCGCGCTGGGCTTTCCGGCGGCCGCATACTTTGCAAGCGATGTGAGTTCCGCTGCCGCGTGATGCAGGTGGGGATAGATCCAGGTGTTCTCCTCATCCAGCCAGGATTCCAAATGTCCGTTGTATCCCCAGGTCGATGCGCTTGGCTGGACGCGTTCGAGCCACTCGCTCCGCTTAAGATATGCGCTCGGCGATGTGATGCAAAAACCGTCCGCGCCACTGTTCCTTCGCACTGCCGCGTGGCGAATCAGCTCTTCCAGAAACTGGACCCCCTCAAACCACCAGTGACCGAACAACTCCGCATCGAAAGCGGATACCACCACGGGTTCGCCTTCGACGGCGGATTCCACCGAAGCAAGCTGTGCCGCGCGATCGTCGATAAAGCCGGCCGCGTGTGTCTTCGCGAGGCGGGAGGCGGCCTCCGGATCGTAGAGAGCCTTTTCTTCCGTCGGACCGGTGATTCGGTGGTATTTCAATCCCGTGAAGCGTCGCACATCACTGGTCTCCAGGTATTCGCGGAGCTCTTCCAGAGACAGTTCGTGCCCTAGATCGCGATAAAACTCGCGGTAATCCGGGGCGCCCGGGTATCCGTCTTCCGCGCTCCAGACCTGGCGGCTGGACTCCGGATCGCGGCCGAAGACCGCCAGTCCGTTGGGAGTGCGGCAGGGTTTGAAGATGGCGTTGGCCGGTGTCGGCTCCCCGTGATAGAGCCCGTGGGCCTCCACCGCAAACCACTGGATTCCTTCTTCCATCAGAAAGGGTTCCACTTCGGCGGAGTAAGCGCACTCCGGGAGCCAGAAACCTTTCGGTGACTCACCAAAGCACTCGCGGTAACTGTCGCACCCGAGCCGCACCTGGGCCCGGACCGCTTCCGGGCTCTCGAGGAGGAGCGGCAGGAGGCCGTGGGTGGCCGCCGACGCGATGATCTCGAGACAGCCTGACTCCTGGTAGTAACGGAAGGCGCCCACCAGGTCCCGCTTCCAGACGTCGTTGTAAGTGTTTTCGATTTCCTGGAGATGATCCCGGTAAAATTGCGCCAGCGCGCGTCGTTCATGATCGCCGTGGGCGCGGTTGCGGCCGATATCGTCGTCCGCCAGCAGAATGGTCCGCTCGAGGTAATCGTTGTAGCGCTTTTGCAGCAGCGGATCGCGCAGCATGCCGGTCAAACTCGGCGTCATGCTCAGCGTGAGTTGAAAAGAAAAGTCCTCATCCTCCAGGCGCGCCAGCATCAGGAGCAGGGGAATGTAACACTCCGTGATGGCTTCGAAGAGCCAGTCCTCCTCGAGGAACCGCTCGTGTTCCGGATGGCGGACGAAGGGCAGGTGCGCGTGCAGAAGGAGGCAGCAGTGGCGCTCGGGGCTGTCGGTGGAGTCGTCGATGGCGATTGATGGCGTGCCGCGTTACCTTACAAGACTTTACGCCGCATCCGCGAGGAATTGTTGCCGCCGGAAGAAGAATCCAGCCAGGGGCGTGGCCGGCTCTCGAGGGCGATGGCCGGCCGGATCAAACCGAGCCCGAGAGATTGAGCAGCAGGGCGATGGCAAGGAAGACGCCCAAGGCGGCAAAGATCCGGCGGTCGCCAATGACGTCGTGGCGGACGAGCAGATCCTGTGCTTTGTCCCAGGAGGTGATGCCCTCATGGGTGAGGCGGTAATAAGCGAACAATTTGACGAGATAAATGAGAACCGGGATGCCCATGGCCTGGCCGGATAACCAGACGTGAAAGCTGCGCAGCAACGCGGACCGGTAACTGAGACGCGAACCGTCGGCATTGCGCACCTGGATGCAAAGCAGTGCCTTGCCGAGGGTGGCGCCGTAGGTGGAAAGAAGAAACGCTTCCACGAAATTCCATGCGAACAAAATTCCGGCGTTGATCCAGGTGAGCCGCCAGATCTGGGCGTAAGCAACATCAGCTTCCTCCGCGGTGGTGGGCGGGTCCGGGAAATCGTAATTGTCGATAAAGAGGGCGATGAGAGCCGTGAAGAGCGCGATATCCATGCCTCGTGCCAGGAAGCGGACCACCGGCCGGATCTGGCTGCATCGGAACGCCGGCGCGGCGGGCTCCCCGGACCCCGGCGTCGCCGGCGCGATCTCTTCGTTGCGGATTCGATCGTCATCCAGCCCCTTGAGCACGGTTTGCAGCGCGGGAATCTCCTTTACTGGAATCCACTTCTCGAGACCGTCGTGCCAGCCGAGATCCTCCGGAGTAAATTCCTTCTGGAGCAGTTTCTCCCGCACCTGGTATCCAGTGAAGGGGCCGCTCTTTTCCTGGTTGCTGGCGAGATAGAATTGCATGCGAGTTGTGGAGGTATCAGGTATCAGGTATCAGGAAGACACAGCCCGGGAATATAATCCCGTTTCCTGTCCGTGCACATCGATTAATGAAGCGGCGGGCGGTCTCTGCCACCCCGGATCTCCCAGCAGTCGCCGCCTATCTCTGCCGGATACCCGTTACTCCGATACCTGAATTCCCTACTGGTCGTTACGCAACGCTTTTGCGGGATCGAGCCTGGCTGCGGCGTATGCGGGCAGCAAGGCGGCGAGGGCGCAACTGATGAAAGCCGCGGTGCAAATGGCCACCACGTCCGAGGGGACGACTTTGGCGGGCAGTTCTCCCAATAAATAGACATCCTCGGGGAAAATCGTGATGTGAAAGGTGTTCGCCAGCCAATTGATGACATGATTGCGATAGCGGATCAGCAGCCCGCCGGCAATCAGTCCGCTCACGGTGCCGATGATGCCGACGACAATTCCCTGGCTGAGGAATACCCACACGATCTGTCCGATCTGCGCGCCCAATCCCTTGAGGAGGCCGATTTCCCTGCGTTTCTGGACGGTGACGGTGATCATGGTGTTCATAATGCAGAAGCCCGCCACGATCATGATAAAGAAGAGCAGGAAGAACATCATCTTGCGCTCCATTTCCACGGCGCTGAACATGTGCTGGTTCATATCCATCCAGGTGTAGGCCTGCAATCCCGGCCGTCCGGTCTCCAGGAACGCGGTCTTGACCTGGTGCGCCCGGTAAGGATCGGCGGTTTGCACCGCGAGACCGTGGACCGCAGGTCCCAGGTTATAGAGTTCCTGTCCGATGAAGAGCGGGATGAAAATGACCTCGCTGTTAAAGTCGAAGCGCCCTGAATCGAAGATGCCGCTGACTTCCAGTTCCACGGGCAGGATCATGTTCTTGAGGTGATCGACGGCTTGTCCGCCGTCTTTTCCTTCCGCTTGTTCCGCTTCCAGCTCGTCAATGGCGCCGAAGAGTTCATCGATATTCTTTGGGGAATAGACCGTGATGATGTCGCCGATTTCGATCCCCAACCCCTTGGCCAGGCTCAGGCCGACCACCGCGGTATCGCCATCGAGATTGAACTCTCCATCGACGACGAGTTCTTTCATGCGTTCGAACTGGCCGCCGGCGGAAGGCTCCAGGGCGCGAATGTTAGGCGCCAGCCGGCGATTATTGAATTCAAGAATGACCTGTCCCTGGACATAGGGCGTGACTTCCTCGACGTCCGGAATCTTTTTTAGTTCCAGGATGAGATCGGGCCAGAGATCGACCGGGTAATCCCCGGTGAGGAGCATGTGCGGTTCGAATGACAGGATCCGCTCCTTAATCTCGCGGTCGAACCCGGTCATCACGGCGAGCACGAGCAGGAGAATGGTCACACCCAGGGTGACTCCCGCGATGGAGATCAGGGTGATAACGGAAACGAAAGTGCGCTTCGGCTTGAGATAGCGCAGCGCCAGGAAGAGGCTGAAGTGTTTGTGGAGCATTCCGTTGACGAGAGAAAGATAGCCACAAAAAGGCACAAGAAGCACAAAAAATTCAGCACAAGTCAGTGTCTGGAAAAGCGATCGCACAGCAAGGGCCAAAATTTCCGATCACTTCTGGAGGGCGAAACGGGGAAAAAGGCTCCCAGTCGAGGCCTCGGTCTCCTCATCCCTCGATTCGGGCGTACGGTGTCCGATCTTTAGTATTTTGTGACTTTTGCGCCTTTTTGTGGCCCAATCATCACTCCTGCTTCGCCTTGAGCTGGGGAAAGAGGACCACGTCGCGGATGCTCTCGGCGCCGGTCAGCATCATGAGCAAACGATCAATGCCGATGCCGATGCCACCGGCAGGAGGCATGCCGTG
>JAHEJT010000006.1 GCA_024638765.1 Verrucomicrobiales bacterium
GCCGATGCCGCCGCCGCGCGCGGGTGGGATAAGATTGCGCTGGTCGATCGCCGCACTACGATGGCGGATTGGAAGCACTGGGTCGCGGCTTGCGGCGAGGAACGGCTGGTGCTGGTGAGTGATATCGTCCTGGCGCGTCGCGCCGTGAAAGACGCCGAGGAGATCGCATTGATCCGCGAGGCCGTGGAGATCGCAGAGGAAGCGTTCGAAGATCTCGTTGGCAGGGAGGTTGGGGATTTTATCGGGGAGACCGAGAAAGACCTGGCGCTGCACGTGGAAATGCTGATGCAGAGTTCCGGAGCCGATGACCAGGCTTTTCCCAACGGGGTGATCCTGGCATCCGGTCCCAACAGCTTCGTGTGTCATCATGTGCCCAAGGATCGCAGGATCGAGAAGGGGGACGTGGTGCTCATCGATTGGGGCGCGGTGGTGGAAGGATATCGCAGCGATTTGACGCGGATGGTTTGCGTGGGGCCGCCGCCCGAAAAAATGCGGGACATGCACCTGGTGGTGAAACGGGCCGTAGAAGCGGCGATGGCGGCGATTCGTCCCGGAGTGATGACGCAGGAGATCGATACGGTGGCGCGCCAGGTGATTGCGGAGGCGGGATATGGGGACGACGACTTCCGGCACGGGACCGGGCACGGGATCGGGCTGGAGATTCATGAGAGCCCGCGTTTCATGAAAGACCCCAAGAGCGAGTTCAACCGGGCCCTGGAGCCGGGCATGGTGATGACGGTGGAGCCCGGGATTTATCTGAAGGGGCTCGGCGGGGTGCGCCTGGAGACGGATGTGCTGGTGACGGAAGACGGGTGCGAGGATTTGTGTGCGCTGGATTTTGACTGGATCGTCATCGAGTAAAACTCGAGTAAAAAGTGGGAAGGTGAAAGGTGGGAAGGTTTGGGCAATGTGATGCAGGCATCTTGCCTTCGAATTGAGATGGGGTGGCGGCGATGCCGCCGGATTTGGCGACCCGGAGGCCCGTATCCACTCTTGATCGCAGGCGGGACGTCTGCGTCACATTGAGGTGGATAGCAGACAAGCTAAAGCTTGAACTCCGAACGCGCTCGGTGACGGTTTGGGCCGGGCCGCGTGTGGGCGGATCACAGGCGGGACGCCTGTGTCACATTGGCGTCACTCGTCTTCGGGTTCGTCTTCCTTCATCGGCTCCGGTGGCGCCGGCTTCGGGAGAGGGACAGCAGTGGGAGCGGAACCGGGGAGGCGGGGGACCGGCTTCATGGAGCCGGCGGAGGCGCCCCCCGTGAGCATCGGTTCGAGGATGCGGGGGTTGTGCGAGGACTGTTCTTTGAGTCGTTCGAAGGTGGCGACAAGACCAGTGTCATCGGCACGTCGCTTTTTTAAGCCCGTGAGTTCGCACACCTGGATGGTGGCGTAAGCGAGGACGGGACCAATGATGAGGACCGCAGCGATGCCCCAGTAAAGCGGCATCGGAAGGTGTCTTGGTTTCCTGGAGCGCCTTTCATGGTGCTGCCGGGCCGCGGCGGCCTTGGCATCGACCGGGGGCGGCGTGTCCCGGTAAACCAGTTCCAGCTTGCCGGCGCGGATTTTGTCGCCGTCCTTAAGCGGCGCGGCTTTGACGGGTTTGCCATTGAGAAAGAGCGGGTGCGCCTCCGGATCGGTGGCGGAAAGGGTGAAGCTGTCGTCGACGCGAATCAACGTGAAATGGCGTTCGGCGAGCTTGAACTTTTTCCTGGTGGGAAAGGTGTTCTTTCGGGAAGCGCCGAAATGAATGTCGCGCGGCGGCAGCTTGTAGATGGTGCCGTTACTGGCGATGAGACGCGACGGGGTCATGGGTTTGCTCGCTTCGCTCGGATTCTCTTTAGATCACAGGCGAGACGCCTGTGTCACAATCGTATTCGCGGGTTTGCTCGCTTCGCTCGAGAGGTCTGGGGTCACCGGCGGGACGCCGGCGTCACATTGGTTATCGCGGCGGGGGAGTGCTCGCTCACGCTCGCACCTACTTTTTGAATAGAAGGGTTTTGGCGAGGCGATAGCTGCGGCTGTCCTGGTTCTTCTTGATGTCGCGGAAGAGATGGTCGATGCGATCCTTGGAGGAGGCGCAGAAGAATCCGGCGAGTTGATAGAGCTCTTTCTTTTCGTCGTCGGTGTGGCAGGCGCCGACGAGGAAGTTGGCGCGGGCGGCGGTCATACTGATGGCGAAGAGTTCTTTCCCGATGTCCACGAAGCGGCCGAGCAACAGCTGTTGTTTTTCCAGCTTGGGACCGTGTTTGACCATGGCGTGGAAGAGGGTGCGTGCGAGGCGTTTGCTGGTGGCGCGGACATAGCGAAGTTCCTTGGCGAAGGCCGGGCGCACGCCCCTGGCGCCGCAGGTGAAGACCGGAAGCCATTGCACCGGATACCAGCGGGCGTAAAAGAAGCCTGATTTGACCGCAGCTTGAAGCCGCTTCTTCATGGGTAGCGTGGTGTTGAGCACCGCCGCGCCGACTTTCAAATGCGGATCCAAGGCTTCGCGCGCGATGAAGAGTCGCATGATTTCCGAGGATCCCTCGAAGATGGTGTTGATGCGGATGTCGCGCTGGAAGCGTTCCACGGCAATCGGTTCTTCGCCGCGGTTTGCGAGCGATTGTGCGGTTTCGTATCCGCGTCCGCCGCGGATTTGCATGGTGTCATCGACGATCTTGCAGGCGGCTTCACTTCCGAAGAGCTTGCCCATGGCGGCCTCGATGCGGATATCGGCTTTCTTATCGCGGTCGACGAGCGCGGAGGTGTAAAGGACCATGGCTTCGGTGGCAAAGGTGTCGGCGGCCATGTGCGATATCTTGTCTGCGATGGCGGCGTGTTTGCCGATGGGCGCGCCCCACTGGACGCGGCTGGCGGCCCACTCACTTGAGATCTCGAGGCAGCGCTTGGCGGCGCCGGCACAGGCGGCGGGGAGCGTGAGGCGGCCGGTATTGAGCGTGGTAAGCGCGACCTTGAGGCCTTTGCCCTCGGCGAGGATGATGTTTTCCTTCGGCACGCAGACGTCGTCGAAAGTGACGACGCCGTTATAGAGCGCGCGCAGCCCCATGAAACGGCAGCGGTGCGTGAACTTCAGTCCCGGGGTATCGACATCGACGACGAAAGCGGTGGTCTTGACGCGCTTCTCCTCGGGCGGCGAGGTGCGGGCCATGACGACGAGGACACCGGCCTTGAGGCCGTTGGTACACCAGAGTTTTTCGCCGTTGAGAATCCATGATTCGCCGTCCTCCGCAAGGACGGCGGTGGTGGTCATCTTGGCGGGATCGGAGCCGACATCCTTTTCCGTGAGCGCGAAGGCCGAGATTTCGCCCTGGGCACAGCGCGGCAGGAATCGCTCCTTCTGCTCGTCCGTGCCGAAGAGTATCAGCGGCTGCGGGACGCCGATGGACTGGTGGGCGGAGACGAGGGCTGCGAGGTTGGCGCAGGTGCCGCCGAGCACCATGGCGGAGCGGGAGTAATTGGTCTGGCTGAGGCCGAGCCCCTTATACTGGGTGGGGATCTTGATGCCGAAGGCGCCGAGCTCGGCGAGGCCTTCGATCACTTCATCGGGGATTTCGCCGGTGGCATCGATTTCATCGGCATCGACGTGTTCTTCAAGGAAGGTTTCCAGTCGCTTAATAAAAGCGTCGCCCTGGTCGCGATCCTCGATGCTCTGGGTGGGGAAGGGCGTGATCAGAGAAAAATCGGGTTTTCCCAGGAAAAGATTCGCAGCAAAGGATTTCCTGCCGTCCTGGCTCTGGTCGCGGGCGGCCTCAGTCATTTCGAGGGCGGCGCGCTCTTCAGCCGACATCTTGGAGGTGTCGATGAGCATTTCCGGATCCTTACCGGCGGAGTCAGGTTTCGGGTTTGGGTTCTTGTCGGTGGTTTTCATTGGAAAGATATTCTTGAACCGCGAAATATGCGAAATACACGAAATTCTTTTGACCGGAGAGGACGCGGAGAGCGCAGAGTAGTTTTTCCTATTAGAGCGCGGATGGCGCGGATTGCGCGGATTACGCGGATGGCGCGGATGGTAGAGTTGGTGGAAAGCCTTGGTTGTTTCGATTGGTTACGGGCGAAGCGTGGTCCTTGGGCGTTTAGCGGGATCCCTCGACTGCGCTCGGGATGACACCAAAACGGTGGGTTGAAAGAAGGATGACTACTTACTACTTACTATTCGCTGATCACTGATCACTGAATTGCTTTACTCCTCGCTGTAAAAGGTTTCATTTTTCTCCGTCATGGCGAGGAGGCGGTCGCAGGGGTGGAAGCGGTTGACGGCGGCAGTGGCGTCTTCACAGTCGCGGAGGAAAGGGACGATTTCCGGGATACCGACGTGATCGGCATAGCGAAGCGGTCCGCCGCGGAAGGGCGCGAACCCCGTGCCCATGATCATGGCGAAATCGACGTCCTCGGGCGCGGCGGCGACGGCTTCATCGAGGCAGCGCGCGGCTTCGTTGATCATGAGAAAGGCCATGCGTTTCTGGAGATCACTGGAGGAGAATGTGACGGTGTCCTGGGAGGTGGTTGGGGTGGGATCTTTCGATTTGCCGTTTTCGTATTCGTAGAAGCCGCGGCCGGACTTCTTGCCGAGGTGTTTTTGTTCGACCATTTCCTCGAGGATTTTCGGAATGTCCATGCGATCGGGAAAAGCGGCGCTCAGGGTCTGGGCGACGTCGAGGGCCACGTCGAGTCCGATCTCGTCGAGGAGCCGAATCGGGCCCATAGGCATCCCGAAATCGAGCATGGCTTTGTCGATCGTCTTGGCGTCGACGCCCTGGGCGTAAAGATGTCCGGCCTCGATGAGGTAAGGCATGAGGACGCGATTGACAAGGAAACCGGGCGTGTCCGAAACGACGACAGGAAGTTTTCCGATGCCCTTGACGAAGGCGAGCGTCGAGGCCACGGCCTCGGGCGCGGTTTTTTCCGGGACCACCACTTCCACCAGTTGCATGCGGTGGACGGGATTGAAGAAGTGGATGCCGATGATTCTCTCGGGGTGTTTCAGTTCGGTCGTGATTTCCTCAATGGGAAGTGCGGAGGTGTTGGTCGCAAGAACGGTATCTTTACCGGCGCGCGCCTCGAGTTTACGGAAGATGGCTTTTTTGATTTCCATGTTCTCGGTGGCGGCCTCGATGACGAGGTCGATGCCTGCGAGCGGGACGGGCTGGGCAGTGGGCGCGATATTGTCCTGGAGACGGAGGGCCTCGTTCTTGGTGAAGATGCGGCGTTTGACGGCTTCGGCATACCGTTTGGAAACGAGGCTGAGGCCGTTGGCGATTTGCTCAGGGCCGATGTCCTCGAGAATGACGTTGAGTTTGCGGCTGCTGAGCCAATGGGCGATGCCTGCGCCCATGACCCCGGCGCCGATGACCGCGCTGGTGGTGACAGGCTTGGGCACAAAGCCGTTAGCGGGGGCGTGCTTGAGTTTGCGGGCGCGCTGTTGGAGCAGGAAAGTGCGGATGAGATTGGCACAGGCGGGATCCCTTGCGAGTTTGAGGACGCCGCGGCGCTCCAGATCCAGGGAGTGATCACGCGAACTGTGGGCGGCTTCCGTGACGACCTCGAGAATCTTGAGCGGGGCCGGGTAATTGCCGCGGGTTTTCTTGAGAAGCTGCGGGCGCAGGTAAGTTTGCAGAACTTTTCCGGTGAGGCGGTTGTTGAGAAGCCAATGCGATTTCTTATCGGGCTTGCCGTGCTGCAGGAGATCGCGCGCGCTGTTGTGCAGGTATTCGCGCGGCGCGATCGCATCGATGACGCCGAGCTTTTTTGCGGCGGACGCGGTAAGTTTTTTGCCGGTCAGGATTAGATTGAGCGCTTTGGGGAGACCGATAAGGCGTGGCATCCGGGTAGAACCGCCCCAGGCGGGGAGGATGCCGAGCAAGACTTCCGGGAGACCGATCTTGGTGGATTTATCCGCGGTGGCGACGCGATAATCGCAGGCCAACGCCAGCTCGAGGCCGCCACCCATGCAGGCGCCGTGGATCACGGCGACGGTGGGGATGCTGATATCGGCGAGGCGATTAAAGACGCGCTGGCCGAGCTGGAGGAGGCGATCAAGGTGTTCGGGGGAGAGTTCGTAGAGCGCCTGGACATCGGCGCCGGCGATGAAAATAGAATCCTTGGCGCTCTCAATGACGAGGGCGCGCAGCTTGTGATGGTTTTGTTTCTCGATCCAGTCGAGGTGCTCCGAGAGTTCGTTGAGGACGGATTCGCGAAGGACGTTGGCAGAAGATGCGGGGTCGTCAAACGTGAGCACACAGACGCCATCCGGCGCGACTTCGCGGCGGAGGCAAGAGACGGTATTGGGATCCTCTTTCATGGAGGGTTTCTGGGTCGATTCTTTCAGAGCCGCGTCCTTGCTGGCCACGGATTTTTTCGAGGCCGGCTTCTTGGCGGGAGGGGATCCTTTGGTGGATTTAGTGTTGGAAGGCATCGTGGTGATTACATGGTTTCGAGCCAGACGGCTCCGCCCTGTCCCCCTCCTATACAGAGGGAGACGAGGGCTTTGGTGCCACCTGAGCGGCGCAAATGTTTCAAGCTGGTAAGGATGAGGCGGGCGCCGGTGGCGCCGACGGGGTGTCCCAGCGCGATGGCGCCGCCGTTGGGATTGATCTTTTCCCGCGGAATTTCACCGATGGCTTCGTCGAGTGCGAGGGCGCCGGTGCAGTATTCCTTCGATTCCAGGCTCTTGAGGACGGCGAGCACCTGGGCTGCGAACGCCTCATTGATTTCGACGACGTCGGCGTCCCTGGGATGAAGGCCGTCGCGATTCAGGGCTGCGGCGATGGCGTGCGCCGGGCCCATGCCCATACGGGCGGGGTCGCATCCGGCGTAAGCGTAAGAGATCATCCGGCCCAGCGGTTTGAGGCCGAGTGCTTTGGCGCGGGATTCGGTCATGACGAGAAGTGCGACGGCGCCGTCTGTAATCTGAGAGGCGTTTCCGGCGGTGACGGTCCCATGGGTTTTATCGAAGACCGGGCGCAGTTTCTGGAGCGCCTCCATGGTTTGTTGTTCGCGGGGTCCGTTATCGGCGATCACTGCGCGCTTCTTCTTGTCCCCGGCGTAGACAGGACAAATTTCTTCGGCGAGGAAATCCTGCGCGGCGACGGCGCGCTGGTGAGAGACGAGAGAGAACTCATCCTGGTCGCCGCGGGTGATGTGCCATTCGCGGGCGAGGATCTCGGCGGTTTGTCCCATGTTGAGATCCGAGACGGGATCGGTGAGACCGAACTTGAGTCCGATGAGAGGAGCGAAATCCGCGGGACGAAACGCCGCCAGGGCGGCGACCTTCTGGCCGGTGGACCTGGCGCGGCTCAGGGCCGTGAATTTTGCCGCAGCCATGGCGTTAAAGAAGAGCGGGATCTGCGACATGTTTTCGGTGCCGCCGACAATGAAGACTTCTCCCTGGCCGGCGGTCATGCGTGCATGGGCGGTGGTGATGGCTTCCATGCCCGAGGCGCAGTTGCGGTGTACGGTCATGGCGGGTTTACTCTCGGGAACACCGGCGCGCAGGGCGATGACGCGGGCGATGTTGACGGCGCCGGTCCGGCCCAGATCCGTGTTCATCTTGCAGAACGGCGTGCGGACACCGTCGACGATGACCAGAGACTTGTTGTTGGTGGAAGGCATGGTGGAGCGGGGGAGGGCTGAGTTCTTAGTTATTAGAGGAGGTCGGAGTGCTTTGAAACTTGTTCAGGAGACGGTTTCTTCGACAGCGGTTTCGGGTTTTTCTGCGGGGGGCTCGGGTGAAGCGGCTTGCGGGCGATTATCGAAGAAGCGTTTTTCTTTGAGTTCTTCGCCGACGCCTTGGCGGTCGCGCATTTCGGCAGCGCTGTGAAAGCGGATCTCGTTGGGGCGGATTTCGGTGGCGGAATGGAACCGGGTCTGGATGGCGCGGGCCAATTGTTCTTTGGAAGTGTTCCCGGTTTCGTGGACGTGGACGACGATTTCGTCGCACTCGAGGGGGTCGTCGTTGATCTTTCGGAGTTCGATCTGCCAGGCGCCGACATGATCCATGTCGTCGAGGATGTGTTCGAGCTCATTGAAGTTGACGAGGGTGCCCTTGATTTTATCAATGTGAAGGCGGCGGATGTCGGAGACACGGGAGATCTTTCCAAGCAGGCGAGGGACGGTGCGGCCGCAGCTGGGGCAGGGGGCGTGAGTCAGACCGCCGTCGATGCAGTCGCCGGTGCGATAGCGGAGGATGACGCTGCCGCGGCTGTCGATGGGAGTGATCACGATTTCACCGGGGTGGTTTTCGGGGACCGGTGCGCCGGTCTCGGGATCGACGACTTCCACGATGACGAGATCGGGAAAGAGATGATATCCGGTGGGTTCGCCGTCGGGATCGCCGGGGCACTCCGGCCAGGCCATCTTGGCTTCGGTGAGTCCGTAAGTCGGCATGATGTCGACTTTTTCCGAGCCCAGCGCGGCGCAGAGGATGCGCAGTTTGCGGCGCATCCCGGTGGGGACTTTTTCGCCTCCGAGGACGATCTTGCAGAGGTTGGGCACCTCGACTCCTTCCTCGGTGGCGCGCTGGAGGAGATGGTAAATAAAGGTCGGCATCCCGATGAGGGCGTCCGGCTTGATTTTCTTCATGAGGCCGACATTGGCGTCGGTGCCCATGGCTTTGCCGCCGCCGGTGCTCAGGGTGAAAGTATTGAAGCCGATGCCGGCATAGTGCGCCTGCCAGAACGCGAGGTGCGGGGCGAATGGAAAGAGATTCATGTGCCGGAAGTCCTGCTGTGAATTGCAGATTTCCATGAGGCGTGTGCCGGCGATAGCGAGGTTGTCGAGATCCTGCTGCGTGTAGAGGAAGGGAATCGGTTCCGTGGAACGCCCCGTGGTGCTGGTCATGAGGAGAGGCCGGAATTCCTCTCCCAGTTCCCGTTTGACACGGGCTTTGCCGTGCAGAAGTGCGCGCAGAATGACCGAGGGGCGCCGTCCAAGTTCCTTTTCATCCGGGATGAGGACGAAGTCGCGCGCACGGTTGGGATGTTCCTCCGAGCTGACGAGATTGCGCTTCGATGTGAAGGGGATCTTCTTGAGATCATCGAACGTGCGGATGTCGTCGGCGGAGATCCCGGCATCGTTAAAGAGATCGCGATAAAAGCGGGAGAAGGGCAGGACGGTGTGCTTCAGGTAACGGTGCAGGACTTTGGCCTGGAGTTTCCTGAGATCACCGGCTCCGAGCCGGTCCCAGTTTTTTCTGAGGCGGGTTGAGGACATGGTAGAGGGGTATTCTAAGCGACGACCTTGGCGGCGGTGAGCTCCTTGATGGCGGGAAGCTGCTCTTCGGCGATGGCCCGGCCAAGCTGGATGTATTTTTCGTAGCCGGCGTAATCATGCCAGCGTCCTTCGCAGAGGACTGCGCGCAGGAGGACATCGGCTTGTTTGCCGACGTGATGTGCGAGACGGGTCTGGGAGCCGTAGGCGGCGCTGCGCAGGATATCGATCATATTGCCCTTGGCGAAAAAGTTGAGTTCGCGATTGAGGATGCGGCCGAGACGGTGCAAGCCGTGTTTCGGTGGGTCTTCTTTGAAGTAGTCGACCCGGCAATTCACGAGGTCTTCCGGCGTGGGAAGCGTGCTGACTCCGATGACGTGATCGACTTTTGCTTCGTTGCGCAGCACCCCGATGGGCAGGGGGTCGCTGATGCCTCCGTCGGAATAGTGTTCGCCGTCGATTTCCACAGGGACGCAGACGCCGGGAATGGCGGCGCTGGCGTGGACCGCGGTGGCGACGCAACCTTCGTGAAAGATTTTGCGTTCCAGGGTAATGAGGTTGGTAGCGACGACCCAGAGGGGTTTGGGGAGGTCCGCGAAGGTGACATTGCCGAGTGAGCGCGCGAGATGGGCTTTTACCTTGTATCCGCGGAGGAACCCCTGGCGCGGGGGAAAGACGGGATCGGCGAGACGGAGCAGGTCCTTGCGGTCCTTCATTTCGGTCGCGAGTTCCTCGAGTTGTTTGCCGGTGTATCCGGCGGCCCACAGTGAACCGATGTATGCGCCCATGCTGGCGCCGGCGATGGCGTCAATTTCGATGCCATTTTCTTCAAGGACCTGGATGACGCCGATGTGGGCAAGACCCTTGGCGCCTCCCGAAGAAAAGGCGATCCCGATGCGGGGCCGGTCTTCGGGGGATTCCGGTCTTTCTTCGGAAGCGCGGCCGTTGAGGGGCCGCCCGGTGGGCGCTTTGCGCAGCAACCGGTTCCTGAAGCTCTGGAAGAGTGCGATCATGAGAGATAGCTGCCGGTATTCGGCGGATCGCATCCTCTCTTCCTCTGAATATGTCTTCCGCGGGGTGTCTTAGCGGTATTTCAGGTTGGTTAGAACTTCGTTCAAGGATGAGCTAGTGAGATCCGCCATTGACCGGGGTAAAATTGGTAATCCTGGATCAACGTATGCCTGGTTTTCAGTATATGAGACGTCAGGCGTGGGCTGTATGTTCGACAGAAACGAGATTTGTTATGGTAATTTAAATTTTTGGGCCAGTTAGGTTTGGAAATATACAATAATTATTGAAATTTGTCAAAATGGGCTCAGTGACCAATTTCCCGATGGCGTCAGGGCGGCCCCTTGAATTCGACGAATCGGGCTGGGGTTCTATGCGGAAGGCACGGGCTGGGACCAGGCACGGGCTGGGACCTGTCCCTATCGGGGCACCGGGCTGGGACCCGTCCCTATCGGGGTTTCTGTCCCTATCGGGGCACGGGCTGGGGCCTGTCCCTATCGGGTTTCGGGGCCGGAGGGCGAGGCCCCCCGGTTCGTTCAGAATCCCGATGGAAACCGGAGAGACGCGTGCTCCGTTCAGACGACGATATGGAGGGCGCGGGGGAGGACTTCAATGGTCTGGGGGGTGCGCGCGGCGGTGAGGTCGCCGTCGGCCTGGATGTCCTGGACGGGATCCGATTCGATGCATACCTTTTGCGCCTGCCAGTGGCTGACCAGGTCCGAGGCATCGAGGTTGGGCTCCACTTCGGTCTCGGCCTGTTGCATGTTCTCTCCCTCCACGCCCATGATCATGCGTGCGAGTTCGAGGATCCCATCGATATGAGCGGTGCGCAGCAAGATGACGTCGAGCTTGCCGTCATCGAGGTCAATGGAGCGGGAGAGCGTCAGTTTGCCAATCCCGAGAATTCCCGCGTTGGCGACCGCGCAGGCGACGCCCCGGCCCTTCATGGTTTCCTTATCGTCGAGAGTGATGGTGTACTCGGCAACGGGAATTTCCTGGAGAGCTTTGACAGACGCGAAGACGTAAGCCCATTTTCCAAACTGTTTCTTAAGATCGCGGGAGGCATCCTGGAGGACGCCGGTTTCGAATCCGCACCCGGCCCGGAGCAGGAAGTACTGGTCGCCCATTTTGCCGACATCGACGGCTTTCGTCTGAAATGATTTGGCGGTGATTTTGCGGGCGGCTCTTCCGATGGCTCCGAGTCCCCCGGGGATATCGAGCGCAGTGGCGACGAGGTTTCCGGTTCCGGCGGGGAGGATGAGGAGAGGGATATCGGTCCCGACGAGGGCCCCGGCGACATCCTTGATGGTGCCGTCTCCTCCGTATGCGGCGATGAGATCGGCGCCGTTTTCGATGGCTTGACGGGCGAGTGAGGTGCCTTCGCCGGCGGCGTGGGTGACGGAGATTTGCCAGTAAATTCCCGCCGGCCGCAGGGTATCGTTGAGGGTCTTCAGGATCGGCTCCCGTCGTGCGGAGGCGGGGTTGGCGATGACGTGGACCTTCTGCGGAGGCGAGTGCATGGAAGCAGAAGTAAAAGGGAGAAAGGGGAAGGTTGGAAGGCTGGAGGGCCAGAGGGCTGGATAATTGGAGTATGGGAGTGGTGGAGTATTGGGACTGCCTGTCCTATTCGTGGCGGAGGGCTTCGACGGGGTTCATTTCCGAGGCCTTGAGGGCCGGATAAATCCCGAAGAGGATGCCGACGAGGACGGAAATGGTAAACGCCAGGGCGGGGGCTTCAAAACTGACGATGGTGAGCATGCCGGCGGCCTTGGATACGACCCAGGGAATGGTGATTCCGAGGAGCACGCCGATGACGCCGCCGGCGCCGGAGAGAAGGACGGTTTCGATCAGGAACTGGAAGACGATGTCCGCGCGCTTGGCCCCGAGGGCACGCCGGATCCCGATCTCGCGGGTGCGTTCGGTGACATTGGCAAGCATGATGTTCATGATGCCGATGCCGCCGACGAGGAGAGAAATTGCCGCGATGGATCCGAGCACGATGTTGAAGATCTGCTTGGTGCGCTCGGCGTTGCGAAGCAGTTCGACAGGGACGGTCACGGTGTAATCGGTCTTTTCGTGGTTGCGCTCCAGGATGTGTCGAATGGCGTTTGCTGAGCCCACGACGCGCTCGGCATCATCGACTTTGACGGTGACTTCACTAAGTTCGACCTTCTCCGCGTTGTAACCGCCGGCGCTGCGTTCGTAGACCACGTCACCGAATCGTTCCAGCATGGTATTGAGCGGGACGAACATGCGCGGCGCGCTCGAGCCGTTGTCTTCGTCAGCGGCCTGGGAATCGGCGTTGCCCGCCTCTCCATTAGCCTGGTCGCGGGAGGAAGTCTCGCTGACGCCGACCACACGGAAATATGTGCCGCGCACGCGCACGGATTTTCCCAGTGGAGTGCTGAGGGGAAAGAGACTCCGGGCGGCGGACTCATCGAGGACGCAGACGTTGACGCGCTTCTGCATTTCGACCTCTCCAAAAAAGCGTCCGCTCTTAAGGCGCAGATTCTTCATGGAGGGGAACCAGGGGACCGTGCCGTGGACTTCGCACTCGGCGCTGCGCGTGAGGTTCCAGAGCCGCTCGCGAAAGGTCCGGGTGGGGACGATGACGGAGACGCCGGGGATGGTTTCCTTGATTTGTTTGATATCCCGGTAAGTGAGGCCGAACTGATTGAGATAGATGGTTTCCGATTCGGTGCGATCCTCGGCTTCCGGCGGCTCGACACTTTTCAGAATGACGTTCTGGCTGCCGAGATTCTTAATTTGTTCCTGGGCTTCGAAGCTGGCGCCTTCCCCGATAGCGAGCATGGCGATGACGGAGCAGACTCCGAAGACGATGCCGAGGGCGGTGAGCAGGGAGCGCAGTTTACGCATCCACAGGCTCCTGAGTCCGAGCGCGAGGGAGCGCCGCAAGTGGCGGGCATGGGCAACGCTGCGAAGACTGGAGAGCATTCTTGGTTATTGGTTATCAGTTATTAGGCAGCGATTGGGGCACGTTCGGAATCTTTTGCGCGCGATTGGCCGGTTTGGGTGCCGAGCAGGAGAGCCCTATTAGCCATTGACTAACAACTATTAACTCGAATTCACCGGACGCTGCCTTCCGTCGCTGCGGTCAATCCGGGTTTTTCGGTGTCGGACTCGATGCGGCCGTCTTTAAGACGGATGATGCGCCGGGTACGTTGCGCCATCGCGTCGTCGTGCGTAACAAAAATGAGCGTCTTCCCAGCCGCGTTGAGATCGTCGAAAATTTTCAGAATCTCTTCCCCGGAAGCGGAATCGAGATTGCCGGTGGCTTCGTCCGCCAGAATCACGAGGGGATCGTTGGCCAGTGAGCGCGCGATAGCGACGCGCTGCTGCTGGCCGCCGGAGAGTTCGTTGGGACGGTGGCTGAGTCGCGTTTCGAGGCCGACCTGGACGGCGAGATCCCGGGCAATGCGCCGGCCGCGCGATTCCGGGACTCCCTGGTAATAGAGCGGGACTTCGATATTTTCCAGGACCGTGAGTTGCTGAATGAGGTTGTAGGATTGAAAGATGAAGCCGAGTTTTTTCCCGCGGACCTGCGAGAGGGCATCATCTTCGAGCTGGGACACGTCTTCGCCGCCGAGCAGATATCTGCCGGTACTTGGTTGATCCAGGCAGCCGAGGACGTTGAGCAGGGTGGATTTCCCGCAGCCCGAAGGCCCCATGATGCTGACGTATTCGCCCTCATGGATATCGAGATCCAGGCCCTGCAAAGCGTCCACCATGACTTCTCCCATCCGATAACGTTTGCGAACGCCTTCGAGATGAATGATGGGAGTATCGGTTTGGGCGGGCTCGCTGCGTGCGGGGTTTTCCGTTTTCAGTTCCGGCATATGAGCGTCGGGTTCTGAGTTCCCTGAAAGCTGGAAGCCAGGGAGCCGGGGAGCGGGGTGGGCGCGTTTCCTGCAAACGTGCACCGCCCCTGCGCTGCGGCATCAGGTTCCGGCCAGGGTTTTGCCTTTGTCCCGGGCCGGCACTTCCATGGCGTCGATACCTTCCGGCGTGCTGAGAAAGACGTTATCTCCTTCTTTCAATCCGTCGATGATCTGAATGAATTCGTCATTGAATTGCCCGGTGTCGACGAGGCGTTTTTCAGCCCGGCTGCCGCGGGCCACATAACAATAGTGCTGGTCATCCTCCACGAAGATCGCCTGGACGGGGACATAGAGTGTCTCCGGGATTTCTTCGATAATGATTTCGACTTTGGCGCTCATACCCGGTTTCAGCCATTCGTTGTTCCCTGAAATGTGAATGCTGGCGGGATAAACTTTCAGGTTGGGATTGTAGCGCAGGTTCGCGGAATCGGGCAGGACCGCGAGTTCTGCGACGCTGCCTTCGAGCGTGATGCCGGGCTCGGCGTCGAGGTTGATGCGCGCGGGCTGTCCAATGGCGACCTTCTTGATGTAGGATTCGTGGACGTTTACGCTGACGGCCATCTTTGACATGTTGGGGATGGTGATGATGGGCTGGCCAAAGCGCACCTCGGCGCCCTCGGCGATCGCGTCGTAATAGCGCGACTTGTAGTAATTGGTTTCGCTTCCCCCGTAAGCCACCAGGCCGGGGACCTCGGCGCGAATGACACAGCCTTCGAGTTGGTATTCGAGGTCTTCCTTTTCCTTCAACTCCAGCTGATAGCGGCGTTCGGCCGTGCGGAAACGCGCTTCCGCCTGGGCCATGCGCGCCTTGGCGGCGCGTTTGGTGCGCTTCAGTCTCTCGAGAGATTCTTCATAACTGGAAAGCGCTTCTTCAGCGGTCTTCGGGAAAACGTATTTTCTGAACAATTCGAGTTCGGTCTCCGCGGTCTGCGCCGCGAGTTGGATTTTCTCCAGGTTGACCAGCTCGTTTTCCAGGGTGGTTTGCGTGATGAAGTTTTTCTGCGCGAGACGCCGGGACCCCTCGATATTTTCCTGGGTGAGCGCTGTTTCATTCTGGGCGACGAGCAGCTTGTCCCGAAGACCGCGTATAATCTGCTGCGCTTCGCCGTCTCCAAGGTCGTCGCCCTCGATGTATTTCAAGAAGTCGACGGTGGCGGCGGAATCGGCAATCGTTTCTTCTTGAGCCTTCGGAGCTTCACCTGTCTCGTCGTCCCCGTTGGCCATCTCGCGTTCGTAATCCTGCTCAAAGGCGGCGAGGGTCTCGACGTCGTAAGGGAGTTCGCGTTCCTTAAGCAGTTCACTCGCGGCGGAGGTCCCGAGGTATTTTTCGAAATCGAGCAGCGAAAAACGGACCTGCTGACGGATATCCTTGATGCTGCTCTGGTTTTCGCTGGCCTGAATCGCGAGGTTCTCCTGCGTCTCGGCGTAAGCGGCGAGATCGCTCTGGAATTCGACTTCCTGGGAGAAAATGCGTTCCTTGATTTTGCCGGAGTCGAGTTCGACGAGAATCTTACCGTCTTTGACGTCCTCCTCGGTGATTTCATATCCTTCCTCGATGATGCTGAGGATCTTGGTGCCGGACATGCTGCTGGAGGTTTTGATCACCGAGCGATGTTCGTGCGATTCGAGCGCATGAATGTTTCCGCCCTCGAGCACGCTGATGGAGAGGGGACCGCGCCGGACTTCGAAGGTGGCGGCATCATCACCGGAGAGAGGCGAATTTCCCGAGCGGAGGAGCCACGCCACCATGAGCACCGCGGCAATGCCGGCGGCAAGGAGCGGCTTGCGCTTCAGGAATTTCAGAGTTCCGGATTTATCTGCCTTCGGCATAGAGCTTCTTTTCCCACTTCCCGTCTTTGGTGATGAACAATATACCCATGTCGCGCCAGAAGTTAAGGCGGGAAGTGGTATGGTTTATAATGGCGCCGGTGTAGTCGTTCTGCGAGTTGGTAAGGTCGTTTCGGGCATCGACGAGATCGCGGGCCGTCCCCCGGCCCAATTCCATGAGCAAATTTTGTTCTTCGAGGCGCTTCTGCGCCAGTTCCACCCCGAGTTGACTGATTTCAAACTGCTTGCGGGCCGTCTCCAGGTTTCGCGAAGCGTCGTAAACTTCGAGCCGAATCCGGTCTTCCGCAAGCTCGAGTTCGCGGGCGGTGCGTTGGTGCGAGATGAGCGCAGAACGGTAAGCGTTGCGTTCTTCCTTGTTGTCGAGCGGCAAATCGACATCGAGACCGACGCTCCAGTCATTGAGCCGGGAATCGATCCCCAACACCTGCGTGGAGGGCGGGCTCCCGACGTCGACGGCTCCCACGAGATCCGCCCCGGGAAGAAGATCCTGGGCGGTGACGAGAATTCTACGCGCGGTATCCTCGTGTTGCTCACGGGAGTTCGACAGGTCGAGGCGGGTCGCTACTGCCACCTCGGCGGCTTTATCCCGAGAGAATACGGGGTCAATGATTTCCAATTTACCAAGTTCGGAATCGTCGAGAACGATGTTTTCGGTAACCGGGATGCCGAGATCGATTTTGAATTGATCCAGGAGCTGGCTGTAATTTCGCAGCGCGTTGATCCATTGAAGTTCGTTGTTAAGTTCCGCCTGCCGCAACTGGCCGAGTTCCGCCTGAGTGGTCCGATCCTCGTCGGCAAGGGCTTCCTCACGTTCCACGCTGATTTTGAAGCCCTGGTATCCGAGGTAGTTGTTCTTGACGGCATCGCGGGCCTGCAGGATGCGGAAATATTCGGATGCGATGCGGACCGTGAACTCCTTGCGGAAGCGCGCAAAATCCCGGAGCGCATAGAAGAGATCGCGCTCCGCCTGGGTCAGCCCTTCCGTGGTGGCCCGGTATCCGGCGCCGCGCAGCAGGGGCTGGCTGAAAGTGGTGACGACCGAGGAATTGTTTATCGTCCGGAGGTCCCCGTTGACGAACTTCAAGAAATCGGCCGTCACGGAGGAACTGATGCGGGCGCCGGTTTTCAGCAGGAGATCGATCCCGAAGCTTGCGCGGCGTGTGAAGGTGCTGTCACGCACGAGGTTGTCGAGGTTCTCCTCGATGGCGCGGGTCGTTTCCTGGAACTCGAGGTTTCCGGTCCCGGTAAGCAGGGGACTGAACTGGTGCCGGACGAGGGTCAGGTCGAGGGCCTGAAGGTAGAGCAGTTCCTTGCGGTTGCGGTATTCCCGGTTATGGGTGACGGCAACGGCGAGCGCGTCGGCCAGAGAGAGGATCCGGGCGTCTCTTTCACTGGAAGCGTATTCGCCGAGGAATTCCGCGTTGCCGCCGGTCTGGCCGAATTCCTTGAGGGACACGGGCCCCGGGGGCTCAATGCTGAAATCCCGCTCCATGTTGGGGACATAGGCTCCCTTGTGCTGGAGAATGCGGAAAGTCTCGCGATCGGCGGAGTTCCGGTAGAATTTGCCGCTGCAGGCGGAGGTGAAAAGGGTGCCCAGGAGGGCCAGGAGAGAGAGCCCGAGGCGGCAGGGCGGGAGACGGGGGAAGATCCCGCAGCGGGGGCGGGCGGGCGCCCCGGTGGTCATCGGGGCTCGCAAGTGGCTGGATGTGAGATTGTTAAGAAAAATGAAATATCTCACGGTCGCCATTCGCCCTTACGCCCTGCCCCAGTGAAACGAACGAGAAAAGGCCTTTCTTTCAGGATTATTGCCGGGAGGGGCTGGCAGGAAAATGTGCTGATTTTTCCGGATGCATGGTATCTTTCGGGGAAATGGCCACGGCCCAGAAATCGAGTGAGACCCCCGAACCTAGGTTCCTGGAGACTCGCAAATCCCTGATCGAGCGCCTGGACAACTGGGAGGATACCCAGGGTTGGAACGAGTTTTACCGGATTTACTCGCAGTTTCTCTTCCGGGTCGCCCGCAAGGCCGGTCTCACGGAGCAGGAGGCCAACGAGGCGGTCCAGGAGACCTTCATCGGTGTGGCTAAGAATCTGCGGAAGAAGAAGTTCGACACCAGCATCGGTTCCTTCAAGGCCTGGCTCATGAACCAGACGCGCTGGCGGATCGTGGACCAGTTTCGCGCCCGCAAGCCGGACAGTTCGTTTGCCCGTCCCCGTGATTACGGCGAGGCCGGGGAGCGTCGCACCGCGACTCTGGATCGGTTTGCAGATCCGGCGGGAGACGAATTGACAAAGATTTGGGAGCGGGAGTGGAAGGAAAATCTGACGGACATGGCTTTGCGGACGGTGAAGACCAAGGTCTCACCGGAGCAGTACCAGATCTTTTATTGTTACGTAATCAAGGACTGGTCGACGCAAAAGGTTCGCGATCACCTGGGAGTGAGCGCGGCGCAGGTTTACCTCGCGAAACATCGCGTGGGACGCCTCATCAAGAAAGAGATCAGTAAGCTTGAGAAGCAGCCCATCTAGCGAACGCGGCGCGCCGCGGATACGGGATCACGAAGTGATCCGATGTATTGGAAGAGGAGCCTACGGCGAAGTCTGGATGGCGCGCGGGGTCACGGGAGTATTGCGCGCGGTCAAGGTGGTCTGGAGGGAGGATTACGATCTGGCCAGCGTGTTCGAGCGGGAGCTCGAGGGGATCAAGAGGTTCGAGCCGATCTCGCGCCGGCATACCGGCCTGGTGGACATCCTCCAGGTGGGGGTCCACGAGGACGAAGGTTTTTACTATTACGTCATGGAGCTGGCAGATGACGTGGAAAAGGGTCGCGACATCGATCCGGAGACTTATGTGCCCCACACGTTTGCATCGGAGATGGCGCGCCGCGAGTCGATCGATCTGGAGGGCTGTCTGCGTGACGGCACGGCCCTGGCGGAGGCGCTCCACCACATGCACGAACACGGGTTGATCCATCGAGACGTCAAGCCTTCGAATGTCATTTACGTGGAGGGCGAGTGCAAACTTGCGGACATCGGGCTGGTGGCTTTGTCAGGGCAACGGAGTTTTGTCGGCACCGAGGGATTCGTGCCCAACGAAGGTCCGGGGACCCCGGCTGCGGATATATACAGCCTGGGGATGGTGCTTTACGAGATGGGGACCGGGAAAGATCGCCTGGATTTTCCGGATGTCCCCACCAATCTCAGGGAGGGCACGGACCGGGAACTTTGGACCCGGCTTAACAAGGCGATTTGCCGGGCCTGCGCGGCCCGTGCCACGGATCGGTTTTCATCGGCACACGACATGGCGCTGGCTCTCCAGGGGCAGGGCATTCCCGAGGTGCGCCGCCGCCGCGCCGCCTGGGGTGTGGCCGCGGTTCTCGGCCTGGCGATCGGCGGGCTTCTTTACGGGAACTGGATCAATAAGCGGGACGTGGGCGCGCTTTTCGCGGAGGAAGACGCATTTGCGGCGGATGACTTCGGAGTGGGGATCGATGTGGAAATCGAGACTTTGCCCGCGGGAGCCGAAGTTTACGAAGGCGACAGCTTTCTGGGGACGACGCCTCTGATCGTCGAAAAAACCTCAGGCTCGAGAATGAGTCTGACGCTCCGCCTCGAGGGATACCGCAATGAAACGGTCGAGCTTTTCGTCGGAGAAGAGCGTGCCAAGTTCGTGGAATTGGAGCGATGGATTCAGCCACAGCGAGGGGAACGCTGGCGCAACAGCCTGGGTATGGAATTTCAGCCACGCACCGGCGGACACGTTTCCGTGCGGCCGGTGGAGGCGAACGAGTTTTACGAGTTCGTCGACACGACCGGGCGCGCTTTCGAGGGGGAAGTGGTGGCGCATCGCTTCGAAAACGAGAATGAGGATCGCTTCATCGTGGTGGTGCCCTATTACGATTCGGAAGCTTTTCGATTCTGGCTTACGGAGAAGGACAAAGCGGAGGGCTATCTGAGCGCGGAGCATTCTTACCGCGTAGAGCCTTATTACTTCGGAGAGGAAGAAACCGAGGCGGGGGCGCCGGCATTCGGAGAGGAAAGCGAGGGCGAGATGGCGTTTCTGGCCGTCGTGGCAAAGCAGACCTACGGAAGTGTTTTCGTGAATTCGAATCCTCCCGATGCGGCGGTCATTTTCAAAGGGGTCGAGATCGGACGGACTCCAGTGGAAATTCCGCGAGTCAAGACGGGCACTGTGGTCTACGAGCTGCGCGCCGAAGGTTATGAGCATGTCATTGTGGAGGGTGAGGCGCTGCCCGACGAGTTACTCGAATTTCAAATCGATTTGGAACAGACTCGCGCGGTGGTATTCGGGCGCGATTGGAAGAACAACCTGGGAATGGAATTTGTGCCCGTGGGCGACGTCCTTTTTTCCGCGTGGGAGACGCGCCTGAGGGACTACCAGTTTTTCTGTAAACAGACGGGCACTAAATGGAAGAGCTCCACGGGCTGGGAACAGAAACAGAATCAACCCGTGATGGAAGTCAACCGAGACGAGGCGCGCGCATTCTGCAAGTGGCTTACGGATTGGGAACGGAAACGCGACTTCATTGGTGAAGACCATCACTACCGGTTACCGACCGATCTGGAGTGGAGCCGGGCGGTGGGATTGCCGGCGGAGCGTGGCATGGATCCCGCCTCACGCAGCGGTCGCGTGCGGGGCGTCTATCCCTGGGGATTCGGATGGCCGCCCCCAAAGGGAAGCGGAAATTATGCGGATGCGGCCAGTGCCTATCCCCTCGGAAAAGACAAAGTCATTCCCGATTACGAGGACGGGATTCGGTTCACGGCTGCCTCGACGGATCTGCTTCCCGACAGCAAGGGAATCCACCACCTGGGGGGGAATGTCTGGGAATGGATCGAGGACGCTTACGGTGGCAGCGATCGCAAGACATCCCAAATGGGAGTGATCCGGGGGGGGAGTTGGCAGACCGCCATTCCCGAGGAGATCCTGGCCTCCCACCGCCAGCCGATGAACCCGAAATCCCGGCTGGATTCGCTGGGCTTCCGCTGTGTGCTGGCGCGGGTTGAGGGGGAGGCCGAACTGGAGCGGGATTAGTTCCGGGGCCCCGGCTTCAGGTGCCCTCGAAAGGGTGAAAGAAAACCGCTCCGGCGGGCGTTTAATCAGGGTATTGCATTACGTCCGAGAGAGGGGATGAAAATCCTGAAGTTTAAGGTATCTTAACTTTCGTATTTTCAGTAATTATGAGAACAATTCGTGTTGGTTTTGTTGTAATTGCCACGCTTTGGGCCTTCCAGGGGCCCGGCATACTCTCCGCGGCCACGCCTCCCGCGAGCGCGGAAATCGATCGTATCCTCGACCGGAGTTACCGGGAACTGGGCATCCAGCCGGCCGCGCCCATTCCCGACGAGGTCTTCCTGCGCCGCATTTATCTCGATGTCGCGGGCCGGATTCCCACGGTGGAAGAAGCACGGACATTTCTGGATTCGACCGAACCGGGCAAGCGCGCCCAACTCATCGACGAACTTTTGGAGTCGGAGGGATACGTCAGTCACTTTTTCAATTACTGGGCGGACATCCTGCGCATCAACGACCAGGTCAACAACAACCGCCTGCCCTCCACCGCCTGGGCGCTCTGGGTCAAGCAGGCGCTTCGCGGGAACATGCCCTACGATCAATTTGTGCGCGAGATGGTCTCCGCCGAGGGTGTGATCTGGGAGAACGGCGCGGTGGGTTATTACCAACGCGATCGCGGCATGCCGCTCGACAACATGTCGAACACGGTGCGGATTTTCCTGGGCACCCGCCTGGAGTGTGCGCAGTGCCACAATCACCCCTTCGACACGTGGAAGCAGATCGACTACTACCACATGGCCGCGTTCAGTTACGGGATGAACGCGCGGAATTACGATTCACCGAACCGCAAGGCCGTCACAGATTACCAGAGAGAGATGGCCAGGAATGCCAGTGCCAAAGACAAAAAAAACAGAAACAGCAAGAATGCGGTTAAATATCGTGCCGCGCGCCGGGTGGTGACCGATCTCTACAACCCGATTCGCTATATTGCGTCGACGCAGACGGAACGCAAAGTGCAGCTGCCGCACGATTACCAGTATGACGATTTCAAGCCGAAAGCGGTGGTGGGACCGGCGGCGATGTTCGGGGAGGAAATCGACCCAGATAATTTCGACAGCCTGATCGACGCTTATGCGGATTGGATGACATCGCCCGACAACCCTCGTTTCACGCTGGTGATCGCGAACCGGCTATGGAAGAGGGTGATGGGCCGGGGGCTGATCGAGCCGGTCGACGAATTGATGGAAGGCACGGAGGCTGCCAATCCGGCGCTGATGGAGTTCCTGGTGCGGCGGATGACCGAGGTGGATTACGACATGAAGGCGTTCCTGCGCGAACTCTACAACACGCAGATTTACCAGCGCGAGGCCAGCACGGAAGAACTGCTCCCTGGTGTCGTCTATCACTTTCCGGGGCCGGTGCTGCGCCGCATGAGCGCGGAACAGATCTGGGATTCCCTGATGACGCTGACTATTCCCGAGCCGGATTACTTCATGCCCACCTTGAGAAATCGCCTCGCCCAGGTCGATCAGGCGAAGAAGATTTACGAGAATCTCGAGGGCCGCAGCCGGGAAGACTTCCTGGATCTCGTGAAAAAGGGCACGCAGATTTACTCGTCCAACTATCTGAAAACCGAAGAGCTTTCGAGGCAGTATACCAAGGCCAGGGAGAACGACGAAGCCGATAAGGTCAAGCAGATCGGCAAGGAGTTGAACGGGCTGCGCAACAACGCCCGCAGGAAGCTGACGCAGCTTGCCGGGACCGACAATCGAGATGTCCGGGGCGATCCCGAGGCGCTCCTTTCGGTGTTCGGCATGGACGGCTCACAGCAAATTTCCATGGACGAGATTACGACTGCACTGCCGAAGCCGGAAAAGGTTCAGGCGGATCGCTCGTTGAGCAAGGAGCAGCAAAAGCGGTTTTACGCGGAGCTCGGCAGAGACATGGCGGAATGGAGGAAATACGCCTCCCAGTTGATGCGCGCTTCCGAATTGTCGTCACCGGCGCCGCGCGGTCATTTCGTGCGTGAATTCGGCCAATCCGACCGCGAGGTGATTGAGAACGCCGCTTACAGCGCGTCGGTGCCGCAGGCCTTGACCTTGCTGAATGGGCCGGTGGCAGAGGCGCTTTCCAACCGGAACTCGGTGCTTTCGAAGCACCTGGCCGACTGCGGCACCGCGGAAGAAAAGGCGCAGACCCTTTACTTGGCTATGTTATCGCGGGATCCGGACCGCGAGGAGATGGAACTCCTCACGAGTGAAATCGAAGCACACGGCGAGAAGGCTTACGAGAACATCGTGTGGGCTCTCGTCAACAGCCAGAACTTTCGGTTCATCCAATAAAAATTCCCAGACCCAAACCGTTTCACACCAAGATACCGTCATGAAAGAGATACTGCAGAACGCCGATGAACTGAGCCGCCGGAGATTCATCTCCAATGCCGCGATGACTTTCCTGGGGGTGGGCGCGATGCCCGCTTTCACAGGCACCAAAGCCAAGGCCGCGCTCGGACCCAACCTGGGGCTGCCGCCGAAAGTCGGCGCTGCCAAGAACGTCATCTATCTTTATATGGGCGGCGGCATGACCCATCTCGACACATTGGACACCAAGCCCGGTCACGAGAACCAGGGACCGACGCAGTCTATCAAGACTTCGGCGGACGGGGTGCAGATCAGCGAATACTTCCCGATGCTCGCAAATCACATGCACCGGGCCGCGGTCATCAACTCGATGACTTCCACGGCCGGCGCCCACGAGCAGGGTAATTACCTGATGCACACGAGTTACGAGAAGCGCGGGACCATCCGCCACCCGGGGATGGGCGCGTGGCTTCTGAAATATCGTGGCCGGCTCAACAGCAATCTGCCGGGGAGCGTCTTCATCGGGCGCAACAGCCGCATCAATGGCGGCGCGGGATTCTTCGAGTCCGAATTCGAACCCCTGGCCATCAACGATCCCAATGCGGGACTCAAGAACAGCAAGCGCCGCGGTGTTACCGAGGAAGAGTTTGAGCATCGGCTCGATCTGTCCCGTAACCTGGACGCCGCGTTCCAGAACAAGTACGACCTCAAACAGGTGCGCGCCTACAATTCCATGTACGACGATGCGGTGCGCATCATGTCCAGCCGGGATCTGCAGGCGTTCGATCTGAAGCAGGAGCCCGAAGGGGTCCGCGAGATGTATGGAGATGATCCCTTCGCGCAGGGCTGTCTGCTGGCGCGCCGCCTCGTGGAACACGATGTCCGCTTCGTGGAGGTCACCCTCGGCGGATGGGACACCCACAACAGCAACTTCGTGCGCGTGCCCGAGAACGCCGCCAAGCTCGACCAGGCGATTGGGGCGCTGCTCACCGACCTCGAATTGCGCGGGCTCATCGACGAAACCATGGTCGTGCTCGCCACTGAATTCGGACGGACGCCGAACATCAACCAGAACGCGGGTCGCGATCACTATCCCAAGGCATTCAGCACGATGATCGCGGGCGGCGGTGTCAAGGGCGGCCTCAAGTACGGAAAAACCTCCGAAGGCGGTGAGGAAGTCGTCGAGAACCCGGTGAGCCCGGAAGACTTCAACGCCACGATCGCCTACGGCCTGGGCCTGCCTTTGGACAACATCATTTATTCGCCTTCGAAGCGACCCTTCACCGTTGCGCATAAAGGCCGGCCGGTGTTGGAAATCTTCTCGTAAGCAATACGACCAACACGGGGAACCTCGACCGCCATTTTCTGGGGGGGCGGCGAGGTTCCCCTCTTTCTTTCTTGGAGGCAGCCGCCTCCGCCCGGAGACCCGTTGCGGTGGGGATGCCGGCCCTACGCGCGACGCGCCCATGCCGATGGAGCAACGGAGGAGTGGAGTGCTGGAGTGTTGATTTCGGGATGGGTGGGTGGATCACCGTTGAGCCAATGATCCACCACTCCAATACTCCGATTTCCCACAAATAAGTTGCAGAGACTTTTGAGCTGGATTTATATTCAGCTTCTATTTTGCGATGGAATCCTTTCGGTTCCGTCGGTGGGCACGCGCGGTTAGCTCAGGGGTAGAGCACCACCTTGACACGGTGGGGGTCACTGGTTCAAATCCAGTATCGCGCAGCCGGCGGCCCTGTAATCCGCTTGGTCTTCGGCCTTCTATTCCCCCCATCTGCTCCCTGACCTGAATCCTCGACGGAAGGTGATAATTTGCGGCGCGGCGTATCCTCGCTGCAACCCTTTTTCGATTTACATATCACCTTCGATCGGGGATAAACCGTAACCAAGGAAGTGTGTCCCCGTTCCCATGTCCACGACCGAGGTTGTTACCACTGATTTGCCGCACCTGATTACCCTCCTCGATGACGAGTCGGGGACGGTGCGCACCGCAGTGGGGGAGCGGCTCTTCGCATACGGAGAGGAACTCGACTCTGCACTTGCGCGCCACCAGATCTGCCTGGGGGAGCGACAGGCCCGCATCGTGCGTGCAATATTCCGCGAACGCGGGCGCGAGTGGCTCAAGGAAGAATGGCTCCAGTGGAGAGACCTGGAAGATGAGTGCGCACGTTTGGAATCAGGTCTCGCGAGCCTCTCCTGGTTCCTCAACGGATTTCGACGCAGTCCGAAAAGAATTGAAGACCTGCTAAACGACCTGGCGACGCGCTGCCGCGAACGAGGAGCCGACGCAGGATTCGAAAACCTGATCGATTATCTCTTTTCGAGCGGCCGGTTTCGCGGCAACCGAAGCGATTATTACAATCCGCAAAACAGCGACCTGGCATGGGTGCTGGAATCGGGTCGGGGCAATCCCATCAGTCTTACCTGTTTGCTTATTCTCGTGGGAAACCGTTGCGGACTGCGTGTCGACGGCTGTAATTATCCGGGCCATTTTCTTGCGCGGTATACTTTCGAGAATGAGACCCTTCTGGTGGATTGTTTTAATCGTGGCATGGTCATTCGGGCCGAAGACTTAATCGAGCACCAGCCCTTCTCCTCGCATGAAGTCGGTGAAGCCGTGGGAAAATCAGCTTCCACCGATGCCATCCTGATGCGGGTTCTGCGCAATCTCGAGACCGCCTTCTCACGGCTGGGAAGTCCCGAGGATCAAAGCCTGGTCCGCAAATTGTTGCGGCAGATGCTTCCTTGAGGATACTATCGAGATTACTCGATGACCACTAACGCATCCGCACCCGAACGCCCGGGCGATTCCCAGAGGTATCCGTCCGTGGTCGGTATGGAGCTTCACCGGCTTGAATTCAAACCGGAGCAGGCGCCACGCGGCGCTGTCCTGCTGGTCCACGGCCTGGGAGATCACATTGGCCGTTACCGGGAAATCGGCGGCATGCTCTCGGGCAGAGGACTCCATGCCGCCGGAGTCGATCTTCCCGGCCACGGATTGTCCCCCGGTATTCGAGGGCACCTACGTGACTGGGAGACCGTCGAATCGATCTTTCGGGAATCGGTAGATTTGCTGCGCGATCGTGTGGGACCCGATGTGCCCCTGGGCGTCATCGGACATTCCATGGGCGGATTTGCAGTCCTGCGCTTCATGCAGTGCGAGCCCGACTTCTTCCGATTCGCCTGGCTCAGTTCGCCTCTTATTCGTCCCCGGCAACGGCGGGGTCCGCTGATTAATTCCCTGGCCCGGGTCGTGGCCCGAGTGCTTCCCACCCTGACCTTGGATACCGGTGTGCGTCCGGAAATGGGCCGGCCGGTAGTGAGGGAGGAAGATCGCGATCCACTGAGTCATCATCGCGTCAGCAGTGCTTTCGGTGTCGCGTTGCTGGACATGGAAGAGGAACTTCATCGCGATGTCGGACGATTTCATACCGATCTCTCTCTGCTGGTGACACATGGTGACGCGGATGTCGTCTGTCCCGCCGTCTATTCCCGGGAGTTCTACGATTCGGTGGGTGTCTCGGACAAGGAATACCGATTGTTCCCCGGTGTCATGCACGAGCCGTTCCGGTATGAAGCCGGTGACAAGGTTCTCGCCGCGGCGGGCAGTTGGCTGGATCGTCTCGGATACGAATCGCGCGAGGAAGACACGGATCTGCGGGAGAATGCGGAGAAAACTTCCGCGGCCGGTCGCGCCGTTTGAAGCGTTTCCTGGAAGCGTTGGCGATTAGATTCCGCCGGCAGCGCCGAGAATGCTCTGTTGACGTTCCTCGATCTCGAGGTGGAATTGCTCGGGATCGACGGCGGTTTCGCGCGTCCGGCCCCAGAAATCGGAGAAGCGCTCTCCCTCCTGGCGATTGGCGGCAAACTCTTCGAGGAGAGGACGGACTTCACCCGGGATTTCCTCAAACGTGACGACTTTCTTTTCAAGCGCAGCCAGGCGGTTGCCCCGGATGGAGCCACCGACGAACATGGCGTACTTGCCGGGGGCGCGGCCGACGAATCCTATATCCGCATTGTAAGGCCGGGCACAGCCGTTGGGACAACCCGTCATGCGAATGAGAAGCGGTTCATTTTGCAGCCCCAGTTCCCTTAGAATGGCGTCGATCTTGTCGAGGACATCGTCAAAAACGCGTTCGCTTTCCGAGAGCGCAAGACCGCAGGTCGGCAAAGCCACGCAGGCGTGCGCTGTCTTGCGCATCTCTGTGAACTCACCGGTGTGAGACACCCCATGCTCCGAAAGGATGGCGTCGATGGCGTCTTTTTGTCCGGGATCGATATCATGAAACATGAAATTAGTGTTCGGCGTCAGCCGCACCGGGAATTCAAATTCGGCCGCGATTTTCTTGAAGAGGCTCTTGAACTTCACGGAGCCGGTATCCTGGATGCGGCCCTGGGGGACATAGATCGAGCAGAAGAGCTTGCCGTCGCCCTGTTCATGCCAGCCCAGCAAGTCTGCGACGCTGTCGAATTCGACGTCTCGGGGCGGGTGCAGCGGGCAAGAAACGCGCTGGTGCATGGCATTCAAGAACCAGCGAATGCCGGCTGATTCCACCAGGTATTTGAGCCGGGCCTGCTTGCGGTCCTTGCGATTGCCGTATTCGCGCTGGATCTTGACGATGGCTTCGGCCACTTCCACCGCGTCCTTTCGTTCGACATAAGCCAGGGGCTTCGCCAGGACCGGCCTGGTCTTGATCATGCCATGCGTCATCCCGAAGCCGCCTCCGACGAGCACGGTGTATCCGGTCACGCCCCCGTCCTCAAGGTGCGGGACGAATCCGATATCCTGTGAAAACACGTCGACGTCATTGCAGGGAGGAATAGCGATCCCGATCTTGAACTTGCGGGGAAGATAAACGCTTCCGTAAACGGGTTCTTCGTCCGCTTCGCCGTTGCCCGCGATCTTGGCTTGTGTTTCCAATTTTTCGCCGTTGAGCCAGATCTGATTATAAGAAGAACTCCGGGCGAGAAACCGATCGTTTAATTCTTCGGCCAACTTATGGGCATCTTGATGCGCCGCGTCGGCGATGGGGGCCGCGGGTCCCATCGTGTTGCGGACGACATCGCCGCACGCTCCCCACGTGGTTAGACCGGTGTCGTGGATCCGGGCGACGACGTCCTTGAGTCCGCCCTTGAGAATGCCGTGGAACTGAATGCCTTGACGCGAAGTGATCCGGAGAGTGTGATTTGCCAGCTCGTCGCTGATGCGATCGTGATCCAGGTATTGTGCCGCCGTCATGGCGCCTCCCGGCATTTTGTTCCGCACCATGAAGGACCATGCCTTGTCGAGCTTCTGCTTGCGCAGTTCAGACCGTTGGTCACGGTCGTCCTGCTGGTAACTGCCATGAAACTTGAGAAGCTGATACTCGGCTTCTTCAAAGTGAGTGGCGGTGGACTCGAGCGTTTCCACGATCCGTCCCCGGAGCCCCTGGCTCTCTCTCTTGATGTCTTCTACGCTCTGTTTGGCCATGGCCGGGAAATTGCGGATACTAGTTGAGAATCGATGCGATCAGGTGCTAGCGGACGCCGAATCGTCCGACGCGGAAACAGCCCGCCGTGGCCGTGGCGGTTCCACGAGCCTCCGGGAGGGCTGGGAAAGGTAGAAGAAAGGAAAAGGGATTGCAACCGCCAATGCCCGACGTGAAAAGGGAGCGGGGAGGGGCCGGGGGGCGACTTGACGCGCGGGACTCCGAGAAGTGTCAGGAGGAACTCCCCTTCCACCAATCGTCTGGTTTCTCCCAGGGAGCCCGCGGGGGTTGTTGCTCCTGCGGTTGATGGGATTCCTGCGAGCTCGAGCGGGGATTCGGCTCTTCCAGATCGAGTTTTTCCAGTTGGCTCTGAAGATCCTCGATGCCGAGATCGGTTCGGTGACGCTGGGCCTTGCGGAAATGAAGGTAGATGAAAAATGCCGCCACCGCCGCCACAATCCCGGCCACGAGACCGAGAAGAAAGACCGCCAGGCCGTTGCTTGCCGGGGTGGGATCCGCGTTTCCGATTCCGAAAGTGCTGTGAAGGATCTCCGCAATGGGAACGGCACTCAGAGCATCACTGGCTGGGCTCGGCATCGTTTCGAGGGCAGGGTTTACGGTTGGGAGGGTCGAAAGGGTCCGGAAAGCGCGTCCCTAAGAAACCGGCCGCGGACCACCATTCCCCGGCGGGTCTTCCCGACGCAGCTTCACATCAAAGCATAAGCTTTTGGCCGGAGATGAAAAGATCTTCCGTCGAAAAAATAGGCGAAAATTCCGGCGTCACTGATCCAGCATCAGGCGCATTGGAATCATGTGGGAAAACTGGAATCCATGGTTCTGGAAGAATCGCTGCGATTCCTCACTGATCTTGTCCGTCAAAAGCGTGATGCGAAGGAAATCCTTTTGCCGGGCGTATTCGATAGCGTATTCGATCAACTTGGCGCCGTACCCCTGCCCGCGGTGAGCCGGGTGGACGATCATGTCTTCCAATATAATGACAAACCCACCCGCAGCCGTGCTGAGCGTGAAGAGCAGATTCATCATGCCTATAATCTGGTGATCGGTCCGGATCACGAATATCCGCCCGCGGCTGGGCTCCTCGAGGACCAGCCGAAGGCCGCGTTCCTGACGCTCACGATCGGGCTCGAAATCTTCCTCCTCCTGGAACAACTCGAGAAGCAAGTCTGCAAGTTCCGGAAGATCGTCGATCGTGGATTGTTCGACCCTGGTCTCTGTCTGTGGCATCGCCATGGAAAGATTGAGAATAGCAAAAAATCTGCCAACACAACATTTAATTGCCTTGGCGCCATATTCTCTGGAATTGAACGGCAATATCTATACTTACTCACAAACCGAAAGCGTACGAATCAGGTCTCCCGATTTTTCTTTCAGCAGCACACTCGGCTTGGTTTTACTGCTCGCGGGACCTTGGGGGCACCGGGTCGCACTCCGCAGATGACAGCAGTCGCCAGAGATTTCCTCGGGTGGGACCACCCGTTGCCGGAAACGGCTGCGGCGTATCTCATTGGGTCAGTCGCCGAACCCGGCGTCTTTCTCGATCTCAGCAACGCTCTCGTCGTGGTGCCGACCCGGAATTCCGGACGCAGGCTTCGCGAGGTGCTGGCCCAACTCGCGCATCGTAAGGGAAAAAAGGCTCTCCTTCCGCCCCAGGTCGTGCCCCCGGAATTCCTCCTTAGCCTCATCTCCCGGCCGGCGGAAGGCCGTGTCGCCGCCCCTCTCGAAGCCACGCTCGCCTGGGTGGGATTGCTGCGCGAAATCGACCTGGAGCAATACCGCACCCTCTTCCCCGTCGATCCGGCCCGCCAGGATTTCGGGTGGGCGCTGGCCACCGCCGAGGGCCTCGTCGAGCTCCGGCGGCAGCTCGGGGAATCCGGACTCGAGATTTCTGACATCGCCCGCGCGCTGGCGCCCGATTTCGAGGAAAAAGCCCGCTGGCAGGAATTGCGCGAACTGGAGAGGCAGTTCAAGGAGCGCCTGCACGCCGGTGGTCTGCGTGACTTGGAATCGACCCGCAAAGCGAATGCGCAAAGCCCGGCGGCTCCCGACGGCATCCGGGAGATCGTCCTGCTGGCGGCGCCCGACCCGGTGCCGCTGGCGATTGCAGTGGCCGGGAAATTGCGCGAGACCATGCCGGTCAGGGTGGCGGTCTATGCGCCGGAATCCCTGCAGGATCATTTCGACGCGTGGGGCCGTCCCATCGTGGAGCGATGGATGGCGCGCCGGACATCGATTCCGGATTTCGAGCGGACCGTGCATCTGGCCGCCGATCCCGAGGCACAGGCGGGCCTGGCGGCGGCGATTGCGGCGCGGCAATCGGAAATCCACAATGCCGTCGCCATCGGTGTCCTCGATTCCGAGGTAACGCCCGTGCTCGAGCGGAGGCTGTTGGAAAAAGAGATCCGACCTTTCAATCCGCAGGGCACTTCTCTCGAAGGCGAGGGTGTCATTCACCTGCTGGACACGCTCAAGAGGTTGATGCGCGAGGGCGCGCTTCGCGATTGCACGAGCCTGCTGCGCTGCCCCGACTATTCCGATTACATGGCGGCGAAGACAGGGACGTGGGAACTTTTCGCGGTCCTCGAGGCCCTGGATGTGCTGGGGCAGAAGCGCTTCCCCGCATCGCTGAAGGACGCGCGCCATTTTCTGAAAGAGGATAACGAGTGGAGGCGGGAAACGGAGGGAGTCCACCGGAGTCCGGGCGCGGAACAGGCGGAGGCGGCGCTCGACAAGACCGTGGAGATGCTGCAGCACCTGGAAGAAACGCCCCTGGGCGATGGTCTCGCGGAGTTGTTGAGCGCGATTTTTGCGAACCGGGTGGAGGACCCCGAATCGAGGACCGCGAAACTCTTGTCCACCGTGGGGGCGGTGACCTTGCAGCTGCTCGCACAGCTCGAGGACGCCGGGGCGGACGCGAAAACGCTGGCCAAGCCGGATCAAATGGAGTTGTTACTGCAGTTTCTCAAGCGGGAGACATGGTTTGAAGACCGGCTGGCCGATGCCGTGGATTTGCAGGGCTGGCTGGAACTGTTCTGGGAGGACGCTCCGCACCTGGTGATCACCGGGTTCAACGACGGACTCGTGCCCGAGGCGGTCGTGGGCGACATCTACCTGCCCGAATCCCTCGCGGAAATCCTCATTCAACGGCGCGAGATCGCTTTAAAAACCAACCGGCAGCGGCTGGCGCGGGACGCTTACCTGCTCGAATCGATGTGCGCGTGGCGCGACGCGGAAGGCGGCCGGATCGATTTGCTCTTTGGAAAAGCAACCAACGCCGGGGATCCCCTGCATCCATCGCGGTTGTTGCTCCGCTGTCCCGACGATGAACTGCCGGAGAAATGTCTGCGTGTCTTTGCGGAAGCGACGCCCACGGGCACCAACTTATCGTGGACTCCGGGATTCCAGCTCTTGCCCAACGCCCCGCGCACTCCTGCGGCGAAGGGGGACGGCGCGGGCGCGGACAAAAAAATTTCCGTGACCGCATTCAAGACCTATCTGCAGTCGCCCTTTCATTTCTATCTCAGGCACGTGGAAGAAATGGGCGTGATCGATCCGGAAAAAGTCGAGATGGACCCATTGGATTTCGGCAATCTCTGTCACCGGGTGCTGCAGGATTTCGGGGAAGACGTATCGCTGCGTGATTCGCGTGAAGCCGCGGAGATCGCGGCTTTCCTGCGCGAAAAACTAAAGAGCCGCGCCGGCGCCCTCTTCGGCAACTCACCCACTCTCCCGGTGCAGATCCAGCTCGACACGCTCCGGAAGCGGCTCGAGAAAGCGGCGGAGATTCAGGCGCAGGAGAGGGAGGCGGGCTGGGTCATCTTGGACGTGGAATACAAGCTGCACGATCGTCCTGACGGAAAAAAATTCGAAATGGGCGGCTATCACATCCGCGGCATGATCGACCGCATCGAGCGCCACGAGGAAAGCGGCGAGATCCGCATTCTCGATTACAAGACGGGGGACACCGCGAAGTCGCCCGCGGGCGAGCATATAAAGCAGGTGACCGCGGCCACGCGCATGGACCTGGTCAAGGAATACGCGGTGTTTGAGATCGAGGGAAAGACATGGCGCTGGATCGATCTGCAGCTGGCGCTTTACCGGCTGGGATTGCGGGAGGATTACCCGGATGCAAAGATCCGGTGCGGATACTTCAACCTGCCGCGCGCCCTGCTGGAGGTGGGCGTGCAGGAATGGGAGCCGATGGATGACGCCCTGGACCCCGCGGCCGGACGTTGCGCCGCCGGCGTGATCGGAGCGGTGGAGGCCGGCATTTTCTGGCCGTCGGAATCCGTGTATCAGAACGATGATTTCGTGGACATCCATCTCAACGTCCCGGAAAGCACGGTCGATTCAAAATACTTAACAGGTTCCGGAAGGGGCGCGCGCCGATGACGAAGACGCTTCCAGTCGTCAAAAACGAGATGATCCGCGCGTCCGCGGGCTCAGGAAAGACCTACCGATTGACCAACCGGTTCATTCGGCTGATGGCGCTGGGCGTCGAGCCGGAGCATCTCATCGCGCTGACCTTTACCCGGAAGGCGGCAGGGGAATTCTTTGACGAGATCTTGAACAAGCTGGCGGCCGCGGCGCGCGATCCGGCGCACGCGGCCGCGCTGGCGGGGAGCGAGGATTTCGAGATGCCGGACTTCGACTCCGGGCAGGCCCGCGTGCTGCTTCGCAAACTCGTCGAGCGCATGCACCTGCTGAGCCTGGGAACCCTGGACAGTTTTTTTAACCGGATTCTGCGCAGTTTTCCGGCGGAATTCGGACTCAGTAAGCAGTTTGAAATTCTGCAGGAATTTGAAAAAGCCGCGGCGCGGCAGGAAGTCTTCGCGGGTCTCTTCCGCGAGATTGATAACCGGGAAGAATTCATCGAGGAATTCCGGCTGGCGACGTTCGGGGGTGAGGAGCGTTCGCTGAAGAAGAAACTGGACGACTTCGTGCAGCAGTATCACCTGCTCTACTTGCGCGCGCCGGACGAGGAATTGTGGGGAGACCAGGAAAAGATCTGGGACGGAGGCTGTCCTTACCTGGACGCGGTAGAAATCGACATTGAAAAGGAATGCGAGGCGCTGGAGCCGTTCCTGGAGTATTCCGGCACCCTGCACAAGAGCGCGGTCAAATCCTGGAAAGCGTTCTTCGACCTGGTGCGCCGCTATTACCCGGGATACGTGCGCGGGGGCCAGTGCAAGACACTCGTGCAGAATCTGCTGACGGTTTACCCGGAAATGCGCGCGGGAGAGACCGTGATCGTAAAGAACCATAAAGATCACGAGATCATGCCGGATGCCGGCCGTCACCTTGCGCGATTGCTCGACTGGTTCATGTATTGCGAATTGAAGCCGCATTTTGAAAAAACGCGCGGGCTTTACCGGGTGATGCGCCGGTTTGAGAACTCCTATCACGCGCGGGTGCGCCGCGCGGGCCGCCTTGGATTCGACGACGTGCAGAGAATCCTGGCGGGTTCCGGGCCCGAGCCCGGCCCGGCGCTTTCGCAGTTCGAGCGCGAGGAAAGACATTTGCGGATCGATTACCGCTTGGACGGAAGATACGGGCACTGGTTGCTGGATGAGTTTCAGGACACCAGCCCGCTGCAGTGGAGAGTGATTGAAAACCTGGTGGACGAGGTCGTACAGGACGCGTCCGGGCAGCGCAGTTTTTTCTGCGTGGGCGACATCAAGCAGGCCATCTTCGCCTGGCGCGGCGGCGATTCGCGGCTCTTCGAGCAGGTGCATCGGCGATACAACAACGAGGGTGCGGGGCCGTTACACGAGGAGCACATGGAGGAGTCGTGGCGTTCCAGCCCCGTGATTCTCGACGTGGTGAATCGCGTCTTCGGGGACCGGGAACTGCTGGCAGGCTTTTTCCCCGGGCACAAGACCTTCGTGCAGCGCTGGTCGGAATCGTTTGACGAGCACACCACGCATTACGGCGACCGAGTCGGGTGGGTCCAACTGATCAACGCGGTCAAGCCCGAGGGGGAGAAGAGCACTCCTGGAGAATGCCGTTACGAAATCGTGCGGGCATTGCTCGATGATCTGCGTCCGCATGAGCGCGGGCTCAGTTGCGCGGTCCTGGTGCGGACCAACCCGGACGGCGCGCAAGTAACCGATTATTTGCGCCGTAAATCCAGGGTCCCGGTGGTGTTCGAGTCGGATACCGAAATCGGAAACGATCATCCGCTGGGGGCCACGTTTATTTCGCTCCTGCATTTTTCCGCTCACCCGGCGGACACGTTCGCGTGGAAACACGTCAGCATGACGCCGCCTTTTGCACGATTGGGCGCGCACGCCCTCCCGCGGGCGCGGGAGGAGCTGGCGGTTGAAACGCTCTCTACCGTTTACGACCTCGGATTTGCCGCGGTGCTGGAGCGCTGGGTACGGCGGCTGGAAGAAGCCGGGGTCACGCTGGATTCCTATGGCGCCAACCGGCTTCAGTCTCTAACCAGGGCCGCCCGGGAATTCGATTTCACCGGAAATCGCCGCGTCGAGGATTTTCTTGCTTACCTGCGCGCGTTCACTTCGCGCGAAGTTCCCGCCGCGGGCGTCGTGCAGGTAATGACGATTCACAAGGCCAAGGGTTTAACATTCGATCTGGTACTTGTCGCTGACATTGAAGGAAACGACATTACCAGCATCGGATCCATGGGCCTGACCGCCCATGTCAACGAGGAGCGGGAGGCCGAATGGGTGCTTTCTTTTCCACGCAAAGACGTCTGCGACGCCGATCCGGTGTTGCGCGAGGCCCGCCGTAAGATCGAGAATGAGGATGCATTCGAAGAATTGTGCACGCTGTATGTGGCCCTGACGCGCGCGAAGTTTGCGAATTACATCATCACGAGCCCGGAGAACGGAAAAGCCAATCTCCGCAGTATCGTCGCTGCGGCCCTGGCGGACGGGGAGGCCGTGGAACGCAAATTCGGCGCGCAAGCGGCGTGCGTCCTGCACGAAAGCGGCAACGCCGACTGGTTCGAAGACGAGGAAGTGCATGCGGCGGGCAAAGCGGCGAGTGAGAAGCGGGAGGAGCAGGCTGCGGATCTTCAGACGCCCGTGACGGCCACAAGGCAGTTCGCGCCCTTGCGGCGGAGATTTCCTTCCAGACTCCTGAAACGGCATGATTTTACGGACTCGGGCCGGTGGTTTCACCGCCGGGGGGGACGGGCGGCCGCTTATGGCACGTTGGTGCATTCTCTCCTCGAGCAAATCGAATGGCTGGAGGAGACCGGGGAAAAAGAATTACGGGAGCTCTGGACTCGGACAGTCGACTTGGATGCCGATGAGGCCGGCGCTGCACAGGACGAAGCCCTCCAGGCCCTCGCTGCACCCGCTATCCGCGCTTTCTTCACACAAACCGGCGCCGCCGCGGAATCCGGCCGATTGGTGACGGCGTGGCGCGAAAAGCGGTTCGAAATTGTCCGGGACGACGAATGGATCTCCGGCACTTTCGATCGCGTCCTCGTAACGTGGGGGGCTTCGGATCACGGGCGTCATCCCGTTTCCGCTGAGATCGTCGATTTCAAAACCAACCGGGTCGAGTCGGAGGATGAGATCACGGAATCCGCGGCGCATTACGGGGACCAAATGAGTCTCTATCGCGAGGCCCTCGCGCGCGTGTTGGGGATCGGAGAGGACGCGATTCGGTGTCACCTGGTCTTCACCTGGCCCTGCAGGGTCGTCGAGATCTGATCTTCAGCGGTCTCTGACGGAGGAGCCTTGAACGTGACATCAATCACCAGGGCGCGATGTCCGCGAAAGGAAAGGCGCTTCGGGGTGCAGCGCAGCACTCGCACCGTGGGCCCGGTCCACACCTGGTCCAGTGAATGCACGGGAAAATAGGAAGGCCAGGTTTCCGCCCATCCGACTCCCGCCGCTTCGAACGCGGGGGTGAGGATTTCGCGAAAGGGGCGCAAATGCACCGAATCGACCGGCGTATTGAAGTCTCCCATTAAGATGAAATTCTTGTCCCCGGGAAGGGTCCGGATGTAATCCGCCAGTTCTCCAAAGGATTGCTTGCGAGAGTAAGTCGGAGTGGAGCGTTGATCCAGAAGGGCCACATGCAGCAGGAGATCGTCCTGCCGGAGTTCCACCTCCGTGAGCGCGGAGTTACGCTTATCGAAATAGCGGGCCACCCGGCGGTGCAATCTCCCCTGGTGAAGCATCAGCATTGAGTGTGGCAGCATTTGGATCTGGTGGTCCGGGAAAAGATCGCCGTAAACGCGAATCTGTCGACCCCAGTCGACGTTCCCTTCAATCAGCGCAATTATGTCCGGCTCCAGCTTGCAGATGTCTTCGGCGGCCTCTTCCAAGGGCACGAATTCGTAGGTGTCCGCAGTCCAGAAGACGATCCGAAACGGCGTGCTTTCTTGTGCCCTCAAGGCGGATTCGTGGGCGCCTGGGGGCTCCAGCGTGAGGCGGTAAGACTGGTGCATCCATACGAAGAGAAGCGCCAGCATCAGCGTCAGCATTGCGAGAAATCCCGGCTGCTGACGGCGGAAGGCGCGCGTCACTGTTTCGGGAACGAGAAGCGCAATCAAGACCGGCCACGGTGTCATATAATACACCAGGGAGATGACAGGATAAGCGTCCCTCAGAGTGACGCGGACGAGGAGACCGAGCACGAAAATCGCGGCACAGGACCGGCGCAAAAATTTCCAGGCGCGCTGCATCGTTACTCGTAGTCTCGAAAATGCGGGCAAGGGACTCTCGCCCGGACCGGCGCCTCCCCCCGGAAGGGGCGAGGTTAAGAGCGAAGATCCCTTGAAAATCGGGTTTTTGCGAAACTTTTTGGTCAAAATTGTTTTTAACCAAATAGAAAGGAGCGTATCCTTTCTCGACTCATGATTTTCCTAAAGGACAGAAGCGTTCTCCGGCAATCCCGATTAAATGCGCCGAGGCAGGTTGGCGCGCTGACGGTGTTTGCTGCGGCGGTTCTCGTCGTGGTTTTGGCTCCTTCTGGGGCCCTGGCGCAGGAGAATCCCGCGGGATCCGGCGCCCGGAACGCGGACCGGCCCGGGGATCGTGCGCCGCGCACCGCGCCCAAGATGCAGAAGAAGCGGCCCGGCTCGCTTGGTGGCGGGGGGGGGCGTGATGTCATGAGTGTTCTCACGGACGAACAACGCAAGCGTGTGCGCCAAGTCCTGGAACAAGTCTGGCAGACGCCCGAGGTCCTCGCCGCGAGGGAAAACGTGCAAACCGCGACCGAAGAGTATCGTGTGGCCCTGAAGACCGCGGTGGATCGCGTCGATCCCGAGGTCGGCAAACTCATGAGCAAGCTGCACGATTACAGCCGCTCCCAGGCACTCCGGAACCAATACGACGAATTCAAGAAACGTCGCGGGCCCATGGGACCCGGAGGCGGGCCCGGTGGTCCGCCCCGTCCTGGAATGAGGGATCGCGATATGGCGCCCAACGGAAACGGTCCCTTCGGAGGACTTCCGGACTTTTTTCGTAATCTCACTGAAGAACAGAAGAAAATCTTTCTCGAGGCACGCCGGCGCGCCGAAGAAAGCGAAGAATTGCGTGTCCTGCGGGAGCAATTCCTGGGCACGACCGACCGGGAAGCCCGGTTCCGTCTGCAAATCAAGCACCGGCGTCTGCTGCGGGATGAGATGCTCCGCATCGATCCCAGGATCGCGGACTTTACTCCGAAGGTGAATCCTTCTCCAGCCGGCCCCGCGAAACCTTAGGGCCGCTCTCGAATCCCGCCGCCCTGGAGGCGTGCGCTGCCATCAGGGCTGCGCGTCGTCTTTCTCGAGATCCAGCTTCTTCAGCTTCGGACGGATCACCGCCTGGCAATACCCGCCAAAGGGATTCTTCGCGAAGTAATCCTGGTGATATTCTTCCGCGGGATAAAAATCGGGCGCCGGGAGGATCTGGGTCACGACGGGATCTTCGGAAGTTTTCACCGACTCAATCACCGCCTTCGATTTTTCAGCTGCATTTTTCTGGGCGTCATTGTGATAGAAAATCGCTGACCGATACTGGGCGCCCACGTCTGCGCCCTGGCGGTTGAGAGTGGTCGGATCGTGCATCTGCCAGAACCAGTCGAGCAGCGCTTCATATTTGATCCTAGATGGATCGTATTCCACCTGGACCGCCTCCGCGTGATTATTCGGATCTTCTTTGCGCGCCGGATCGCAGACTTGTTCGTATGTGGGATTCGCGTAGTTACCGCCGGTGTACCCGGACACCGCCCCGATCACGCCGTCGAGTTGTTCGAAGACCGCTTCCACACACCAGAAACATCCGCCCGCAAACGTTGCGATCTCCGTCTTGGCGACTGTGGGAGCTTCCTCTGGTGTGGCGGACTCGACAGGAGCGGCCTGCGCTTTCTTGGGCATGGGAAACGGATTATCCAGATCGTCCATGGTGTTGGCAGATTCGTTATCCCGGGAGCACGCCGTCAGCAAAAGGAGCAGTGTGGTTCCCGTGACAAACAGTACAATGGACCGGCCGTGCGATTGAAGAATTTTCATGCGTTAAGTCGGACTTCGGGTTCGGGATCTAAGGTCCGCATATTGCGCGACTCGTTCTCTGCGTGGGTCTCATGAAAGATCGCCCAGGCAACCGGCACCCACTCCCCAGGGTCCCTTCCCCGGTGTTTAGTACCATCACCGCGCCCCGATGTCAAAGACGCCCGGGAGGCCCCAGTGCGCGGGCGCCCGATCGTCCGACGACCCGCGTCTGCGGAGGCGCGCGTTGTCAGTCCCGGTCTTAGGCCACCTGCTGGGGAAGAAAGTCGAGGTTGGCGGCCGGGTCAAAGGGATCGGTGAAGTTCGGTAAATTGGGAAAGATCGAGTTGTTCAGTTCGGAAGTTCCCGCTCCGAACCAATTGGCCAGCCGGGCGGAAAACTGTTCCGTCGAAGTCGAAGGAATCCAGCGCCCCCGGCTGTTGTTCGGCACCGCGTCCGGGCCGCCGACCTCGAGCGCGGGGAACGATCCGAAGAACCGGCCGCCATCGACTCCTCCATTGAGAAGGTTTTGCTGCGCCTGGACGGCGCCGCCGAAGACGAAGGTGTGCGTGCCCCAGGCGTGATCGGTTCCGGAACTGCCGAAGCTGTCGCCGTTGGGCGTCCAGGTGCGATCGAAATCAGACATTTCGAAGCCCACGACCTGGTCGTAGGAGAAAGAATCGTTGTTGGCGAATAAGGCGTAATCTTCCATCGTCTGGTTGAACGCGCCCACTGCGGCGTCGAGATCGCCAAGCAGGTTGGGCTGGTTCGAATTGATATTGTTGTGGTTGTCGTACCCGCCCTGGTCGCAGAAGAACATTTGCCGCTCGTTCCCCAGGCACTTGCGTCCGATAATGAGCCGGGCGATCACTTTGAGTTCATTGGCGATTCCGCTGGTGGCGCCGAGCGTGCTGAAGATAGCGTTGACATCGAACCCGATGTAATCGGGGCTGGACGGATTGGTCTGGGCGAGGGCCGTGCCAATGAGCTCCCGGCTGTCGATGGAACGCTTGAGCACATTGTGATAACTGGCGTCGATCACATGCGTCACCGGGTAATTCATGAGATCGAGCGCCGCTTTGTAGCGGCGATTGTTGTCGTTGGTGGGGTTATCCGGATTGGGATTGCTGCCGACACCGGAGATCCCGACGACATTGCCGGAGGAATTCACGGTATACTGATTTAATTGGCTGCCGCCGGGCGTAACCAGGAAGTCGACGTTCCCGGAGGTCGTCATCAGCATGGAGGTTTGGCTGGATGTGTTAACGGAATTAAGCAGATCCGCGACACGGCCGCCCCAGCCGGAAATGAAGGGTTTATCGGAAATGCCGGACATCCATTCGTTGACTTGGTCGGAATGCGAGAAAAGCTGCATCGGGAGAGGCACGTCACGGTAATTGGCGGGCGTGGTCGGGACCGCGAGCGTGGAGACATTGTTGACCCAAGCAAGTTTGCCCTGGGAAAAGAGGCTGGTCATCTGCTGGCAACTGGGATGCATACCGAATTTGGCATCAGCCCCGCTGAGGTTGCGCGGAGAAATCTGGGTGCCGTTGCGTTCCACGGACGGCAAGGTGGAGGAATTAATTTCTTCCGAAATGAACTCGGGCACTCCCACGATGCCGCGATCGTTCTTGTATCCCGCTGCATACGGATGATTGCCGATGGGAATCAGCATGTTGTTCATGTCGCATCCCCCACGGAGAAAGATACAAACCATCGCCTTGTAATTGGAAAGATTCATGCCGGAGGTGTCGGCCACCGCGGAATTGATGAGGCGCATGTTGATCAATGCTTGGGTCATGCCCGCGAGGCCGAGGGATACGCCGGCGGAACGCTTGAGAAAGGCACGGCGGTTGAATCGGAAGATATCTTCGTGTTTGCTCATGGTTCTCTGCTTGTCTTTGATCGATCTCATTGCCGGTTAAATTATTTGCGCACCACGAAATCGGAGCACTGTTGGATGAGCCATAACGCATCCTTCAATTTTTCGCGTGGGCGGCTGTCGGAACCCGGCGGATCTGCGGGGGTTGATTCATTGGCGACCACGAGATCGACGATGATCTCGAGGGGATTCGGGCCGGGGGCGTCGATGTCTGGATCGCCCGGGTCGGGATCGACGTCGTCGTCACTGTGGTCGTAGGTGTAATTGGAGTGCAGGCGCCCGGCCATCAACATCATGTCGAGCCTGCGAATGAGTTCCTTGTCCCGGTCGAGTTCGGATCCGAAACTTGAGTCGGGATAGAGCCCGCGCCCGCCGGAAGCGACGGGTGCGATCCAGTGTTCCATGGGGATTCGGACATTGTCGACGGTGCTGTTGTCGTATGGTCCTTCATTGGCGAAGACGCCGATCTCATCTTCCATGCCTTCAAGACTTTGTCCACTCGGGTAATTGCGCGCCAAGTTCTCCAGGTAATTGATGTTCTGGATCACTGTCAACTCGCTCACCAATTCCATTTCCGGCGCCACCAGTCCGGCCAGGGCCACATCGTTCGGCGCGTAATGCGGCAGTTGGAAGCTGAATACGGTCGCTTCCTTGAAGGGCGATATCGTCAACGAATCGCTGCTGCTGCTGTCGGTTTCTCTAAATCGAAAGACACAATCCATTTCGAAATTATCCGCTTGAGTGGCCGGATATCCGTAAGACGCGAACTCGGCCGCGCCGGGATAATCGGGGGCCGGGGTCGTGACCGGCGGGAACCCTGGATCGGCGCGGTCTTCGATTTGCAAATGCGAATGCGCTTCCATCGTCCGGATGAGCTTGAATTCGGCTTCCAGCGCGGTGAGCTTTTTCCCGTGGCGATCCAGCGACGCCGTCACCAGGTCGCGCGCTTCCGGATGAAGGAGAATGGTCTTGATAGCAGCGCCTAAATCGCCTTCGCCGCCCCCGGCCACATCGACGCCGCCGTCGAAGTCGCTGTCGAACCCGTCTCTAAACGCTTTGGCGACGTGATAAACGTAATCTGCGCTGGGATTGCTGGTGATAAACCTCTGGATGAGCCGGTAAGCGATGAAAGCGGGCGTGCTGGCGTGACTGGAAGCGGGATTATTGGGATCACCCGTGAAGTCGTTGAGCGTGTTTCCGTCCAGGACGCCTGCGAACCAGTCGAGCGAGTCCGAGACGTCTTTGACGCTGCGTTCTTGATCGCTTAAGCCAAGCCCGGTGTTGTTGATGCTCCTTCCGCCTGCAATGTCAAAGGGGTCCGCCGCCCCGGTAAAGTGATCGACGCCGTTGTCGTGCCTGTCCGGGAACATTCCCATGCGGCGATTATATGCCCAGTCAATGTACTTGTTTGCCGGATTACGATTGAAGTTGTCGTTGACGAGAGGGGTGTGCCAGAGATCGTTTTCTTCAAGCTGGGTGTTGGCGGTGCCGTCCGGATCGTTGACATAATGACTGAAGCTCTGGCCCGTGAGAATGCGTGAGAGCTCGGTGATATGATCGATATTATAGGTCGGAGCCGGTAAACCGGTCGCGCCGGAGAGCTTGAGATCGCCGTTGAGATGTAACTCAAAGAGGCCGATCGTAAACAGCTGCATCACCTCGCGGGCCAGGTTTTCATCCGGGGAAAAGAGAGCGAAATCGTCCGAGGTATCTCCCGGCGTATCGTTGTCGTCGTAAATGGCTCTTTGATTCTTCAGGCTGCTGAGATAGCTGCCCATCTGGGGGCTCCACACCACCCAATCGATGACGTCGCGGTATTTGCCGAAGGCGTGGTAATTCAGCTGATCCTGGTAATTGGCCGCGCCCAGGTGATAGTCCTCGATCTCATCCAATTCCTCGGAGACCACGTTGACCTGTTGCAATGCGTACCCCATCTTCTGGCGCAGCTGATCCCTCGCATTAAGCATGAGAGTGAAGAGCCCACGGCGGCGGTTGTCGTGATCGACATCCCCGAGGCCGTTGTAACTGCCGCTGCTTCCGACGGTTATCTCGTCGGGTCCGAGCGGATAAGGTCCCGTCGGTATCCACAGTTCGGGATCCGGGTTACTCCGGTCAATCATCGGATAGACTCCGGGTTCAGGCGGAGTCCCGATGGTCCGCTGGTTGCTGCCCCCTGAGTTCAGAGTGAACGGCTGGAAATGCGTCGCACTGTAGAAGCCGCGCATTTTCCATTCCATGAAATCGGCTGCGATGGTGTAATCGAGGAGCCATGTCTGATCGAGGGTTGCCTGGGCGTCGATCCATTTCGCAAACTCGGTGATGCGACTGTAATTGGGATCAAAGTCGGGATTTGCCGGATTGGTGCGCGCGTCCTCGATGGCGGCTTTGATCGCGGCAACCTCCCCCATTTTCGCGCCGAAGGTGGCTTGATCGAGAAACCGCCAGATGTCGCGCTCCAGATCGTTTCCGGACAGCAGTGGCAGGGGATAGCCGATGTCACCCTGGGTCGGCGGATCCGGCGGATCGATGGAGCCGCCGGCCGGCTCCAGGAACGCCCAGATTTCACCCGCCTGGTTGTCCCCGGTATGAATGTTGAGATACATCGGGCTTTCGCCGTTCTGCGCGAAAAGAGAATCAATCTGCCGCTGTGCCGTCAGTCCTCCGGAGAAAACGATATCCCAGGGATAGCCGCCCAGCTCCCCGATAAAGGGCTCCGAGATGCTCTCGCCTGGGACATTGGTGATTTCATAGATGATGGGGCCGGCGCTGGGGCCCGCGTTGGACTTATGGACATGCGAATCGACCTGGATAGAGGTGAGGTTGTTGAACTGGTTCCAGATGCGCACTTGATTCTTCCCGCCGTTGACCCGGGCTGAGACGAAACCGTTTCCGACGCTGGGAACCACAGCTTTGTCATCCTGGCTGAAGCTTCCCACCAACAGCGTTTCTTGCTCAGGGATGTCCTGCGCGTCGTAAACGTGGCAATCGGCAAAATCGTTGGCTCCGACGTCGTACCCCGATCCTGCCACCACGGCGCAGCGCAGCGTTTCCGGATACTCGTGGACTCCATCGTTCGTGGCTGCGATCACCACATCGGCGCCGGAATGTCCGAAAGGAATCGTGACGGTGCCGTTAAGGGGATTACCTTCCCCGTCCATCGCGCTGTAATCGGACAGATCGGCGCTTTCATCCGGGAGAGGGACGCCGCCGAGGCTGAAAGCGACCACCACCGATCGCAGGGACCCGGTGCGCGCGATGCGGAATCGAGCGACGTCTCGCTCGACATCCTGGATTGGGGTGCCATTGCTGACGTCGGCCGAGCCACGGGGATCTTCAAACACGCTATCATCCGAGGCGATCACCTCGATGGATTCCGAGGCGGCTCCCAGGGCGGCGGTGACCGTCGCGCCATCGCTGGCGCCACTGGAGGTGGAAGTGGAATCGAAGGGACTGAATCCGCCGTCCCCGCCCATTTCTGTTTCCGCCCAGTCGCTGAGACCGTCCCCGTCCTGGTCTCGTTCTTTGACGGTTACCCGGGTAAAGATTTTGTTCCCGCCGTCGAAATCCGTCGCTGTCGCCGGGCTCTCAATCCAGGGGCAGAGATAGGCGGAATCGACGACCGCAATGCCGCCGAAAATACTTCCGTTGTCGAGATCGGTGCCTTCCCAACCCACCGCGCAATGATCTTCCTGGTCGTCGTGTTTGTGTAGAACCTCGATGTAATACTTCTGATCGGAATTCAGGAGCACCGGGCCATGCTGTTGGGTGCTGAAATGGTCCCACTCGCGGGGCTGCAAGATGTCGCTCTCGACCCAGGCGACACGAGAACCTGCGTTGGCCGGGTTTTGATCCGTGCTCAGGTAAAGTTCACTGTGGCCGCGGCTGGCGATATAAAATGTGTAATGTCCCGTGACTTCGGGTTTGATGAAGCCACGGATGCGGCCTCCGTAATCGTCGTCGCGATTGCGTGGGAGTTCGAGCCCGGGGAGAGAGCGGATGCCGTCCGGGTTGGAAGGGTAAGCCCCGGCGCCGGTAAGGGCCGGGACATCGGAACCGCTGATGCCGACCCAGATCTCCTGGGTTACCGAGCCGTCGACGCCGGTCGCGGCGGAGCCGGAGAGGTTGATCGTGATCTCGTCGCCGGTGCCGTATATCTCGGTCCCCTCGAAATTCCAGGTGGAAAGGTTATCACTGACTTCGACTTGATAGCATTTGCCGCGTTTGGTGGGGATGGTGAGGGTGGCGGTGGTATCGGTGAGGGTGCGATCATCAATTTGAAAACAGTCGCCCCCGTCAAAGGGATCGGTTCCCGCGACGCACTCCTCTTGATTGGTTTTTCCGTCGTTATCTTCATCTCCGTCTGGGAGGACGGATTGGGCTCCAAAGAATTCTTCCCAGACATCGTCGAGACCATCGGAATCGAGGTCGATCATCGCCTGGCAATAGGGTGCCGCCGCGAGGACGATGAGGAGGATGACGAATTTGGCGGTGCGGGTACGTAAGAATTGCCTGTCCATGGAGGAGAAAACCGGGCCTGAAGGAACACGCGGAAGATTACTTCCGCGAATGAGACCGGACGGTGGAGAGATTAATCGCTGTTACCTGAAAAAGGGCAGAGGGTGATGAGCTCTTTTTCTATTCGATAAAGCGAGTTCCGATCGGGACTCTGGTTCACATGGAGGGACGTGCCGACAAGGGGGGTAGAGCGACAATAAGTTAGCCTCAATCTTGTGGAATGCAACGCCGGGCGCCGGAAGAAATAAAAAAACGGCACCTCACGCAAATGTTAGCCGGCGCCTTGTATTTCTGAGACAAGAAAGAGCTAAGATTCGCGAGAATGGAGGAGGGTTGTATGCACAAACGGCGCGCCGGGATTGCTGCCGGCCGGGATTGCTGCTTAGGGACGGAAGACTATCCTTCTAGCAGGGCCTCTTTCTGAAGCAGGACATGAAGCAGGGACAGACGACATGAAGCAGGGACAGGACAGAATGGCACTAAGATAAGAACATTGCTAAGGGACAAACATCGCTAAGGGACAAAACATCGCTAAGGGACAAAACATCGCTAAGGGACAGGTCAGTTATAGGAAGAAGCGTTGAAAACATCGCTAAGGGACAAAAACATCGCTAAGGGACAGGTCAGTTATAGGAAGAAGCGTTGAGTGCGCAAAAGGTGATGTGATGAGATGCCCGGGAGTGTAGATTTCTACTAGAAATTCTAGCGCTTCAATCGCCTTTGCTCAAGACGGGGCACCGGCGGCCTTTTTTCTGGGCATCTGATAGTCCGGCGGCCGCAATCTCGCGACGGAAGATGCCGCGATCCGCGGAACACGTTGGTTTTTACCTCGGGAATGTCTTTTCCGCTAAACCAGGCGGGGCGCGCCGCGCGGGCCGTCCCTGGCATCGATCACGCGCACCCGCAGATCGCGCATCACGTGGAGTTCTCCCCAATCGGCACCACGCATAGCGTGCGCGCCTTTTCGGCGTTTTCGTCCGAAGCGCTCCCGGTTGGCCTCGAAGATCTCGTCCACGTATTCTTTAGTGCCCAAGACTGCTCCGTCGCAGAGATAACGCACCCGACAACGCAATGCCTGCGGCACGGAGAGATGACCCTCGCGCTCTTGCGTGGCCTGCACCGCACCAGTCACAAATCCCCGTTTGGCTCCGCGCCCGTAATCATCCCCGTGGCGCTGCTCTCCCTGGTCAAAGAGCAGCAGGCGGTAGCGGGCCGCGGTCTGTCGCCAGTCGGCCCGGGCCGTCTCAGCCGGCGCCTCGTCGGCGGCTTCGAAGATCCGGCAGAAACCTTTTCGGGCGAGCGATTTTCCAGCGACCGCTTCCCCATAGCCGCACCAGCGGTAATCCTTGGGATCTTTGACCATGCCCGCGCGCACCGGGTTCAGATCGATGTAAGCGGCCATGGTGAGAAGGGCGTCTTCGCTGCCTTCCACCAGCACGCTCTTGAAACGCTCTTCCCAGAGGGTGCCGCGTCGCTTGTTTTTGCGGTTATACCACTGGGTGAAGCGCTGCTTGAGTTCTTTGACGAACACCGATAAATCTCCGATGCGCGCCTCGTAGCGGGCCAGAATCTCGCGCTCCCAGGTCTTCGAGCCTGAGGCGGCGGCGCGCTCCAGTTCCTGGCGCACTTCCAGGACCTTGGGCGCGTCGTAAAGGAGCGGCAGCTTGCGCAAGAGTTCCTCCGGGGTCAGGCGTTGGCGTGAGTCGTCTACCGACGGTGGGGCAGGCACGTCGAGCAGGAGGTGGAAGTGATTGGACATGAGGCAGTAAGTCACGATCTGCACTTCGAGAAAGGCCTCGAGCCGCCGCATGGTCTTGCGGAAAAACTCTTTTTCCTCGCGATCGAATATGAACTGCCGGTCCACGACCCGGGACATGCAGTGGTAGAAGGAGCGGCCTTCGCCGAGGAGGCGGGGATTTCTCATGGCGGGGATATACTGTTCAAAAGAACAATATCTGTCAACCCCTCTTTCAAATAACTGACCTGTCCCCAATTGGCCGCATGTCCCCAATTGGCCGCATGTCCCCAATTGGCCGCATGTCCCCAATTGGCCGCATGTCCCCAATTGGCCGCAAAATAATTGACCTGTCCCCAATTCCGTCCGTCCCCAATTCCGTCCCCAATTGGCCCCCAATTGGCCGCGTTCGATAACCACAAGAAAAGTTCATGAAAACAACGCCCACACTTTGCATCACCATCATCGGGCTCTCGCTGCTTTTCGCGGCAGGAAACGCGAGGGCGACCATGATCATCGCCGACACCTTTGGAGTGGGGAATACGTTTGACGTTACTGCTGCGTACAATGTTTCGGGACCCAGTGCCGTCTTGCCCGTATCCGGCATGTTCGAGAATGACGTTGCCTCCGAGTTCAAGTCTCCGACATCGGTCTTTCTTGAGGCAGTCGATGTGGCAATCGCCAATTTTAGTGGCAATACTGCCGTTGACGTGAGGATCGCACCGGATGCGGGAGGGCTTCCGGGGACCACATGGCTTGAGCAGGTGCAGGTTTCCGCTCCTGCCTCTGTTTCAGTTGTGCACGTCGATTTTTCCGGGGCGCTTCTGCTGAATGCGGGTGTTTCCTACTGGCTTTGGCTTTCCGCTCCAGATGACGGCTCTAGCGGTTGGTTTCATAACTCCGAGGTGTTTTCTGATCTTGCCGCAGCCTTAGATCCCGGTATCGATGGCGGTGGAAGCTGGTCTGGGGTCAATCAGGATTCACCCGCTTTTCGCGTCCTCGGCAAGGCCGCGGTCCCCGAGTCCGGCTCCACGCTTCTCATGCTCGGCATGGTGGTGAGCGGGCTGGTGCTGCGGCGGCGCAGGAGCTAGAGCCAACCATATTAATCTTTTCACCAAGGGCCGTCCTCCTCGCGGGGGAGCGGCCTTTTTGCTTTTGGGGGGCTGCTAATTCACCGCATTTTACTATCGCATCTAACTTGCGTTATGCGTAGGTTAGGCGCATGAGCACCGACGAATCGACGACAGGCCGCGGGGGCCGCGAGGAGATGATGGTCGCCCTGGTGAAAGGCGACGGCGGCACCAGTCACGCGAAATTGATCCGGTTCGACGGCGGCATCTACATGAGCCACCTCGATTTGCCCGTTGACCTCGGCTGATCTGACTGCCGAAAACTGGGCCATTGAGAATGTGAGGTTCTGGGGCCGTCGCGGTCGGGATCGGCGGAGGGCGCCTGGTTGGGGAAGAGCGCGCCGTCGTCCGCGGTGCTGAAGCCGTGGTTTTGTTCCCAGACATCCGACATGCCGTCGCTATCGGTATCGACGATGGCGATACCGAGCGTCGCGGAGACGGCGAGGATGAGGAGGACCGGGAAGAGATGGCGGGACATGGAGGCGTAGAGGGGTGAGCCGGGGTGTGCGATGGCTGAGGGGGGCGGTTATTTTGCGATGCGTCGAGCGAGAGGTGCAAGGGTGGAGTTGGGGGCGGCGGCTGGCCGAAGGGAAGCGAGGCAGGCTGGGCACCGGCGAAGGGTTTCGGATGGCAGGTTGCATCCGCCGTCGCCCGTCGAGCTATGGCGGGACACGAACCTGCCCCACTTTTTATAGGCCGCAGGCTGAATCCTCCTTTGCTATATCTATTAAATCGATGTCTTTTATTATATTATCGATTTAGAAGATGTGTGGTGTGAGGGTAAGGTGGGGGCATGATGATTCTACTTGTCGCCGCGATCGCGGCCGCAATGGTGCTGGTGGAACGGCTCTGGCCTGCAGCCGAGTTGCCTAAGGTGCGCAACTGGTGGGCGCGTGTCGTTTTCGTGAACGCTCTTCAGGTGGGCATCGTGGTGCTGGCCGGGTTTACCTGGGACCGCTGGATGCAAGGTATCTCACTTCTGCACTTCGGCCGCTGGTTCTCAATCCCGACCGGCGCGCTCCTGGGCTATGTGGTCGTCACCTTCGTTTACTACTTCTGGCATCGCATCCGCCACGAGTCGCAGCTGTTCTGGAAACTCTGCCACCAATTGCATCACTCACCCCGCCGGCTGGAAGTGTTGACCTCGTTTTACAAACATCCCGTCGAGATCACACTCAACTCGCTGATCAGCGCGGCAATCGCTTATCCGCTGCTCGGGCTCTCGCCGGCGGCGGCGGGGCTGGTCACGCTGATCACCGGGGTCGCGGAGCTGATTTATCATTGGAACATCCGATCCCCGCGCTGGATGGGCTTTCTGTTCCAGCGTCCCGAGTCCCATCGCGTCCATCACAAGCGCGATTATCACACGAACAATTACAGCGACCTGCCGATCTGGGACATGATCTTCGGAACCTTCGAGAATCCCCACGAAGATCCCAAGGCCTGCGGGTTCAAACCGGCACTCGAAGATCGTTTCGACGACATGCTCGCCTTGCGCGACGTCGCCGAGGCCGAGAGCGAAGGGAAGTCGCCGCTGCAACTATTGCCGACCTGTATCGGCTGCTCGAAACGCTGGGCCTGTCAGTTCGCCCGCGAAATGCATCCCACACCGTAATCCAATGTCGCCTGCTTCATGAGACCTGAATCCCACTCCCGCCCACTGCGGCGGGCCAACCTGCTCGCGTTCCTGCTTCTCCTCGTAGGCACTTTCCAGATGGCCGGTTTTCTGATCAATTCGAAGGCGTTGCGGGGTATCGGGGCGGTCAGTATGGTGAGCCCGTTTCCGAAAGTCTTTTGCAGCGCGCCCGTGCACGGCGAGCCGGGCGTCGCCCTGGAGACGTTTGCGTCCGAGTTCGTTCTGCAATACGACACGCAGGACGGCGCGGCGCGGCTCGCAATAACCCCGGAGGTGTATAGCCGCCTGCGCGGCCCCTACAACCGCCGCAACGTTTACGGGGCGGCCTTGGCTTTCGGGCCCTGTCTTCCGCCCGAGCTCGCCGACGCGGTCTTGCGCTACGCTCTTGTCGAACCCGGGACCCTGTGCGCCGAGCTCGGCTTGCCCGAAGACGCCGACAATTTTCGTGTAAAGATCCGCGGCGAGGCCAACGGCATCGAGCGTCATTGGGAAATGCACGCTAAACAATGATCGGACCCGTTCCATGAACCTTCTAGATCGATCTCTTCCAGTTTCCGCCCGCCAGTTCGGGATCTTTCGCATCGTGCTGGGCGCGTATCTCGCGGTGCACTTTGCACAGCTGTTGCCGTATGCGAACGAACTGTTCGGTGCGACCGGTATTCTCGAAAACCCGGATCACAACCTGATTCCGAAGCTCTTGCCGAATCCGATGTGGGACGGCGCGGCTTGGGTGGCTCCTCTCTGCATCGGGATCGGGGTGTTATCGGGAATCGGTATCGCCATTGGTCAGGCACGCGCGTTGTGGTGTGTGCTCGCCTGGTTGGTCTGGGGCTGGCTGTTCGCTCGTAATAATCTGATTGCGAATCCCGGGCTGCCGTATGTCGGTTTGCTGATCCTGCTGACCGCGATCATTCCGCGGGGGGAAGCCTTTGTCCCGGGGCGACGTCCCTCCGATCAGTGGCGATTCCCGGCGCTGGCGTGGCACGCCGTGTGGATCCTGCTGGCTGCGGGATACACGTTCAGCGGGGTGTTGAAACTCGGCAGTCCGAGTTGGATCGACGGCTCCGCGTTACGCGATGTGATGTCGAATCCGCTCGCCCGGCCCGGGACCTGCGATCTCTTTCTGGCGTTACCGGAGGTCGTTACGAATCTCATGACCTGGGGTGTGCTCGGGCTCGAGATTGCGTTCCTGCCGCTTGCGATTTTCCGCAGGACGCGATTTCTCGCCTGGCTAGGGATGACGATGGCGCACCTGGGCATCATCGTCCTGATTGATTTCGCCGACCTGAGTCTGGGGATGCTGCTGGCGCATCTCTTCGCCTGGGATCCGCGGTGGGGGAATTTTGGCGCTGCGCGGCGGAATATGATTGAGGAGAACCCGCCGCGGAGCGTCGGGACTACTTTTCCAGCAAGGCGCGATGGTGCTGGGCGAGGGCGGCGACTTTCATCTGCTGGCGCTCAAGCGCGGCCTTTTCCGCGGCGGTGGGTTGCTCGGGATAATTGAGCTGCATTTCGTCGAGGAGTTCTTGTTCATTGACGACTTCGACGTGAAAAAAGGCGGCCTTCCAATGTGCGATCTGTTTTGGAAGGGCGGCGGCTTCGGCGGTGAGCTTGTCGAGATTGGCTTTGGCGCCGGGAATGGCTTTCCCGGCTTCCGCGATGGGGGTTTCGAGGGCTTTGGTTTCCTCCTGCAGTTTCCCGGTGCGCGCGGCGAGATCTTTGGAGGCTTTTTCGGCGGCGGCCTGTTGGGCTTGCCGGTCCTTAAGTTCTTTTTCTTTGGTGGCGCGTTTCGCGGTTTCGGCGTCGAGCGCCTTCTTGGCTTCCGCTGCGGCGCCCTGGGCGGCTTGCATGTCGGCCTCGGCGGTTTTCACCTGGTCCGCGAGGGCATCCACCTTTTGTTTTGCCTGGGTGACCGCCGGGGAGGGTGCCGGGTCCGAAGCCGGCTTCGCCGGCGGTTGGGGTTTCGGCGGGGCGGCTGACGGCGGCCCCGACGGAGCGGGGCCCTCCGGCTTGGGTTTTGGAGCAGCGGGTTCTGCCGGGACAGGCTTCGCGGCGCCCTCCTCCTTCTTTTTCGGGGCGGGTTGTGGCTGCGGCGCTTTGGGCGCAGGTTTGGCCGGCGGCGGTTTTGCAGCGTCAGTGGCGGCAACGACAAAGCGTTGCCCTCCATTCGGGGAGCTATCGGCGACCTGGACAGTCCAGGCGGGTTTCGTGGAAAAAGCGGTCTTGGCCTTTTGCTCGGCGGTTAGACGCTGGCGCCAGGTATTAAGTTCGGTCTGGAGGGCGGCTAGATGCTGTTGCGCCTGCTGCATGTCGGCCACGGCCTTGGCGTGGGCCTTTTGCTTCGTGGCGACGGATGCTTGTAGTTGCGCGACCTCCTTTGCGAGGTTGGCGACGGCGCCCTTGTGGGCGTTGGCCTGCGCGTCCTGTGCTTTGCGTTGTTCCGTGAGCGTGGTGATGGTCGCGATTTGATCGGCTTTCTTTTTCTCGAGATCCGCTTTCTTCTTCACGAGATCGTCATGCGCTTTCTTCGCTGCGGCGAGTTTGGCATCGACCTCGGCTTTGCGTTTATCAAGCCATTCGAGACGGGAGACGATGGTGGGCGGATTGCTGTCGAGCGCGCCGATGCGTTTGCTATCCTCCGCGCTCCAGGTGGTGACGGCGCCGGTCCAGTCGCCGAGGATGGCGCGCTTGCCGTCGTGCGTGAAGGCGGCGGCGAGGACGATGTCTTCGGGACCGGCGATGGTGTGCAAGAGTTTACCGTCTTGATTGTAGATTTTCGCTTTCTTGTCACGGCCGCCGACGATGACGTTTCCGACGTGATCGAAATGGATGGATTGGGCGCCACCGCCTCCGTATGCCCATTTCTTAACCTGCTTGCCTTCCTTGGTCTCCCAGAGGATAACCTGATCGTCTTCGGAGCAGGAGGCGAGGATCTTGGAGTCGTCGCGCCAGGTCAGGCCGGTGATGGCCTTGGTGTGTCCTTTGAGAGTAAAGAACTCGATGCCCTTGGGGGCGTCCCAGAGATAAAGGCCGCCGCTGCGGCCGCCGGAGGCGAGGAATTTTCCGTTGGGGCTGTAAGCGAGCTGAAGCAGCCAGTCGGGATGTTTCTTGAGGTTATGGACCTCGTCGCCGGTCTTGGTGTCGAAGACCTTGATGTTTCGCTTGGGACCGCCGAGGGCGATCATGGATTGGTCGGGGCTGATGTCGGCGGCGAGGACGGTATCGAATTCGCTGCCGGCTTCGAGGACGCGCTTACCCGTTTTCACGTCCCAGCCGATCACCTTGCCGGACTTGCCTCCGAGACCCCCGCCCGCGATGACGAGGCTGCCGTTGCGTGAGAAGGTGACGACTTCGGGAAAGCCTTCGGGGAAAGGAAGGACACCGAGGAGGCCGTGGTTGTCGGTGTGATAAAGGAGCACCTGTTGCTGGCCGGTGAGGGCGGCCAAGGGTCCCCAGGGGCTGGTGGCGATGCTGCGCACGGCGGTGGGGCGCGGTGCGACGACTTCCGGTTCCAGGAGCAGTCTTTCCGGCATCGCCGGCGGGCCGTCGGGTTTGCCGACGGGCGCCCCCGTGAGCGTCATGGCGAAATCGGGAACGGATTTCTTCTTCGGCTTGCTGTTGGGGTTGTCGAGGAGACCGCCATCGATCCACTTGGTGAGCGTCTCGATGGCCGCCTTTTCCAGCATCGGTTTTTTCGGCGGCATGAAGGGTTCCTCGCGGTGGAGGATGGAGAGGAGGACGCGGCTGGACGCGGGATCGCCGGCGGCGGCGATATCGCCCCCGCTGCCGCCTGCCATGGCGGCGCCGTAAGTGGAGAGATCGAGCCCGCCCTTGGTCTCGTCGGGATTATGGCAGTTGAGGCAGGCGTCTTCGAAGATGGGGAAGACGTGGTCCTGGAAGGTGATTTTCTCGGGGGCGGGTTCTTCGGCGGTGGCAGAGGAGAGTAACCGCGAATGGACGCTAATGGACGCGAATAGGAGGAGGATAAGAGTCGCCCGGCTTCCGGCGAAAGGGTAATCGCTCACGCTCGCACCTACCGGGATGCTGCGGCAACGACAAAGCGTTGCCCTCCATTTTTCAGAAAAGCGGTACATCAGTGGTTGAAGATGTATTCTTTGGAATTGAGAAGCGCCCAGAAGACGTCTTCGAGGACCTGTTGTTCCTGTTCGGGCGTGGCGTTGAGGGAGGCGATGACTTTCTTCATTTCCTCGGGTTCGGGCTTGCGACTGAAGGCGCGGATATAAAGGTCCTCGATGATTTCGGGCGGTTTCTTGCCATCCTTGAGGGACTTCTCGATGATGCCGCCCTCGGTGATCTTCTCGTTGACGGTGTCGCCGTTGAGAAGGTGGAGCGCCTGGGAGAGATTCGGGTCCATGGCGACTTCGCAGGAGCAGACAGTATCGCGCCGGGCGCGGCCGAAGGTGGTGAGGAAATAAGTCGTCGTGTTGCCATCGGCAATCTGGGTGGCATGGGCGCCGAGGGGGAGACCGCGGAACTTGTTCTGGGTTTCAGTGACCTGGCTGATGGAGTCGAGGAGGACCTCGGCGCGGACGCGGCGGATGCGGCCGTGGGAGAAATTGGTGAGATCGGTCTCGTTGGTGGCATTGGTGCGCGTCGAGAGCTGGTAAGTGCGGGAGTTGCAGATGTCCTTCACGAGGCGGCGGAAGTCGTAATTATATTCCGTGAACTTCGTGGAAAGGGCGTCGAGGAGTTCCGGATTGGAAGGGGGATTACTGACGCGGACATCGTCGACGGGCTCGATGATGCCGATGCCGAGAAAGTGCGCCCAGACGATGTTGGCGAGGTTGCGGGCGAAGTAGGGATTCTCCGGTGAAGCCAGCCACTCGGCGAGGACGACGCGGCGATCCTTGCCCTTGGTGTCGGGTGCATCGCCGCCGAGGAATTTCGGGGGAAGGCCCTTCTTGGTCACGGGATGGGCTGCTTCACCGCTGCGGCGGTCGTAAATGACTTTGGCACGGGGATCGCGTCCCGCCTTGCGGCCGACCTGGGAGAAGAAGGCGGCAAAGCTGTAGTAATCGTTCATGGTCCAGCGGTCGAAGGGGTGGTTGTGACACTGGGCGCACTGGAGTCGCATGCCCATGAACACCTGGGCGGCGTTCTCCGCGGTCTTGAGAGTGTTCTGCTCGACGTGGTAATAATTGGTCGGCGGATTCCTCAGGGTGTCGCCGTTGGCGGTGAGCAATTCCCGGACGATCTGATCGATGGGCACGTTGGCGCCGATGCGTTCCTTAAGCCAGTCGTGGTAAAGGAGGGCGGCCTTGTAACTGATGCCGCGGTTGACGTTGTTGTCGGAGCGGATCGTGAGCAACTCCGCCCATTTCATGACCCACATGTCGGTGAATTCCGGGCGCTCGAGGAGTGCATCGATGACGCGGGCGCGCTTGTCGGGAGCTTTATCGGCGAGAAACTTTTCGTAATCCTCGCGGCTCGGGAGCTGTCCGATGACGTCGATGTAAACTCGGCGAAGAAAGGCGCCGTCGGAACAGAGATCGGACGGGGTGATTCGCAGCATGTGGAGTTTCTGCTGGACGAGTTCGTCGACGTAATTGACCTCGGGGACGTCGGCGCGCGTGTACTTGAGTTTTTCGGGGATGACGATGATCTGGCTGCCGACTGTATGGGTTTCAAAGCGCGCCATGACAAAGGCTTCGCCGCGCTGTCCGGCGGTGATGAGGCCTTCCGGGGTGACCGCGGCGGAGATTTCGTTACTGGTGATGAAGACGGCGAGGTCGGTGACATCGCGGTCGGTGCCGTCGGAGTAAGTGGCGACGGCGGACATCTGCTGGGTGACGCCTTCGCCTTCGAGGAGCAATTTCTTGGGATAGAGTTCCACGGAGACGGGATGGGCGATGTCCTCGGGATCGTTCTGGGCGCCGCGGGAGACCCAATCGGTGAGGATTTTCACGAACTCGCTGTCGGGCTCGAGTTTCTTGCCGCCGGTGTGTGGGACGGCTTCGGTGGTTTTCGTGATGAGCATGCTTTGCCCGGGAAGGGCGAGGTTGATGCGGCGTCCGCTCATTTCGCGGGTGAGACGGTAGTGATCGCCGTTGGGATCGTATCCGAAAAGCGAGAGCATGAAGCCGTCCTGGCCGCGGGCGGAGCCGTGGCATTCGCCGGTGTTACAGCCTGCGCGCATGAAGATGGGCATGACGTCGTTGCGGAAGCTGACGGGGCGCGGTGCGCCGGCGCCTTTCACATTAAGAGCCAGCGTGACGCTGGACCCTGATCCTCCTCCTCCGGAGGAGGCCGGCAAAGAAACGGTCAGAGTGGTTTCACCGTCTTTGAGAGGTGTGAACTTGTTGAGCTCGCGTTTGACGAGGTCGGCCTGGGCGACTTCGTATTTCGCGTTTGCGGTGACGTCGACGGTGGTCTCGTCATCATAGGTGGCGACGACGACCAGTTTCTGGAAATCGTTGCCGTTGTCCAGGTTGACGGCGCCGGGGTAGACATCGAGGCTCGCCAGGTGCTTAGCAGCACCGGCTGATGCGGCCTTTGGCCGCGTATTTTCGGAACCCTCGCGCGCGACCAGGGTGACTTCTTTGGGAAAAGGCGCGCCGCCGGCGACCCATTTCTTGAGGGTATCGATTTGCGCGGCCGAGAGGAACGGTTCCTTGGGCGGCATGACGTCGTCATCATCGTGGGCAAGGGAGATGCGCTCGATAAGGAGACTTTCGTCCGGTTTACCTGGGACGACGGCTGGTCCGGAGTCGCCGCCCACGGCGAAGAGTTCCGCTTTATCCATGCGGAGTTCGCCTTTTTCTTTCTCCTCGTTATGGCATTTGACGCAGCGGGTTTCGAAGAGGGGTTGGATGGACTTCTTGAAATCGACGGCGACGGCCGTTGGTTTCGAAGATGGAAGATTGGAGATGGAAGATGGGGCGGGGTCCGATGCCGGACTGGCTGATGCCGGCTTTGCCGGGTCCGTAGCCGGACTGGCGCTTGCCGGCTTCGCCGGCGCTGGTTTGGCGGGGTCCGTAGCCGGACTGGCATTTGCCGGCTTTGCCGGGGTGGGTTTAGTGGGAGCCTTTGGTTGCGGCGCCGACGAAGCGGCGTCCTCCATTTTCGGTTTGGCGGGAGCGGGTTTGGCTTCCGGTTTCGCGTCCGCAGGTTTCGTGACTGCCGGTTTTACAGCGGCGGGTTTTTCTTCCGCCTGGGCGAGGGTAAAGGAGAGGAGGAGGGACGCGGCGGCTCCGGACCACGCTCTTATCCGCCTTCGCGCGAGGCTTCGGCGAGACAGGCTGAGCGCGGCTACTTTGTTTTTCACGGAAAGTTTCATAGAAAAGCGGGGTAGTGCTCGCTCACGCTCGCACCCACATACTTACTTGGCGGCGACTTTTTCGGGGTCCGTAGCCGGACTGGCATTGGCAGGCTTCGCCCGCGACTGTAGATTCGGCGCCGAGGGCTTGGCTGCCTGTTTCGGGGCGGCGGGGGGATCGACGCGGAGGATGCCTCCCTTGGCCAGCTGGTGGGTCATGGAAAGGTTCTCTTTCCCGGGCACCGTGAGCATGCAGTAAAGATTCTTGTGCTGGCCCTTTGGCGTGCCGGGATCGGTTTTGACTGCGAAGGTGATTTCCTCCTGGCCCTTAGTGATCTCAATCGGTTCGGCGGTGGCCTTGGCTGGGAGACCGAGGAGTTCCACCTTGGCTTTGCCCTCGAAGTCGCGGATTTGCTCGAGTTTGCAGGTGAGTTTCACTTCGGAACCCTGCTCGACGGTGGCTAGATCGATTTTTCCGCTGACGAAAGAATCGGCGACGGTGAGCGGCGTGAGGTCGGAGGCGACGTAGACGGTGCCCTTGGGAGTGGAGGCTTCGGCGCGCACGACGATCTTCCATTCGCGCAGTTCGGCGCTGCCGTTGGCGGTGAACACGTAATCGACCTCGGGCTGATCTTTCTTGAGTCGGACGTAGGAATTGCAGCTGATGCCGGGCGGACGCCAGAGGTTGCGGACGATGATATCGGACTCGAAACCTTCGTCGCGGGTGGTTTTGATTTTCAGCGCGAGCGTGCCGTTGCGGAGGATGGGCGTTTTCGGGATCTCGATCGCGACGGTGTAGGGCGCCTTCTCGGCGACGGCGACGGGGATCTGGTCGTTATCGGAGGTGTAATAAAGGGTCTGGTTGGGGTTGCCGCGGACGAGGTCGACCTGTTGGGTGTAGAGGCCGTCGAGTTTCAGCTTTTCGTCGTTGACGACCTTGGCTTTGAGTTGGGTGAGCACGCCGCCGATGGGGGCGTCGGGCGCGGCCTCGAAGAGGACCGGGAAGTTGCTGACGCTGGCCGGGGCGATGTCCGCCTTGAAAGTGATGCCGGGCGGAAGGTTGGGCACCTCGAAGGCGACGTCGCCGCGGAAATTCTGGCGGGAGATATTGACGACGGCGGCGAAGCGGCCGCCCTGGTGCGCGACCATGGCCTTGAGGAGTTGATTATTGCGCCGCGATTGTTCCGGCATGGTGAGCGCAAGTTTTGGATCGAAGGCGGTGGCTTCGACGCGGTAGACGAAATCGGGACCGCCGCGTTTCAGCATGTCGTAAACGCGGACGAGGTATTCGCCGTCGGCTGGGACGGTGAAATCGAGCCGGCTGTCGGAGCTGCCGTCGGCGTCGTCGCTGTAAGCGAGTTGTTTGCCCTTGGCGTCGAGGACGGCGAGGGTGGTATCGACGGGCGTGTAAATGCCGTGGCCCTTGGCGCGGAAGCGGAATTTCTGGCCCTTGGTGCCCTTGAAGCGGAAGTAATCGGTGTCGCCTTCTTTTTCGAGGATACCGTTGAAGGCGACTGGGAGCGGGAGATCGGTGGAGGTGGCCTTGTCGAGCTCGTCATTCGGTTCGACTTCGAGGACGTTATCGAGCGCGGTGACGCGGATGCGGTTGGCTGAAGGGGCGGATTGTCCGTCCTGCGTGACGATGGCGGAATGGAATTCCGTGACGTCCGCCTTGGCGGGGAGCTTGATCTTTTGTTTCACGGGACCCTTGGGATCGCCAAGGAAAGTGAATTCGGTTTCGCTGCCGGCCTTGGCGCCCGCGGGGTAGACGGCGGTGGGCCGGGGGAAGGTGCCGATGTGGGTGCGGTAACGATAGGCGGTGCTGCCGCGGTAAGCGCTGTCGCGGATTTCGACGATGTAAGTGCCGTCTTTGGGGGCGAGGATGGAGAGCGCGGCATCCTGGCGATGGAGCGCCGTATCGTCGGAGACGGCGAGTGTGGTCCCGTCCTCGAGCAGCAGGGCGATATAGGGATCGAAAGTGATATTCAGGGGTGCGCCGAGACGGAGGGCTTCGGTTTCGACACTGATGCGCTGGCCTTTCTTCGCGTTGATCTTGAAGTAATCGACGTCCTCGTTGTTGGCGTATCCTTCGACGGTGACGTTGAGGCCGATTTCCTGGGCCTCGGAGAGTTCGGTGTTCGGCTCCACTTCGGCGACAGAGGGAAAGGGGCCGACCCAGAAGGTGCGGATGTAACTGACACCGGACGCGGTGCGGAGGCGGAGCATGTGTTCGCCGAACTTCGCGTCGGGCGCGATGGTGAGGACGGCCTCGACTTTTTTCTCGTCGACGGCTTTGAGGGACTTCGTAGCGAGGCCGGGCTGGTAATAGAGGATTTCCTGGGCATCGCCGAGGAAGTTGCCGGTCAGGGTGACTTTTACCTCGGTGCTGCGCTGGCCGCCGCGGGGGAGGATGTCGCGGAGGTCGGGGGAGGCGGCGAAGGATGAAGGATGAAGGATGAAGGATGAAGTGAAAAGGAGGAGTGCGGAGAGGAGAATGGGGGTGCGCGTTTTCATAATGGGTGCGGGTTAGCTGGCCAGGTTGACGTTACGCTTCGAGGGAACGGTCCACGCGCTTACGCGCGCGGCTACTTCGCAATCGATGCCCCGTGGGGGCTGTCAGCTGATGATGTTCTTAAGTACGGAGCCGCCGTCGACGATTTCGACAGGGCGGGGCCCGGGGGCGACGAGTTCCTTGTCGCCGACGATGCCGAGTTGATGGTAAACCGTTTGGGCGAGGTCCGGGACGGTGACGGGATTTTCGTCCGGCTCGTTGCCGAGCGCGTCGGCGGTGCCGTAAGTGAGGCCGCGCTTGATGCCGCCGCCGGCGAGGGCGACGCTGAAGACCCGGGGCCAGTGATCCCGGCCGGCGGTCTTGTTGATTTTCGGGGTGCGACCGAATTCGGAAGTGACCATGACCAGGGTGCTGTCGAGCAGTCCGCGCTCGTCGAGGTCGTTGATGAGCGCAGCGAGGCCCTGGTCGAGGCGCACAGCGTTGGTCGACATGGCGCTGCGAATGTTGTTGTGCATGTCCCAGCTGCCGCAGGTGAGCGAGACGAAGCGGACGCCGGCTTCGACGAGGCGGCGCGCGAGCAGCATGCGCTGACCCGCGTCATGCTGGCCGTATTTCTCTTTCATCTTGGCGTCTTCTTTCGAAAGGTCGAAAGCTTCGCGCGCTTCCTGTGAGCTGAGCAATCCGTAGGCGCGATCGTAGAACGTGTCCATCGCGGTGATGTCATCGGATTTTTCCAGGGTGCGGAAATGGTCATCGACCGCGTCGAGGAGATTGCGGCGGCGTTTGAAGCGCTCTTCATCGACGCCTTTGGGCAGGTTGAGATCGCGCACCGAGAAATCGCTCCTCGCCGGATCGCTGCCGAGACTGAAGGGACCGTAAGCGGTCGAGAGGTATCCGCTGCCGGCGTATTCGTTCGGCTGATTCGGGACGCAGATGTAAGGCGGAAGATTTTTGCGCGGGCCGAACTCATGTGAGACGACGCTGCCGAAGCTCGGGTAAGAAGTGGCCGGGCTGGGGCGATAACCCGTGAACATATTGTGAGTGCCGCGTTCGTGGGCCGCTTCGCCGTGGTGCATGGAGCGGATCACGGTCATCTTGTCGTTCACCTTGGCGAGGTTCTTGAAGACTTCGCCGAAGCGGACGCCGGTGAGCTTGGTGGGGATCGAGCCGTTGGGACCCCGGTATTCGGTGGGCGCGTAAAGTTTGGGGTCCCAGGTTTCCTGGGCCGCCATGCCGCCCGGGAGATAGATGTGGATCACTGACTTGGCGACGCCTTCCTTGGACTCGTAATACTTGGCGGCGGCGTTGGCCTTGGTCTTGAGGAATTCGGGGAGGGTGAGTCCGAGTCCGCCGATCATGCCGACATAAAGAAAATCGCGCCGGGAACCGCGGAAAAGCGGTGAGCCGGGGCAGTTGGATTTCGGGGTCGTGTTCCGCGTCTTCATAGCAATGGTTTGAATTGGGTAAAATCGTTGATTTTCAGCGACTTGTAAATGGGTCCACGGCCGGTGGGCACATGTCTATCTATAGAACGATTTTAGAGTGCCGATCTTTCGATACCGCCCTAAAAAAGATCGGGTAAAACCGGCCCGAATCAAGGCTGGAGCCCTGGAACTGTAAGCCTATCATAATCAATGGATTGCCGTCTAGAACACGGCCTCGTTCGAGGCGATAAGGCCCTGGCCGGCGGAAAATCGCTAGGTAGAGGCTGGGTCCGGGTCCTACACTTTGAGAACAAGGGGAACTTCCGGGAAAAGGCCGCTGGCCGTGGACATTTCCCCGGGTCGAGGGATCCGGCCTCGATGCTCCGGGATTTGGTCAACCGAAAGGGAGAGAGTCAGTCATGCCTTACTTGAAGATACAGACGAATGCGCTCCTGGACGACGGGGTTGGAAAGGAGATCCTCCACGAGGCGTCCGGGCTGGTGTCCCAGGAACTGGGGAAGCCGGAAAAGTTTTTTATGGGCGCAGTCGAGCCCGGGGTGGAGATGGTGTTCGACGGGAGCGACGCGCCGCTCGCTTTTCTGGAATTGCGGGCGCTGGGATTACCGGGGCAGAAAACGAAAGACCTGTGCAAGTTGCTTTGTGAATTGGTCGAAGATAAGGCGGGGATTCCCAAGGAACGCGTCTACGTGAAGTTCCTCGATGTGAATCGCGGGATGTGGGGGTGGAATGGGGATATGTTCTAACCGATTCCGCCGCAGGCGGGTCGGTTAGAGTGTCGAGTGTTGAGTGTCGAGTGTCGAGGGGGCGCGGTTTCTCTTGACCCCGCTTGAGGCGGACTCAGTTTCGCGAGGGGGAACGAAAGGCGATGGGAGCGCGGGCTTCCAGCCCGCATCTGGAGAGGGCGGGCAGGATGCCCGCGGTCCCACTCTGATAATGGGATGGTAGCGTGAGGTGACGCGATGCGGCGTGCCCCCTAGGGAGTTGCGGGGGCCGGCGGCGTTTTGACTGGAGGCGGCGGCGTCTCTGCGGGCGCGGGTGGCGGTGGAGGGGCGGCCGGTTTTCCGCCGAGGATGCCGGGGAGCCTTTTGAGCAGTTCGCCGGCGACGGCTTTGGGAAGTTGGTCGATGTCCTTGACCTGTCCCCCGGCGTTTTTCACGGCGCCGGTGATTTGCTCGATCTTTTCGGGAAGATTTTTGATGTCGCCGAGGGTGGGCACCAGGGTGGGCCGCCACTTTACGTCGCGGACGGGTCCGACGCCTTCCATTTCCGCGAGGCCGGTGATCTTGGAGGTGGCTGCGCCGACCAGGCCTCCGAATTTTGCCTTGGCTTTCAGTTGTGCAGCATCGGGAGTGGCGGTGTCGGCGAGATTGATTCGTCCCTGGGCACCGATGACGACGCCTTCGCTGCTGATGACCAGGTCTTCGGTGCTTAAGACGCCATTGGTCACGGCGTAATTCGCGGTGAGTCCGCTGGGAGACTCCTTGTTGAAACGCAGGGTCAGAGTTTTGAAGATTTCCACGATACGCCCGAACATCGGGATGGTGATGAAGCGGGCATCCGCGACTTCGATGGCGCCGGCGCCGTTCAACGCGGTCAGCGACTTGGCGCCGGAACCGTCGAAAGAGAGATTGAGGTGGCCGGAGCGTTCTTTTCCGGAACCGGTAAACGCGGCGATCGAAGCGAGCGGGATGCCACTCGCGGAGAGGGCGCCCTGGTAAGGCGCTCCCTCATCGAAGGGGCGGATGGAACCGGCGAAGGCGGCGGCGCCGTCGAGGACGGCGGCTTTGAGATCTTCGGTGGCGACAGTGCCTTCGCTGAGCGTGAGGGTGCCCTGGATGTTATTCAGAGAAAGTTCTCTTTCACCGATGGGGACGATGAGGGCGTTTTCCTCTGAGAACCGCGCGGTGAGCCGGCTTGCTTTGGGTGATTTCCAGATATAAGCGCCCTCGAGGTTGAGGCGGGGAGGAGTGGTGAAGCGCACGGGGATTTCCTTGCCGAGCAAGGCGCCGGTGAGGGCGAGAATATCAGCGCTGGAATCAAGTTTGGCGACGGTGACTTTTCCGGCTTTCAGATCCACGAGGCCGGCGGCGCTGAGATTCTTTCCCTGGTAAGTGAGATCGAAAGCGGGGAACTCGATGACCGGCGTCGGAGTATCGGCCCGCGACGCGAATTGGAGATCGATGCGATCGGTGGGAACTCCTTTCCAGGAAAAATTCTCACCGGTGAACCGTCCCTCCACGGTCAGTCGCCCGGAGTTATTGCGTCCGAAGTGTGCTTCCAACTTGGGAAACGCGCTGCGGACGTCGAATTGGACCTCCTTGGCAAAACGAATCAGCGGCACCAGGTTCAATTCGGAGAGGCGTTTCTTCTGCGATTGTTCCCCGGGGGTCGAGGACGCGTTCTGGCCGGCGGAACGCTGGAGTGGGAGGTCGGCGGAGAGATCCACTTTAAGCGTTTCGAACAATCCGCGGAGGCGATGGATTTCCAGGAGATCACCGTGGAGATCGGCATCGAGATTGATTTGCGAGAAGGCGGCGGTTTCCTCTCCCTCGGTGGCGACGAGACTGGCGTCCCGGCCGGTGACATGCACGGCGGCCTTCTTGGTGGAAAAAGTTTTGACGGGATCGATGCGCGCGGCGATATCGCTGAAGGCGAAGAGGGGCTTGGTTTTTTCCGCGGAGCGAAAGAGGGTGAGGTCAGAGACGACGAAGCCCCGGGTCAGGGAGTAGCGGGGATTCGAGTAATCGACGTGGATGCCGCGGCGATCCAGTTCGGCGGCGAGGACGGCCTGGGTTTTTTCGGAGATCCAGCCGCGGGCGAAGAAGAGCGTGGCGGCGGCGGCGAGGGTGAGGACGAGGCCGGCGACAAAGCAGAAGCGGACGAGTCGGAAGAGGAGGCCGCGTTTGTTCTTGGTGGGCGGCGTTTCGGCGGGGGTAGTGGAGTCGGTGGAGGTCATGGGGGCGGAGAGGTATCAGGTGTCAGGGATAGAGCGGGTCGGATGGTCTCTTGACGAAGGTAGGGCGACGCGTCCCGCGGAGCCGCCGAAGGGCCCGGAGCAGCACGAGTAGGAGTAGGGGAGTCTGTCTCCAATCTTGGACGGGACGGGCGGGAAATAAAGTCACAAAAACTTGGAACGAGCCTGGAGGCTCGTTCTCCGGCGTGATGGGCGATGAAGGGGCGAATTCCGCCGCAGACCCGGGGACGGTTTCAGGGCTGCAGGGGTTTGAAGCGGCCAAAGCGAGAAACGCCGGGACCCATGGGCGTATTATCGCGGAACTTGAAGGTGTTGGCGTCGTCGATGAGGACGGTGATGTCGGCATTGGTGGCGGTCCCGCCGGAATAGATGAGGAGGTCGCCGCTGACGCGACCTTCAATGGGAATCACTCCGAACGACTGGGGATCCCGGGTGAGGGTGAGGGTGAGAAATTCGTCGGATCCGCCATCGGTTTCGACGCCGAGCATTTTGGGCAACGGTCCGTCGTTGACGGTGGGATCGCCGCCGGTGACGAATTCATCGAGGGTCTTCTTGCCGTCGTCGTCGTCGTCGGCG
>JAHEJT010000082.1 GCA_024638765.1 Verrucomicrobiales bacterium
GCGGACGAGCCGTCCGCGCTCCCAGGCCCCCCACAACGACCGTGCTAACGCTTCACGGCAACTCGGGTTTCGACTTCGATCCGTCTTCATTCACCGGATAGCGCGCGCCTTGCGCCTCCAGTCCGGAAATGAGGCCCCGCATCATGCGTTGGAGCCGCTCGGGTTGGGAACCCGCGAGATTCGTCGACTCGAAAGGATCCTTGACCAGGTTGTAGAGCTGGTAATGCGTGCCTTCGGACTCCTTGGACTCTTCGGACTCTTCGGACTCTTCGGACTCTTCGGACTTTTCGGACTCTTCGGACTCCTCGGACTTTTCGGAGGGAAAGTAATGGTAGATCACCTTCCAGTCCCCGCGACGCCAGGTCGTGAAGTAACTGCTGCGGTGCGGGCCGTGCGGGTAATGCATCAAGAAAGTTTCTTCGCGGCTGGAATCAGGCGCACCGGTGAGCAGTGTATCGACCAATTCGCCGTCGACGGCATGGCCCTGTGGGGTCTCGATATCTGCCAGCGCAAGAATGGTGGGAAACAGGTCGTAGACCGCGGCCGACTGGCCCTGGATTGTCCCCGCCGCGATGGGGAGCCGCTTCTGAAACGCGTTACCAGTGTCGGCCTTCGCCCAGGCGGCAATAAAGGGCACGCGAATGCCGCCTTCGTAATGCGCCCCTTTCTTGCCCCGCAACGGCTCGGCACAGGCGACTGCATGCTGATGACCCAGCGGCGCATCCGTCCCGTTGTCTCCGACAAAGAAAATGAGAGTGTTCTCCGCGATGCCGAGCGCCTCGAATTGATCGAGCATGTCGCCGAGTGATTTATCCATGCCTTCGATCAAGGTGGCGAAGGCCTGTGCATTCGCCGGTTTTCCGGAATCCACGTAATGATCCGCGAACCGGGGATCGGACTGGAAGGGTGCATGCACGGCGTAATGAGCAAAGTAGAGAAAGAACGGTTTCTTTTCTTTCACCGCCCCGGCGACCGCTTCTTTCGCTTCGATGGTGAGGGCTTCGGTGAGAAAGGTCTCGGTCCCGTGGTACTTTTCGAGGTGCGGGACTGCGCTCTTGGCGCGCTTGGTGCCGAGGCCATAATTTTCTTCCCCGTAATAGCTGCCGGGCGCGCCGAAGCACTCCCCGCCGATGTTGACATCGAACCCGAGGTTGAGGGGCTCGGCGCCCTCGGAATCGCGCGGACCGAAGTGGGCTTTGCCGACATGAATCGTGTGATAGCCGGCATCCCTGAGCACTCCGGGCAAGGTGACATCGCCTTTCCCGAGCCCTCTCCAGTCCCAGTCGGGTGCCCCCTGGGGACCGGCGTTGTCTTTGTCCGGATTGATCCAGTTGGTGGCGCGATGCCGCGCGGCGTTCTGTCCCGTGAGAATCGAGATGCGCGTCGGCGAGCAAACGCTCATGGCGTAAAAATTATTAAAGCGGATCCCCCGCTCCGCCAGCCGCTCCATGTTCGGGGTGCGGTAATAATCATTCAGGGGGTAGCGCTTCGGTTTGCCCTCTTCGTCCGTCAGGAACGGCACCGAGGTGTCCATGACCCCCATGTCGTCGACCAGGAAGATCATGACGTTGGGAGACACCGGTGCGGCGAACGACGCATGGAGAATGACAAAGGACAAGAGGAGCGCGAGAATCGTTTTCGGTTTCATGGTCGATGTTGTTCGGACGTTGCAGTCTAAGGCGGACGGAAAGAGTGATGCACAGAGCCACCTGGAGTCGAGCTTTTTACCATTGTCGAACCACAGCGCCCGCCTCAAGATTGCGATCACTATGCGAAACTCGGGAAAGCTCTTCCGCCTGCGGCCTCTCTCTTTCCGGTTCCTGGCCACTTGGCTACTGCTTTTCTCTCCCTGTGACGCTCTTACAGCGGAGAATATTCAAGGCGCCGATCATCCGCCGAATATTGTCTTCATCATGGCGGACGACCTCGGTGCGGCCCACCTCGGTTGTTACGGCCAGAAGCTGATCCGCACGCCCCATATCGATCGCCTGGCCGCCGAAGGCATGAAGTTCACCCAGGTTTATGCCGGCTGCTCGCTCTGCGCCCCCTGCCGTAGCGTGCTGATGACCGGATACCACATGGGACACACCTCCGTGCGTGCCAACATCGGCGGGGTTCCTCTGCTCGATGAGGACGTCACCGTCGCGGAAGTCCTCAAGAAAGCCGGGTACGCCACCGGATGCTTCGGAAAGTGGGGACTCGGCGAAGACGGTACTCCGGGCATTCCGAACAAACAGGGGTTTGACGAGTTTTTCGGATACCTCAGCCAGTTCCACGCGCACTTCTTTTATCCGCCCTACCTTTGGCACAACCAAAGAAAATACCCTCTCCCCGGCAACAACGGCGGTCCGCAAGGCGAAAGCGGCGACCAGCGGCAGACGTATTCTCACGACGAAATCGCGCGCAAGGCGTTCGACTTCATTCGCCGGAACCGGAACCGACCGTTCTTCTGTTACATCCCGTTCACCATTCCTCATGTGGAGATCCTTGTCCCCGAAGCGTCTGCCAGGCTTTACCGAGAAAAATTTCCCGAGGTCCCCTACACCGATCCCAAGAAACACTATGCCGATCAGCCGACGCCGCGCGCGGCTTTCGCAGGGATGATCAGTCACCTTGATGCCGGTATCGGGCGTCTAGTCCGGCTGCTGGACGAACTTAAGCTCACCGAAAATACGATTATCTTTTTCACTTCGGATAATGGCCCCCAGATCGGCGCAGGCACTGATCCGCAATTCTTCGACGCCGCAGGGGGGCTGCGGGGATTCAAAGGCGATCTCTACGAAGGCGGGATTCGCGTGCCGATGATCGTGCGTTGGCCCTCCCGCATCGAAGCCGGTGCCGTGGAGGATCATCCATGGTACTTTCCCGACGTGATGCCAACGCTGGCCGAGCTTGCGGGAGCCGATGAATTTGTCCCCCAAGGAATCGACGGCATCTCCGTGGTTCCCACACTGATCGGCAAAAGCGCCGCGGGACGTCCGCAACAATCGCACGAAGCATTTTACTGGGAGATCTGCCGGGTGAAATACTCGGTCGACGAACTAGTCCGCGGCAGACTCCTGCCGGACGAATTCAAACAGGCGGCGCGCATGGGCAAATGGAAAGCGGTGCGGTCAGATTGGAGCGGCCGCCTGGAGCTCTATGATCTACACGACGATCCCTCCGAAATCCACGACGTCTCCGCGCGACACCCCGAAGTTTTCGCGCAGCTCACCGCTTTTTTAAAGAAGGCGCGCAGCCAACCCCGTGAACAGCACGAACCCGCGCGGCCCGAGGGCCGCAAGTACCGCTGACATCGTGAAAATCTTAATCAAGATTGGTTGCGGCATTCTTCTGCTACTCCATGCTCCATGCTCCTTCCTCCCTGCCGTAGCGTCGCCGCCAAATGTTTTGTTCATCGCAATCGATGACCTCAACGATTGGGTGAGTTGCCTTGGAGGCCACCCCCAGGCCGTGACCCCGCAGATGGATCGACTGGCGCGGCGCGGCGTGCTGTTTACCAACGCGCACTGCCAGGCTCCGATTTGCCAGCCCTCGCGAACCAGCCTCCTCACCGGCACCTACCCGTTCTCCAACGGTGTCTATGACGTGGAGCAGAACATGAGGGACGCTCCACGCGTTAAGGATGCCGTCACCATCCCGCAGTATTTTCGCAAACACGGATACCAGGTGCTCGGCGCGGGAAAAATCCATCACCGCCGCGCCGAAGAAACCGGCAGCTGGGACGAATTCGGCCCCCGCTTCGGCTGGGGCTGGATGGGCCAACGCATCGGCCCCAAAGGAGTCAGCGGTCTGCCCGAGCCGAGCATCTTCGATTTCGGCCCCGTCCCCTTCGCTGTAGAAGAAATGAACGACATGCGCGTGACCGATTGGGCTGTTGCCCGGCTTCGGGAGAAACCAAATGCGACAAGCTCAGGCGAAGCAGAACCGTTCTTTCTCGCCGTCGGCCTCGTCACTCCACACCTTCCGCTGTTCACCCCATCGGAAATTTACCATCGGTTTCCCGTCGATTCGATCGACCTCCCCGAGGTGTTGCCGGGCGATCTCGATGACCTCCCTCCCATGGGCCGGAAGTTCACCCGGTATTTTGATAGCACGCCTATGAGCCATCACAACATCACGCGCCACGGTCTCTGGCACAAGGCGGTGGCCTCTTACCTGGCGTGCGCCACATTTACGGATCACTGCGTCGGCCGGCTCCTCGACGCTCTGGATAATAGCCCCCACGCTGACAACACGGTTATTCTACTCTGGTCGGACCACGGCTTTCACATTGGTGAAAAGATGCACTGGGAAAAACGATCGCTCTGGGAGGAATCCACCCGCGTGCCCCTCATCATCGTGGTGCCCGGAACTTCGAAAGCCGGCGCCCGCTGTTCCCGCCCCGTGGGTCTGATCGATATCTATCCGACGCTGGTGGAGCTCTGCAAGTTACCCGAAAAGGGAGGGCTCGAGGGACGCAGCCTGGTTCCGCTGTTGCAGGATCCGGATCGTGAATGGAGTTACCCTGCCCTGACCACGCAGATGCCCGGAAATCATTCCGTGCGCACCGAACGTTGGCGCTATATCCGGTACGCGAACGGCGATGAAGAACTTTACGATCACCGTGCAGACCCCAACGAGTTTCACAATCTTGCCGGCGATCCCGAGCACGCCGCGGTCATGAAACAGCTTGCGACCCATCTGCCTGAAACCGAAGTCCCCTCCGGCCCCCGGCTGCCCCGGCAGAAATACACCCAGGAATTCGACTGGACCAAACCCTGACTGGTCGGGTGCGGCATTTCGCCGCTGTTTTAAGCGGAGCGCAGCGATTTCTCGAAAAAATCGATGGTCCGCTTCCAGGCCAGCTTGGCGGCGGCTTCGTCGTAGCGGGGCGTGGTGTCGTTGTGAAAGCCGTGGTTGGCGCCCTGGTAAATGTGTGCGGTGTAATTGATGCCCGCCTTCTTCAGAGCACCTTCGTATTCCGGCCAGCCCTCGTTCACCCGGCGGTCCAGTTCGGCGTAATGCAGGAGCAGCGGCGCTTCAATTTTTGCCGCGTCCTCGGCAGCCGGCTGTCGGCCATAGAACGGTGCCGCCGCCGCGATGACCTTCGGCAGGCGCACCGCGAGCGTGTTCGCCATGCCACCTCCGAAACAAAATCCCACCACCCCGACCTTGCCATCGCAGCCCGGGTGCTCGTGCAGCCACTCGGCCGCCGCCACGAAATCTTCCGTGATCTTGTCGGGATCCAGCTTGCGCTGCATCTCGCGGCCTTCGTCGTCGTTGCCGGGATATCCGCCGAGGGGTGTCAGCGCGTCCGGCGCGAAGGCCAGAAAGCCCGCCACCGCAACCCGTCGCGCCACGTCCTCGATGTAGGGATTCAATCCGCGGTTCTCGTGCACGACCAGGACGCCGGGCAACTTCTTGTCCGTGTCGACCGGTCTCGCAAAGTACCCGCGCATGGTGCCCGATCCCTTGGGCGACGCATACTCCGCATATTCCGCCCGGATGCGCGGGTCGTCTTTCGCGACCTGTTGCGCCAGGGCGTAATCCGGACTGAGGGCATCCAGCATCGCCGCGACGCTGACGCCCCCGGCGGCAAACTTGGAGGCGCGCTCGAAGAAACGCCTCCGGCTGATCCGCCCGTGGGCGTAGTCGTCATAAAGATCGAGGAGTTCCTGGTCGAATTCGGAGGCGGTTTTTCGTTTCATGGTCAAGATTGTTTCTCCAGTCTGATCAAGAATCGTGTCCCAAAACCCGACATCGAGTCGAGCCCTTTGACGGGCGTGTCACAAAGTAGGACAGGCTTCCAGCCTGTCTCATCCAGAGAAGACAGGCTGGAAGCCTGTCCTACTTTTTCCGCCGCTTTTTGCCGCCGCCGCCCTTTTTCTGATACACGGTCCCCGGGACGTGATCCGGATTCGCCACCGGCAGATCGGCGCCGACGGCCGCGAGATATGCATCCAGCCTCTTCTCAAGTTCGGCGGCTTTCTCGGGCATCTTGACCGCGAGATCGTTGCCTTCTCCGATATCGTCCGTGAGCTCGAAGAGACGCGTTTCCTCCGTTTCGTGAAATTTCATCAGTTTGTAATCGCCGAGCAACAGCGCGGTATGCGGGCTGTCTCCCTGGTAATGCGGAAAGTGAAACACCAGTTCCTCTCGCGCGCGCTTCACCGGTTGATCGTCGCCCGTCAGGAGATGGGCAAAGTTGCCGCCTTCAACCCCCTCAGGCATCGGCACTTTCACGCCCGCCAGCGCGCACAGGGTCGGAAAGAGATCAAAACCCACGACGCGCTGATGACACCAGCTGTCGGCCTCGATCTCCGGCCCGCGAATGATGAGAGGCACGCGGATGCCGCCTTCCCAGACGGAACCCTTGCCGCCCTGGATGGGACGCCCGCCACTTCTTCCTTTAGCTGTGCGCTCTTTGTCCCTGCCGGCACCGCCTATCCGCCGGTCCGGCCCGGACCCGCCGCCGCCTCCGTTGTCCGACATGTAGATGACGTAGGTGTTGTCGGCGATACCAAGGGCGTCGACTTCCTTCAGAAGTTTTCCGACTCCCCGGTCGAGATCTTCCGTGATGGCAGCGCGCCCGACGTCGCGATGGATTTTTCCCGGAGGTAAGTCCTGATACTTAGCCACGGTCTCCGGGTTGGCGTTCTCCGGGTAATGCAGCGCATGATAGGACATCTGGAGATAGAACGGTTTTCCCGCCTTGGAGCTCTTTTCCATGAACGCGACGGCGCGCTCCCCCATCCCGAAAATGTCCACGGGGTTGTCCCCCTTGTGCGGTGCGGCATCCCCGTTGCCGGTGTCGCCGTCGCTCTCGTCGTATCCGTGCCGCTCCGGACCGCCCCCGCCCAAGTGCCACTTGCCGTAATGCGCCGTGGCGTATCCCGCCTCTTGAAGCATCTCGCCGAGGGTCGTTTCATCGGCCTCGATGCTCTTGCGGCTGCGCGGCGGGATCAGCTTTAATTTATCCGCCGCCGTCATCACGGGAGCTGCCTTGGTCCAGTGCAGCTGGGCCGGACTCATGCCCGTCTGCAGACTGATCCGCGTCGGCGAACACACCGAGGCCGGCGAATAGGCCGCGCTGAAACGCATGCCCTCGCTTGCCAGTTTTTCAATGTTGGGTGTCTGGTAGATATCGCTCTTCGATCCCGGCAGGTCCGGGTGCATCTGCACCGAAAGCCCCGTCCAATCCTGGTCGTCGGAGAGGAGGAAGATGAAATTCGGACGGTCGGCTGCCTCGACCTGGAGCGCCAATACGGATGCTACTAGGAGAACGAAGTTCCTTTTCATGTTCGATTACCTCTGTGTGACCTCTGGATAGGTCCTATAGGACTTATATGACCTATCCGACCTATTCGTCCTGTCTCCCGCTAACTCTTATTTCCTTTCTTCTGGCCGCCGCCGCCTTTCCCCTTCCCCCGCTGATCCCTGCCCTTTTTCGGCGCGGCGTTGGGATCGTAATCCGGATTCGCCTCGGTCACCAGGGCGGCCCCGGTTTCCTGCTGCCAGGCGCGCAGGTCGGCATAAAGCGCTTCCGCCTTGGCGCGCTCCCGCTTTGCCAGATCGTGCTGCTCTCCCGGATCCTCGGCGAGATTGTAGAGTTCGACGCGCTGGTCCTCGAAGAATTCGATCACCTTCCAGTCGCCCGCCCGCATCGCGCTGGAGGGTCCGCCCCCGCCGATGTAACACGGGAAATGCCAGAAGACGCGGTCGCGTCCCAGCGACTCCGCCGATCCGTCCAGCAGCGGCACCAGGCTCATTCCGTCAATCCGGTGTCCCCGTGCGTTTTCCCCGTCAACCGCGGAGCGGTTGGCGAATCCGGGTCCAGCGTCACGCTGGTCGTTCGGTTCGATTCCGGCCAGTTCCAGCATCGTCGGGTAAAAATCCATTCCCAGAATCGGTTCGTCACTGACGAGGCCCTTTGCGACTCCAGGCCCCCACACGCAGGCCGGCACGCGGATGCCGCCTTCATAAAGCGAGCCCTTGCCGTCGCGCAGCGGCGCGGTGTGCCGCCGGTTGCCGCCGTTGTCGGACGTGAAAATCACGACGGTATTCTCTGCCAGCCCAAGTCTTCCCAGCGTCTCCATGACCCGGCCGACATTCTGATCGACCGCTTCCACAGTGGCGGCATACGCCGGATCCTGGCGCTGCGGATTCGATTTGTTTTCATACTTGGCGAGCAGTTCCGGTTTCGGCTCGAACGGAGAATGGACCGCGTGATAGGCGAAATACACGAAGAAGGGTTCGTCCCGGTGCCGCTCGATAAACTTGAGGCCCTCATCCGTGAATCGGTCCGTGAGATATTCGCCTCGATCGTTAAAGAAGCGGTCCTTATCGAATCCCAGGCTCTGGGGGCGCTCGAACAACTCGAATCCCTGGCCTTCCGGCGAGACCGAATTTTTGCTCCCCCGGCCCAGGTTCCACATCCCCATCATGGCGGTGCGATAGCCGCCCTGCTTCAATTGCTCGGCGATGGTGACGGCTTCGGTCGCCATCTCGGCGTTGCTGTGTGCTGCCAGCATTTTGTGATGCGCCGAACCCACCGCGTGGCGGTCGTCGACCACGGTGTAGACGCCGTGGCGGGGCGTGTATTGGCCCGACATCAGGCAGGCCCGCGCCGGCGCGCAGTTCGGGGCGCTGGAATAGGCGTTCGTAAAAATGACCCCCTCGCGGGCGAGCCGGTCAGTGTGCGGCGTCTCGACCAGCGTGACGCTGGACCCAATTTTGCCCTCCGCTGCGCGGAGGGCGAATCCCATGTCGCGCCATCCCATGTCGTCGATGTAGAAGAGAATGAAATTTGGCTTCCCTGAAGTAGGGCGGGCTTCCAGCCTGCCTCCTTCCGACGGGACAGGCTGGAAGCCTGTCCTACTTTGCCGCTCCGGAAAGCGCGGCCGGATATCGCCCTCCACCGCGTATTCCTCCTTCGTCAACTTTCCATCCCCGTTCCCGTCGTGCCGCTCGAAGAACTTCCGAAACTGCCCCGCCATCTCCTGCGCAGACACGACCTCGTCGCCGTCGCGATCCATCTCCAGGTTGTGTTCCTTGACGAAGCCGTTCAAAGCCGAGCGCACCCCGCTGCCGCGACCCTGCATCTCGGCGAGCGTCATTTTGCCGTCGCTGTCGCCATCGTAACCGTCGAAAACGGTTTTCGCCTCGGTCATGACCTCGGCGATCGTGACCGTGCCATTCTTGTCGGCGTCCAGCTCCGGCGCGTGCACGAGAATCCACGGTGTCCGCTGTCCTCTTCCGCCTTCGGCACGAGGCGGACCACCGCGCTGATCGTCGCCACGCCCGCCCGGACCGCTTTTGCCTCCCCCGGGACCACGCCGACGATCGTCTTCGCGGCGACGGCGATCGCCTCCCCCACCTCCCCCGCCTTGACGACGGCTTTCGTAGTTCTCTTCCCGGACGGCGCCGGCGGCATCGGTGAACTTGAAATCGACGCCGCCGTTGTCTTTCACCTGGTATTCGACCTTCGCGGGCTTTCCGTTCACCTCGTAATGCAGCGCATAGCCGTCCGCGAGCGTTCCTTCAAAGCCCGTGATCTCCGCCCCGCGCAACGGCGGCAGGTGCGGCCGTACCCCTCGCGTCCGGGGGCGAATGTCCAGGTCCACCGCGCCGCGGAACATCGCCATCATGTAAGGCGCTTCGTCGCCGCTCACGTAACGGTAATTGCCGTCGGGATCAAAGTACCCATGCGCCTCGTCCAGCTTCTTGTCCTTTTTTGGATCCGCCATGTAAACCGGGAACCCGTCGAGCCCGTATGCGACCGGGTTGCCCTTACCGACGACTTCTTCCAGATGGCCCGGGGTGATATGGTAATGATAGTCGTCCGCGCGGCCGCAGTGCCCGCCCCATTGATCGAGTTCACCGCCGGCCTTGGCGTCTTTCCCGCTCTGGGTCAGCGAATGGAAAATCGGGATCCCGTTGACCGCGAGCGCGATTGGCCCGAGCAAGGTCAGTTCCTGTGGTGTCTCCAGCGGCTCCGGATCGATCGGAATCCGGAACGCGCCCTGCGGCCCGGTGAAATCGTGCGGGATCGGGACCTGCTGCTGCCAGGCGGTGATGCCCGTCATCATGTTGTGCTGCGGCAGGCCGTTGCCCTCGATGTAGACAAAATCGTCGTCCCAGGAAATGCCGAGCGTGTCCGCAAAAGGCGCGAACGCCTTCGCCGCCGGGGGCACTTTCTCGCCGCTCTCCAGGTTGTGTTTCCCGACCTGGCCGAGGACCCCTGTGACCGCGAGCACCGTCACCGTGAGGGGCACCAGCAGCGCGCAGGCGATCGTGGGTATAACAAGCCTTCCGGCCTGGAGGATCTGTGTAGCGGAACTTGCAAAAAGTTCCGACGTATATTCACGGACCCCGGCTACGACGGAAGATTTCGCATCTTCCGCTACATCCTGATATCGCGAAGTCTTCATGATATTATTGTTCCCCCTCGTTCGGCGCATCGATGTGGCCCCGCGGCCAGTCCGGGGGCAACGCCGCGCCCGAGGGCGGTTTTTCAACGCGGTGCCGAAAAATGACCGTGTTGTCGAGCGCGAGATCCTTCGTCCAGATCCACTGCGCGCCCACGAAATCGTTATTGTAATACGGCTCCTTCGGGCTGACGGCTTCCTCGGTGTGCTCCACGGCGTGCGCCCAGCCGCTGTCGTCGAAGTCGACGGCGAACCAGTTCTCGGGAATTGGAAAAAAATTCACCTTCGGGTTCCCTTCGTCGCGATCGACGGGTCCATGAAAAAAACTCTTCGCCTTCCAGGCGGCGCTCGTCACGGTGCCATCGCCGAACTTCAGGATGAAACCCCCGTCACCGATATTGGTGTTGTTATATTCCATCCCCGTCTTCGGGTCCCCGTTGTCCTTGGCCATCACCGCGATGGTCATGGGGTATTCCGGGAGGATATCGACCGAGACCACGTTGTGCGGGATGAACGAGATCGAGTCCACCGCGACGAGGTTGCCGTTGATATACATCTTGAACCAATTATCGGCGTAAATATTGGCTTTGACCGTGTCGGATATGCGAGGCTTCTGAATTCTGGGTCCAGCGTCACGCTGGCCGCCACCGCGCTTCTTGCCGCCCGGCCCTTTCTGGGCGCAAGCGCTTCCTGCGGAAACCGCGATGGCGCCGGTCACGGCCAGGACCAGGAAGAGGTTGAGACATCTTTTCATACCCTATTGAACTCCGCTTTTATGGCAGGCGCGTTACGGGCACATTACAGCGTTGTAATCTAAAAAGCCACGCAGCTGACGATCAAGGTCCGATGGGACCTAGTGCACTGTAACCTTGAGATGTGATAGCCGGCCGGAGGGTCATGCTTCGTCATGACCGCGGCGACGACGAAGCGTCGCCCTCCACGTCAACATGTCGGTTTGCATTTTCAAATGTTACAGTGCACTAGAGCACTCATTTCTCTGATTCCCGCCTACGCGGCCCGGGAGGGGAAGGAGCATTCTTCGCGGATGCGGTGGCGGAGGTGCCCCTTGAACCGACGGGTGCGCTCCTCCACGAATTCCGGGCGGTAGAGCATGGCGGCGAGCTTGAGGAAACTGTTCTCGAGTTCCGAGACGCTCATGTTCTGGGGTTCGAAATTGATGTCGAAGAGGGTGCAGGTTTCCGAGGCACCCTCGGCGAGGATGCGGCCTTCCTCGGAGAGGCGCTTGAACAGGGGCGTGCCGGGAAAGGGGGTGAGGTAGGTGATCTGCACGTCGTAGAGGCCGCTTTCGCGGACGAATCGGAAGACGTCGTGGAAGCTTTCCGGTCCGGTTCCGTCGAGACCCATGACGAAACAGCCGTTCACGGTGATGCCGTGGCGCTGGATTTTTTCGACGGCGCGCAGGTAGCGGTCGACACGGTTGGCTTTCCAGTTGGAATTCAACTCGACCCCGTCGAGGGCTTTGAAGCTCGGGTTCTCAAAACCGATGAGCACCTGTGCGCAGCCGGCGGCGCGCATCATCTTGAGAAGTTCATCGTCTTCCGCAACGCCGAGGTCGGATTCAGTGAACCATCGGACGTGTTCTTTTTCGAGGGCGCGCATGAGCCTCTTCGCATGGGCCTTGTTGACGAAGGTATTGTCGTCGGCGAATTCGATGAAGGGTTTGGCGTAGAGCTCCTTGAGGCGGCGGATTTCGGCGATGACTTTTTCCACGGGCTTGGTCTTGAAACGCGGGGCAAGCCGGATGGAGGAGGCGCAGAATTCGCAGGAGAGCGGGCAACCACGCTGGGTCTGGACGGTGAATCGGGGATAGCGGTCACGCTCGAGAAGCTCGAAACGCGGCATGGGGGCGTTGGCGAAGTCGAAGGGGCCTGTTTCGCGCGCGTCGTAGCGGGGTTTGAGCCGGTTGTGGAGGAGATCGTCGACGATATGGGGCCAGACGGCCTCGCCTTCGCCGATGACGACACTGTCGACGTGCGGTGCAGCGTCTTCCGGGACCAGGGTTGCGTGCAGGCCGCCGAGAATGACGGGGATGCCGTGTGCGCGGAAGCGGGCGGCGAGCCGGTATGCCTCCTTGCTCGTGGCGGTGAGCGTGGAGAACGCGACGGCGTCGAGATGGAGCGGGAGGGCGCAACGATCGACGTCGCGCACCTCGAGGTATTCGACGTCGACGCCCGGCGGGGTCTGGCCCGCGATGGTGAGAAGACCGAGGCTGGGAAGGGCTTCGATTTCCGTGGCGCGCCGCGCGACGCTGGGAAAAGAGAGGCCGAGTTCGAGGACCTCGGGCTTGCAGAGCCGGAGACCGCTCATGGCGATGAGACCGATTTTCATGGCGAAGATGGCGAACGGTTCGCGAGTGATGGAATGTGCAGGTCACCCAAAGAGGATGGCAAGAATGCCGCCGGTGGTGGCGAGGACGGGGACGGGAAAGAAGATTTTGAGCGGCTTGCGCCAGGCGCTGAGAAAGCAGCAGGCGGGCATGGTGACGAGCGCGGCCAGGAGGCACAGCGCGCCGGTTTTCGCCACGGATTCGGAGAGGTCGAGGTGCGTGAGGGAGAGCCCGTAAAGAAGATTGAGAAAACCGATGCCGAAGAAGGAGATGTGACCGAGGCGCGTGAGGCGGCGGCGATAGGAGGAATAGCCCCCCATCCAGTCTTCGCGGTGAAAGAAGAGCCCGATGACAGCTCCGGAAAGGACTCCGGCGAACATGCCGCACCAGCCGGCGCGGAGGGTGAATTCAAGGATTGAGTTCATGACGGACACCGGGACTACGTGTAAAGACTACCGCGGCTGGATCCAGCTGGAAAATCGATAAATCTGATCGAAACATCGATGAAAATGATGAAGGCGGAGAAGCGGAGGCTGCTGCATTCTGGGTCCAGCGTCACGCTGGCCGCCGGGACCGCGCTTCTTACCGCCTCCCGGTCCCTTCCGGGCGAGGCCGAGTCCGGCGGGAATCGCGATCGCACCGCTTATGGAATAGGTCCTATAGGACCTATAAGACCTATTTCCCATCCTCCCCGCGAGGCCCATCCCCAAACCCCACCCCGGGATCCACGCTGCGCAGGTGCAGGTCGCGCTGCGGGAAGGCAATCTCGATGCCTTCCTCTCCGAATCGCCGGTGGATCTCGGTGTGGAGATCGTGAATCATTCGCAGCCGATTGTCGGTACTGGGCAGGTAACATCGCAGCGAGAATTCCAGGGTGCTGTCGCCAAAATTCTCGAAAACGGCGAGGGGCGCCGGATCGTCCATGATCCCGTCATGCTCCCGGGCGATCTTGAGAAGCAACTCGTGCACCTTGACCGTATCGGTTCCGTAAGCCACTCCCACGGGGATCACGATGCGCGTCACGGTGTTGGAAAGGGTCCAGTTCAGGAGGGTGCCCGTGATGAACTCCTTGTTCGGCACCACGAACTCCTTGCGATCCCAGTTGACGACAGTGGTCGCGCGCATGCGGATTCGTGAGACCACGCCCTCGACACTGCCAATGGTCACCCAGTCACCGACGCGCATGGGCCGTTCGAAGAGCAGAATGATTCCACAGACAAAGTTGGCCACCACTTCCTGCAGCCCGAAACCGAGGCCCACACTCAAGGCGGCGGCGATCCATCCGAACTTGGACCAGTCGAGGCCCATCACGTTGAAGAGAGCGGCAAGACCCAAAGCCACGACCCCGTATCGGCACAGTGTGGTGGTGGCATACCGGCTGCCGGCGTCCATGGTAAGATTGCGCAGAACGGCCACTTCGAGAAGCCCCGGCAGATTCCTTGCCGCCGCGATGGTCAGCGCAAGGACCACCACCCCCATGATCAACTCGCCGACGCTCAGTCCACCGAAAGCGTTGATTTCGTTGAGCACTTTCAGCGCGGGAACGGTCCCGGCCCAAATCAACCAGATTCCCCCGAGCACGCCCAGCAGGACGACAAAACGCAGTAAGCGCCTGGTCTGGTCTCCCACCGTGGCGAGATCGAGAGCTTCTTTTTCAATTTCGGGAAGCACCCCTTCTTCGGATCCGAAATCCTCTGTTTCCGCACCCTTGGCTTTCTCGGCCTGGGCTTCCCGGCGGGCATCCCGCTCTTCGATAGCCTGCTCGAGCGCCAGCTTGCGCTCCCTGATCGTAAACCATCGCAGGAGAAGACCGTAAACCACCGCTCCCAGGCCGATAAAGGCGAGCGATAAACGCAGTTCGTAATTGAACGTTAGCGCAGTCACGAAATAGCCCAGCACAGTTCCTCCCGCGAGAAGCAGCGGTGTCAGAATCGCAAGGAAGTACCAGAGGAACCGGAAACGCACTTCCCATCGATCCGGGTATTCCATCAACAGGTGAGACAAAATGCCCGTGCGCGGATGAAACAATCGCCCCAGACACATCGCCATCCAGATCATCGTGAAGATGAATGCCAAGCGCCCGAAACTATGCAAGTGGCGCATCGAGTCGTCATGCAGCGTTATGGTAACGGCGACAAAAGCGGTCACGTATACCGGGGTCAGCCAGGCCACGGCGCGGCGGATCTTGCCGAGCATCTCGGAATCCCAACGGAAATGAGCCTCGGCAAGGCCCTTGGGCCTGGAGATGAAATATGCAACAAGCAGGAAAAAGAGAAGATTCACCGATCTCAGCAATCCGGCACTCAGCCCCTGCAGCCAATTGGAGGCTTCCGGATCGCGATCCAGCTGCCATCCGAAAAACACCAATGCCAAAGGTCCGGGCGCCACCAGCAGAAGCGTCATGAGCAAGGCCTCGGAGGTATTCTGATAACGGTCGGTCGAAATGCGCCGGGTGCGCTCGCCGCTTTCCCGCAACTTTCGTCGAATTTGCCGTCGCGGGAAGATCAGCAAGGCGAGCAGTAAACCGAACGCCAGGTAATAGGCGAAGGGGATCGACCGGAACGCAGCTCCGAGCTCTTTCCACCGATGCGGACCCGCCAACCAATTCAAGGAAGCCGGAAGATCCCGGAATGCGCTCGCGTCGAGGCGCGGCGAGCTCTGCACCCAGAATAGTTTCTCTCCGAGAAAGCCGGAGAATTCTTCTTCGACCGCCAGATATTGCCGCTCCGTGAGATCGAGCCGGCCCAGGGCGTCGAAGAGGCGCCGGTATTGGTTCCCAAGATCGCTCCGGAGATCGCGCCTCGCCTCCACGAGTGCCGAAATTTCCGCCTGCACCTGCGCCGGGACGGCGGTTCCGGCAAGGATTGCGGCAACTTCTTTTTCGACTTCGCCCTGATTGCGGACCGCCTGTCGGACCTGAAACGCATTCAGGCGCGCCGTGGTGACCGCTTCTTTCCTGCGCTTCAGTTTTCTCTTGTAGGCCCGTGTCCCTGGAAGTCTGTGCCGGTTATCGAGGAGTATCTGAAGAAACACCTCCTCAAGGCCTCCAATTTCAATCTGCTTGCGGACGCTCTCAAAATCCCGCCTCGTGGCTTCCAGCAAATCCTCGCTCTCTTCCGTTTCCTGTTCGACCGCGTGGATCTGGGCTGCCGTGAGCCGAAGCTCACCGGAGAGGCTCTCGAGATCGTCGGCCAGCTCTTGCAATGCGGGAAATTGCCCCGGTCGAATCGCCCGGGCCCGGCCTGCGAGCATGGCCGCCTGATCCACCTTTTCTTTGGCCTGGCGACTCGCAAATTCCTGGATCGCAGCAAGCCTGATCTCGGCCAGCGCAACCTGGCGCGATAAGAGTCCGCGCCGGGCTTCGAGCAATTGCTGCCGGACTTCAAAACTGAGTCTCTCTTGCTCGAGGGCATCGACTTCGCTCTGGAGGGCAACTTTTCTGGCGCGCCGGACATAACCCTGCGCTTCCTCCGTGAGACCGGGCGAAGGCCCGCCTGCCGCCTTGCGGAGCGATTCCTCGAGAGTCGCAAGCTCACCCTGGGCGGAGGGAAGTCTCTCGATCGCCTGACTTGGCCGGCTTTCTTCATCGGCAATCTGCTTCTCGATCTGCAGGAGCTGGGCCTTGAGGGAAGAGGTTGAGGTCCGCTCCTTGCTCAGGCGCAAATCGAGCTGTTCGGCGGAAATCCCTTCTTCAAGGCCCAGCGACAGCGTCGCTTCCTGATCCGGCGCCGGCAACGCCGCCAGTTTCTCGCGGGCATCCGCGATCTCATCCGGGGCCGTGACGAGAGCTTCCTTGAAGGCAGCAGCTGATGTTGCCAGCTGCTGCGCTTGCTGCAGAGAGGCGATGGCCTCCTCGTACTGCTTCTTCAGCGAGGCTTTTGCGGCATCTGCGATGCCCGTGTCGGCCTCGATCTCCGCGAGCCGCGCCTGCACCGCCTCCAGCCCGGGAGCACCGCCGGTCTCGGCAGCCGCCGCCGGAGTCGCGCCGGCCGACGCGTCCTGTCCGGGCGCGATTCCGGGTATAGAGCCGAAAATTGCCGCCGCAAGAACGGCGAGTAGCTTCCATGATTCCTTGTGAATCTTTCTCTGCATGACTCTGAAAACCTCGGCGCCACACGATCCTGCCAGGCCCGGGCGCAAGACGGCGTGAATCCAGAGAATGCCCCAACCCGAGCCGTGCTGGCAACGGTTCTTTCGACAGACGGCAACGTGCTGCGGCGAGTCTCCTGGCGATGAGGAACCGCCACGACAGCAAGCGAATAGGGAGAGGATGCCGCTCAAGCGCACGGCCTGAAAGAAAGACACGCGGAATCCGCGCTCGGAGGGATTAGTTATCAGCCATACACAGCGATTCCCGCATCACTTCCCGGACACGGCGCCTCGCGCGAAAGAGCGCGCTGCGGAGTGCCCTTTCCCGGGAACACCCTTGCACCCGGGAAAAATAATGGCCGCACAGTTTTCATACGACCGAGTAAACCACCTCGCCATGGCAGCAACGTTACGGCCGCATTACCGTGCTGTAATCTTTCCGGACCATGCCTCGCCTTGACCTCAATCGCTTGGCTTTCTTAGAATTACGCCTCCCTATGAAATTCCACAAAGCCCCCTCTAGAATCACCCGCCGCCGCTTCCTCCATACCACCGGGGGCGCGCTCGCGGGGGCCTCGACACTCGGTTTCCCCGCCATCGTCAGTGCGCGCTCGCCCAACGACAAACTCAACATCGCCGTGATCGGGTCCGGCGGCCGCGGGGGCAGAAACCTCTCGGAAATGGAAAAATCGGGGGAGCACATCGTCGCCCTCTGCGATGTCAACGCACACAACCTCGTCAAGGCCGCCGAAAAACATCCCCAGGCCCGCCGATACAAGGATTACCGCGTCCTCTTCGAAAAGACCGACGACATCGATGCCGTTGTCGTCAGTGTCCCGGAACACGTCCACGCCTTCGCCACGCTACCCGCGCTGAAAGCGGGCAAGCACGTCTATTGCGAAAAACCCCTCACCCGCGATGTCTACGAAGCGCGCGTCGTCACCGAGGCCGCGGCCAAGGCCGAGGTCGCCACCCAAATGGGCACGCAGATCCACGCCGGATCCAATTACCGCCGCGTCGTCGAACTCATCCAGAGCGGCGCCATCGGCCCGGTCCGCGAGGTCCACGTCTGGGTCTCACGCGCCTGGGGCTGGCACCCCAGCAAAGAAGTCGCCGAAGCCAATAAGGATTTTTACGTGGCGGACCGGCCCACGGAAGAAATGCCGGTGCCGGATTATCTCGACTGGGATCTCTGGATCGGCCCGGCGCCGTGGCGACCGTTTCACGAGGTTTATTTTCCCGGAAACAAGTGGTACCGCTGGTGGGACTTCGGCAACGGGACTATGTCGGATCTCGGCAGCCACTGGAACGATCTGCCGTTCTGGGCGCTCAACCTAGACGCGCCGACATCGATCGAGGCCGACGGTCCCCCGCCGCACCCGGAGATCGCGCCCGCCTCCATGAGCGCAAAATACGAGTATCCCACGAGAGGCGAGCGCCCCGCGCTGACGCTCACCTGGCACCAGGGCACCCACAAGCCCAAGATCTGGGAGGAAGGAAAAATCCCGCAATGGGGCAACGGGCACCTCTTCATCGGGGATGACGGGATGGTGCTGTCCGATTACAAAAAGCACGTCCTCCTGCCCGAAGAAAAGTTCAAGGGATTCAAACCACCCGAACCGTGGATCCCGGAATCTCTCGGCCACCACGCCGAATGGATCCACGCCTGCAAGACCGGCGCGCCCACTACCTGTCACTTCGGGTATTCGGGACCGCTCACGGAGGCGAATCACCTCGGCAACGTGGCCTTCCGCGCCGGAAAAAAGATCGAGTGGGACGCGGTGAACATGCGCATCCCCAACGCGCCCGAGGCGGGGCAATACCTCAAGCGCGAATACCGCGAGGGGTGGGTGTTGGGGTAACCTCAATGTGAGGCAGGCTATTCCTCCCTTGCAATGCCTGCATTTTGCAGGTATTTTGCATGCATGGCCACGCTTACCATCAAAAAATTCCCCGATAGCCTCCTCGCCAGGCTCAAAAGAACAGCGGCCGGCGCACGCAGAAGTGTGACCCAAGAGGTCCTGGTGCGCCTGGAAGATTCCCTCAAAAAAAAGCCTGCCGGTGACGAAGCTCCCTTCTCCGCCGACGCGGAACGCCAGGCTGCGGCCTGGGAAGCGCTCGCAGGCCGATGGGAATCCACCGCGAGCGTCCAGGAAGAAATCGACTCACTTTACAAGGCGCGGACCAAGGGCCGAAAAGTAAATCTCTGATCCATCCCATGCGGATCCTCGACACCGATACGTGCATCGCGATCCTCCGCGGTCGACACGAGGTGATCGACCGACGGCGCGAGACCGAGGATACCGTCGCTACCACGTGGATCAATGCGAGTGAGTTATATTACGGGGCGGCGAAGTCCGACAACCCGCTCGGAAATAAAGACCTCGTCGACCGCTTTCTCGATACGCTTTCGATACTCGGGATCGATTCACTGTCGGCGCAGTTTTTCGGAGTCCTCAAAGCCGACCTTGAAACTGCGGGCAAGCAACTTGCGGACACCGACCTCTGGATCGGCGCGATCGCCCGCGCACATCATGCCAGCGTGATAACGGGCAACATTCGACATTTCGAGCGCATAGAGGGTATCGAAGTTGAGAACTGGTTGAAGTAGCCCGCCGCGAAGCAGCGGACTACCTCAACCGCACCACGAACACCGTCATCCCCTCTCCCGCATCGTCCGCCACGAGAATCTCGCCGCCGTGTGCCGCGACGATCTCTCGCGCCAGACTGAGGCCCAGACCGACGCCTTCGACGCGGGAATTACCGGCATCACCTGAACGATAGAATCGATCGAAGATTTTTTCATGTTCCTCGCGCGGGATCGGTGCGCCGGTGTTGGCGACTGTGAATTCGATCGCATCTCCGATCCGGGACAGCGCGCATTTTACTTGGCCGCCGTCACGGTTGTATTTCACGGCGTTGCTGAAGAGATTGTGGAGCACTCGCTGCAACAGGGCCGCATCCGCCTCCATCCTGATGCCCGGTGCGATTTCACTCTCCACGGTAATTCCCCGGCCTTCCGCGAGAAGGCTGGCATCCTCCACCAGCGTTTCGACCAGCTTGCTCAGATCCACTTCCTCGCGACTGAGTTTCAACTCCCCGGCATCGGCGCGGGACAGGAGGAGCAAACTCTCGAGAATCGCCCGCTGGTTCCCCACCTCCTCGAGAAGATCCGAGTACACCTGTTGCGCTTCGGATTCGTCCGGGCACTTCGCAAGCGCCCGTTCCAGGGTCCCCTGCATCACTGCCAGCGGCGTCTTGAGTTCGTGCGAGGCGTCCGCGCTGAAACGCGTCGCCTGGTGAAAACTTTTCTCGAGTCGCCCCATCATGACGTTGTAGGCATCGATGATCCTCTTGAATTCAAGATCCGTCCGCTCGACTTTGATGCGCTGGTCGAGCCCTTCCGCCGAGACATTCTCCATACGGTCGCTGAGCACCTCGATCGGCCGCAGGGCACGTCGTCCCACGAAGGCCGCCCCCAGCGCCACGATGAAGAGCGCACCCGGAAGGGCGATCAGGAATGCCCGCCGGATCTGGTGAAGCCCGCGCCCGAGTTCCGCGAGATCCGCCCCCAGGACAATCCGGACTTCCCCGTTGGAGAAAACGCCGACCCGGTAGCGTGCCCCCTCCGCTGAGACGGTGTAATAGCGCGGTTCCAGGATGACGCGGGCAGGAGGGGGATTCGGGCGGCCCGGTTCGACCTCGGCGGCGGGCCGGGGCGGCGGATCGACAAGCTCGGGCTGGGGATCAAGAGGATCCACTCCACCCTGAAAGGACACCGGGTCGAGCCCGCGCGGCCATGAATCCGTCCGGTGCGTGATCCGATCGCCCTGGACCACCAGGCTGAAAAAGCGCGCGCGGGCGGATTCCACGCCGAAAACTTCCGCCATGTTGGTTTCCGTGCGCGGTCCGCTGACGTTGGGACCCGCCCTGCCGGCGACGCGAAACCCGAAGTTCTGCAACTCTTCATCCAGGTTGGCGACTCCCACTCTTTGGAAGATCAACCAGCTCACGGCCCCGAACGCCAGCAACACCAAACCCGACATAATGACGGAGATGGCGGCGAGACGGAGACGGAAGGAGCGCATGGGGAAGTGTTCAGTGTTCAGGTCTCGAGTGTGGACGTTCGGAGGGGAGTATTGGAGTGATGGATTGCTGGAATAGGAGCTTCCTGAACACTGAACACTGAACACTGAAACCTGAA
>JAHEJT010000083.1:0-5896 GCA_024638765.1 Verrucomicrobiales bacterium
GGAAAGCGATAATTTGGCAAGCCTCGGCGCGGATTTCTGGAGCAGTTTCATTGCGAAGCCCAAGCGCAAAAAAGAATACGCCACGACCGTCCCTACGGTGCCGCGGATTTACCTCGAGGAAACAGGCCGCCACGCGCTGGCGGTGTCCTGGGAGCCGGTGGGCAGGGAGTATCATTACTTCGTGGAGAAGCGCGGCATGCGGTATGACGCGGAGTCGCAGCAGATCGGCGCGGTCTGGGCGCCTCACAAAATCCGTTTCGAAGAAAAAGACGGCAGGGTGTACGCAAGAATGGGGGGATTAAGCCCCGATTCCCGGCAGATCTTTCGCATCGTCACGGTGAATCCGCTCGGTGAATATTCGGTGCCGACATCGCCGGTGGTGATCTGGACGCAGCCGGCCGCGGTCGTGCCCTGGAGAAAAGTGCTGATGGGGGTGGTTTTCCTCCTCCTGGGCTTGCTGCTCTGGCTCAAGTGGCATCGGCGGCGGGTGGACGGTCGCGCTTACGCGCCGGCGTGAGTGTGGCGCAGGCGTTCACGGTGCAGGGTTGGAGCCTGGCGGGCCCGTGGCACGCGGCGATAGTAGTCCCCACGCTCCGCGCGGGGGTTCATTATTGGGCTCCCCACGCGGAGCGTGGGGACTACTTTTTGCGATTCCGGTAATGGCGGATCTCGAACTCGGGATATTCGGCCAACACTTCCACGAGTTCGAACTCGTCTTCGAAGGGCGGGAATGTGACATCTCCTTCGTACTCTTTGTGGAGACAAGAGAGATAGAGATCGGTGCAGCGGGGCAGGAGCAGTGCGTAAATCCGGGCGCCTCCGATGACGTAGACATCACCTTCCAGATTGAGATCCTCCAGGGCGTCGAGGGAATCGACGATCTCCACTCCTTCCGGCGCTTCCTGGAGGGTGCGGCTCAGGACGATGTGGCGTCGCCGGGGGAGAATTCCTGGCAAGGATTCAAAGGTCTTGCGCCCCATCAGGATGGGCCGGTCCAGGGTGCATTTCTTGAACCACTTGAGATCGTCCGGGAGATGCCACGGCAGTTTGCCGTCGCGGCCGATGACGCGGTTCGCCGCCATGGCGGCTAACGCGCGGAGTTGGAAGTGTTCGGTGTTCAGTGTTCGGTGTTCAGTAATTGGTGTCAGGTGTCAGGTGTCAGGTGTGTAGAGAGATGCATCGAGCCTGAAACCTGAACACTGAAACCTGAAACCTTTTAAACGGCAATCGGCGCTTTAATCGCGGGGTGGGGATCGTAATTCTCCAGGGTGAAGTCTTCGTAAGTGAATCCGTCGATGCGTGTTACGTCCGGATTAAGGCGCATCACGGGGAGGGGACGGCATTTGCGGGAGAGTTGGAGGCGGGCCTGCTCCAGGTGGTTGGCATAGAGATGGAGATCTCCAAAGGTATGGACGAAATCACCCGGCTCGAGTCCGCAGACCTGGGCGATCATGCGGGTGAGTAATGCGTAGGACGCGATGTTGAAGGGGACGCCCAGGAACAGATCGGCGCTGCGCTGGTAAAGCTGACAACTGAGTTCGCCGTCGCGCACGTAAAACTGAAACAGGGAGTGGCAGGGAGGCAGGGCCATCTTAGGAATCTCGGCCACGTTCCAAGCGCTCACGATGAGCCGGCGGCTCTCCGGATTGTTTTTGATTTGCGCGATAAGCTCCGCGATCTGATCCACGGGCGGCCGGTCCGGTCCCGCGTCCCAGTGGCGCCATTGGGCACCGTATATCGGGCCGAGATCGCCATTGTCATCCGCCCATTCATCCCAGATGGTGACCCCGTGGTCATTGAGGTATTTGATGTTGGTGTCCCCTCTGAGAAACCACAACAACTCGTGAATAATGGAGCGCAGGTGGAGTTTCTTGGTGGTGAGGACGGGAAATGTCTCGCGCAACGAGTATCGGGATTGGGCGCCGAAGATCGAGTGGGTGCCGACCCCGGTGCGATCCTCCCGGAACTTTCCTTCCTCGAGCACGAGCTCGAGAAGACGATGGTATTCACGCATGGGGATCGAAGATGGAAGATGGAAGATAGAAGATAGAAGATAGAAGATGGGAGCTAGTAGTCTGGATTCGGGATCGTGGACTACAGACTACAGACTAATCACTGCACCTCGGCCGGCTTCGCCTGTTCTTCCGAAAGTTGTTCGATTTCGCGGATTTTAGCCCGGATTTTTTCGCTGGTGACGTCGTCGGCGTCTCCAAAGTCGCCGTTGGGTCCGGCGGACCGGACCTCGATAGCGCCCTCCGGGGTAGACTTAATTTGCAGCGGCCGCTGCCAGGCGTCGACCATTTTTCCCTCCTGCAGGGCGGAGGCGATATCGGATCCGAAGTAATTGCGTTTCTCGGGATTATCTCCCATGAGGATTTCGAGGATACGGGCGTGATCCCCGGCGGGCGGCGCGCCGGTGTCGCTGGTAAAATCTTCGACGGCCGATTCCACCATGAACACTTGCTGGGTGGTGACCATGACCTGGAGCTTCGGCCAGCCGAACCACAGTCCCAGCAGGGCCGCGATGAAGATGAGTCCGAAGAAGACGATCGCGGCGATAAAACAGCCCTTCCTTTTCATGGGGCGGCGGGGAGGGCGTGGAGCGGCATCGGGCTGAAGCTAGCAGTGGTGCCGGGGGCGAGGCAAGGGAGGAATGACGAACGACGAGTCGCAACCGGGGGCCGGCGGCAATGACAAAGCATTGCCCTCCAGGTCACGCGTGGAGGGTTGCGCTTTGTCGCAACCGTCGAGTACAGGAAAAACGGGGCGGAGCCTTTGGAGTGCGGTGGCTGGACACCGCTCTGGGGACCGGCGGCCTGACGCCGGGTGGTGGTTCCGTTGTTGGTGCGTCCTGCGCCGCGCAGTCAAGCCTGCGCCCGGGAAAGCGCCGTCAAGCCGGCGCACTCCAAGGCGTCTTTGGTCCCTACCGGGCCTCGCCCTACCTGAGATCACCCCTCGCCGCGCACCCGCCCGCGCAGCTTCTTCTTTTCCCCGTGGATGCGTTTGTCGCGGAGCATGCGCTCCTTTTGGGCGCGCGAACGTTTGCGCGAGGCCCGGCGCCGCTTTTCCAGCGCCTGTTGCTTGCGCAGGGCGGCCTCGCGGCGGCGTTTCTCAATCCGCTCGCAGAGGTCGCGCCGGGCGATCCAGCGATTCTGAGCCTGCGATCGCTCGCTCTGGCACTTGATCTCAATGCCGGTCGGCAGGTGTTTCAAATAGACGCAGGACGAGGTCTTATTAATCTTCTGCCCGCCGTGGCCGGAGCCGCGGATGAACTTTTCTTCCAGCTCCGATTCGCGGATCCCCAGCCGGGTCATGCGTCGCGCGATCTGGGTTTCTCTGTCTTTGGATACCATGGCATGCGAGGGCGGAAGATCCGGTGAAGCTTCTGCCCGGGGAATATCGCTTCAATCCGCCCCCAGGGCAAAGGCGGGGTCCGGCACGCGCAGATTTCGACACCCCACAGGCCGGCGCCGGGGTCCCGGAGACCGGGGGCACCCGCCTGCGCCCGCCCCTCCCCGGGAAATCCATCCACGGCCCCATAGGGTCGAGGCTCCTCTTTCCGGGGGATCATGGCCAGAAGGATCCGGCCGCCGGGCCCCGGCCAGGGCCATTTTTCCGAAAAAAGGGTTCTCATGGGGAGAGCCATTGGCTTTGATCGTCGGTGCGGGTGGTTCCATTGGAGATCTCCACCGCACTCCTCAACATGAAAACGAAAGCGATTTTATTCGGATCCCTGCCGCGGCTTTGCCTTTTTGCGGCGATATCTCTCTCCCTGCATCAGGCGGAAGTGCCCACGCTCCGGGCCGCGCCCATCATCAGCAATGCGCCTGCCTCCGGGGGGGAGGGTCAGAAGACCCTTATGACCAAGTATGGACGGCTGACACCTGCGCAGCTTTCACAGCGTCTCTACGAAGAGAGGGAAAAAGCGCGTCGCGTCATCGTGGTGACGGGCAGTAAACCCGGCGCCAGTCGCGCGGCCCGCAAGGAGGCGGAACGCGCCGTCGAGGAAATGAAAGATGAGGCGGGCGATTTCATCGCCACCAAGGGTTTGAGCCGCCGCGAGCGCCGGACTGCGGTCGATATGGCCGAAAGAAATCTCGATGCGAAAGTGGCGGCATGGATTGCGGCCGGGCCCGGCCCCGATCACCTGGCGGCCCTTCCCCGGCCCCTGACGAGGCCCAGCGTCTCCCCGGCGCCGGTGCAGCGCGTGATGCCCGCCCCCCGGCCGACGGTCGCCACCGCGCCTCCGCGCCCGCCCGTGCCTGCCGCGGCACCCGTGAAGAAGAAAGTGGTGGCGACGCCGGAGATCGTCCAGGACACGGTCGTCGTGCAAAAGATTCCGGCCCCGTCGCCCCCTGCGCCCGCTGCGAAGTCCGCGCCCAGCGACGGGAAAACCGCCCGCGCGGCGGCAGTGCAACCTTCCGAAGCGAATTCTGAATCGACCCCGATCCGCGTGCTCAGCGCGGAGGACAAGCTTAGCCTGGCCATCTTCGGCCAGGTCGACGAGACCGAGGGCGAGGAAGATCAGCCCATTGCCGCCGTCGAATCCGATCCCGCTGCAGAGCAGTGACCTCGGCCGAGGCGGCGGTGTGAGAAGCTTAGGGGAGTGTCACCTTTCCCCAAACCTCCCTGAAAAGGAGAAGGCAACCCAGTTGGTGATTCTGCGAGAAACCCCCGAATCTCGCATAAAGACAGACCAACCGGGTTGCCTCAATCAACCCTGTCCGAATTAGCTCGGACGGGGGTGAACATAGGGTGCCCGGACGGGGGAGCAAGGAAAATCGAGGATTTATTTTGAAAAATCAGCCCGGAATTCCCTAAACTGGTCCTCCGCCGGATTTCCGGGCGGTCGAATCAGCCCCAAAGAAAATGCGCATCTCCCTACGCAACTCCCTCTCCCTGATCTCACTCACCGCTTTTTTACTTTTCGCCTTAGCGGTGTCCGGCGCCTCCGCAGCCGACAATGTCGCCGGTCAGGCGCCGCAAGCATCCCAATCGGGAGGAGGACTTTTTGGAATTTTCAAAAAGAAGGGTCTGCCTCCGGTCGCGCCTCCGCCCCGCGCCGCCAATCCGCAGGCCGGCAGGACCGTCTTTCTCACGGAATTCGGTCCCATGACCTCCCAGGAATACAATCGCAACCTGGAGATCCTCCGGGAGAGACAGTGGAAAGAAGCCGAGCGGGCTCGTAAGGCCGCTTATGCCGCCGGCGGAGCGAGAGCGGCGCAACCGGTCGAGGCGATACCCGTCACCCAGGAGCAGCTGGAGGCCGAGGCCCGGCTCCAGGCCCGGCGGGAGGCGGTCGAGAAAGCGCGTCTGGCACGGGATAAAGCCCGGGAACTGGCGGCAATCGAGGAAGCCGAAGCACGCCGGATCGCAGAGCAGAAAGCCCGCGAACTCGCCGAAGCGCGCAAGGCGGAGGAGACACGCGCCCTGAGAGAGCGCGAGATGCTTGCGGCACGCGCCGCGGAGGAGGAAGAATTCAGGCAGCGTGAAGCGGCCCGGGCGCGGGCGGACGAAGAGAAACGCCTGGAAAAAGAGGCCTGGGCGCGGGCGAAGGAAGAGAAACGCCTGGCAAAAGCAGCGCGCGAGGCAGAAGAGGAACGTTTGGAAATGGCGGCACGCGAGGCGGAAGCGAAACGCCTGGAACAGGAACGCCTGGAAATGGCGGCGCGCGAGGCGGAAGCGAAGCGCCTGGAACAGGAACGCCTGGAAATGGCGGCGCGCGAGGCGGAAGCGAAGCGCCTGGAGCAGGAACGCTTGGAAATGGCGGCGCGGGAGGCGGAAGCGAAACGCCGGGAAGCGGCGGCGCGGCAGGTGGAAGAGGAGCGAAAGCTCAAGCAGGCCCGTATTGCCGCGCAAACGCGCGCCGAAGCCCAGGCCCAGGCCCTGGCGGCCG
>JAHEJT010000083.1:5996-18970 GCA_024638765.1 Verrucomicrobiales bacterium
GAGGCGGAAGCGAAACGCCGGGAAGCGGCGGCGCGGCAGGTGGAAGAGGAGCGAAAGCTCAAGCAGGCCCGTATTGCCGCGCAAACGCGCGCCGAAGCCCAGGCCCAGGCCCTGGCGGCCGAGACTCGGGTGGAGGAATCGGGCGCGACCGGCTCCCGGCTTGGAAAGCTCAATAATTCGATTTTCAAGATCGTGAAGAAGCGGATTGAAGGGGGCATCACGCGCGATGGCGAGGGGGCGACCGATACCGTCCGAAAATTTTCGCCTGAGAGCTTCGCGGGCCTGTCACCCGGCGACGACCTGGTCCTGGTCCGTGAGCGGGCGCCCTTTTACCTCTGGGGACCGATGCAGGGGCTGGCTCCCGATGAGACCCTGCCCTTGGGGGAGCGCGTCACCCTGGTGTCGCACGGCAAGATCTGGAGCGAGGTGCGGCTTGCCTCGGGCAAGAAGGGTCTGGTGGCCAATGACTTCATGGAGCCGGCGCCGGCGGCGGAGATCACCGTCACCAAGAACGCCGGCGGGGGACGTGAAGCGGGAGCTTACCAGTTCGAATACCCCCCCTTGTCCAAGGACCACCAGCCTCCGGAGTTGCCCGACGCGCCGGACGAGGTTATCATAAAATCGAGCCTGCTTCCCCCGATCGGGGCTGATTGACTTCGCGCCGTGACTTCACTCCACGGGTGAGAAGCCGGGTGCGGGCATCGAGCGATTGATCACCATGCGGCGAGAGCATCTTTTCACGCGAAAACCGTGCCAGCGGTTTTGCCTTCCGATTGTCGCTTTCCTCGCCCTGTTTTCCGTCTTTGCGGCGGACGCGGATCTGCCGTCGAAGTCGCGGCAGTTGATCGTCGCGGTGGCGCCTGACTGGGACACCCACCGGGTGGTCCTCCAGTGTTATGAACGCGCCAATGGCCGGGATGCGTGGAGGGAAGTCTTTCCGGCCAAGATTCCCGCCCTGGTGGGGCGCGCGGGGCTGGCCTGGGGCCGGGGTGCCCATCGGATCCCCAAGGGCAGTCCTGCCCCCGTCAAGCGCGAGCGCGATGGGCGGGCGCCGGCGGGCTGTTTCCGGATCGGGAAGGTTTACGGGTACGATTCCGCGCCGCCTCGGGGATCGCGGTATCCTTACCGCCAGGTCAGCGTCTGGGATGCCTGGGTCGATGACCCCGGCAACCCCCTTTACAATCGCCACGTGGTGGTGGATCCGGGCGATGTCCCGCCCTGGTTCGAGAAGCAGAAGATGCGCCACGGCGATTTCGCGTACCGCTGGCTGCTCGAGATCCGGCATAACACCGATCCGCCGGTGCCCGGGGCCGGCAGCGCCATCTTCTTCCATATCCGGCGCGGGGAGGACCGCGCCACCGCCGGTTGCACCACCATGCGGGAATCGGATCTGGTCTCCATCATTCGCTGGCTGCGGGGGGAGAAACGCCCCCATTACGTCCTCCTGCCGCGGGCCGAATACGCCCAGCTCCAGAAATCGTGGGGCCTGCCTCCCCTGTAGGTGCGAGCGTGAGCGAGTACCCCGAGAGAGAGCGTGAGCGAGTACCCCGAGAGAGAGCGTGAGCGAGTACCCCGAGAGAGAGCGTGAGCGAGTACCCCGAGAGAGCGAGCGTGAGCGAGTACCCCGCCCTGCCGCCGCTCCCCGCCCTGCCGCCGCTCGCCGGCGGGTTTCAAGGTTCAGGGTTGAGGTTTCAGTGTTCGGTGTTCGGTGTTCAGGCCAGACTCCCGTTTGGTGTCGTTCCGGGGTGGGGCAGCCGGCTCTCGGAAGTCTTGGCGATCCGCTACTCTGTGCCCTCTGGATCAATCCGGTCCCGAAGGGGAATGGGAGCGCGGGCGTCTCGCCCGCCTTCGAAGCAGATGCGGGCGGGACGCCCGCGCTCCCACAGGATGCTCGTGATGAGAGAGTATCGCGGCAAATCGTGGGAAGTCTTGGCGACTTCTGCTACAGCAGGCATGATTCCGGCCTGAACACTGAACACCGAAACCTGGATACCCATGCACACCACCGTCAAATCCGCCCTCGAAAGCGATGCCCCCCGCGATCACATCCTCGTCCAGGGCTGGGTGCGGACGCGGCGGGATTCGAAGGATTTTTCCTTTCTCGAGGTCAACGACGGCAGTTGCCTCAAGAATCTGCAGGTCATCGCCGACGCCGGTATCGACGGCTATGACGACGCCCTCAAAGCGACCACCGGCGCCAGCGTCGCCGTCGAGGGCGCGCTCGTGGAGTCGCAGGGCAAAGGCCAGGCCTGGGAGTTGCACGCGAAAAAAGTGACGCTCCTGGGGACTGCCGACGATTCCTATCCCCTCCAGAAGAAAGGCCATTCCGCCGAGTTTCTGCGTTCGATCGCGCACCTCCGGCCGCGCTCGAATCTCTTCGGCTGTGTCTTCCGGGTCCGCAGCCGCATGGCATACGCTATCCACACCTTTTTCCAGGAGCGCGGGTTCGTCCACGTCCATACGCCCATCATCACGGCGAGCGATTGCGAGGGCGCGGGGGAGATGTTCCGAATAACCGCAGACCAGCGTGACGCTGGACCCGGATCCGCCTCCGGGCAGCGTGACGCTGCACCCGGATCCGCCTCCGGGCAGCGTGACGCTGCACCCGGATCCGCCTCCGGGCAGCGTGACGCTGCACCCGGATCCGCCTCCGGCGGGGAAGGACTACCGGCGGAAGAAGAAGACGAGGCGGTCGCATCAGGCGGCGACGGTCACTTCTTCGGAAAACCCGCCTTCCTCACCGTGAGCGGCCAGCTGGCGGCGGAGACCTTCGCCTGTGCGTTCTCGAATGTCTACACCTTCGGGCCGACCTTTCGCGCGGAGAATTCGCATACCTCGCGTCACGCCAGCGAGTTCTGGATGATCGAGCCGGAGATGGCGTTCTGCGACCTTTTTGGGGATATGTCGCTGGCCGAGGAGATGGTGAAATACCTGGTGGCGGATGCGCTGGAGCACAACGCCGGCGATCTCGAGCTCTTTGGCAAGTTCGTGGACAAGGGCCTCCTGGAGCGATTGAACTTCGTGTTGGAGAGAGAATTCCAGCGGGTACCGTATACCGAGGCGGTCGAGATTCTATCGAAGTCGGGAAAGAAATTCGAATACCCGATCGAGTGGGGGCTCAATCTGCAGTCGGAGCACGAGCGCTTTCTCACCGAGGAACATTGCAAGTGTCCGGTCACGGTTTTCGATTATCCCAAAAAGATCAAACCCTTCTACATGCGCGCCAACGACGACGGCAAGACCGTGGCTGCCATGGATCTGCTGGTGCCGGGCATCGGCGAGATCGTGGGCGGCAGCCAGCGCGAGGAACGACTCGATGTCCTGCGCGAGAACATGGCGCGGCACGACTTGGTGGAGGAGGATTACTCCTGGTATGTGGATCTCCGCAAGTTCGGCAGTGTCCCGCACGCCGGGTTCGGGCTGGGATTCGAGCGCATGCTGATGTTCGTGACCGGCGTCGCGAATATTCGAGACGTGATTCCGTTTCCGCGCGTGCCTGGGTGGGCGGAATTCTGACCAGCGTGACGCTGGACCCTGATGCGGCCTGCGACCGCCGGATTCCGATGTAGCGGAACTTGCCAAAAGTTCCGACGTCTCACGGCCGATCTTCGGAAGTCTTGGCGACTTCCGCTACAGCAGAGATTCCCCCGCAACGGCCTAATACCTAATACCTGATACCTGATCACTGCGCGGCTTCGCCGCGCCCCTTTTCCTCCCGCGTCCCCTTGATATAGAGCTCCCGCAGCTGCTTGGGATCGACTTTGGCAGGGCTCTCGCTCATCAAATCGACGCCCTTGTTGTTCTTGGGAAACGCAATCACATCCCGAATGCTCTCCTCCCCCGCGATCAGCATGACCATGCGATCAAACCCCATCGCCAGCCCGCCGTGGGGCGGCGCGCCGAAACGAAATGCCTCCAGGATGTGGCCGAACATGGCTTGCTGTTCTTCCGCGGAAATCCCGAGCGCCTTGAACATGGTCTCCTGTAACTCGCGTTCGTGAATTCGAATGCTGCCGCCGCCGATCTCGTTCCCATTGAGAATGATGTCGTATGCCTCCGCTTTCACCTGGTCGTATTCGCCTTTCTCGAGAAGAGGAATATCCTCTGCGACCGGACGGGTAAAAGGATGATGCATCGCCATCCAGCGGCCTTCGTCTTCATCGAAGTGCAGCAACGGGAATTCCGTGACCCAGAGGAACTCGATCTCGGTGTTGTCCTTCAGCAGTTCCTGGATCTCCGCGATCTCCAGCCGGATCCGGCCGAGGACATTGCAGACCCGGTGCCAGCCGTCGGCCCCGAACAGGATGAGGTCGCCTTCCTCGATGTTGAGGCGCTCGGTGAGGGCGGCTTTTTCTTCTTCCGAGAAGAACTTCACGATCGGCGATTTCCAGGTGCCGTCTTCCACCTTGATGAAGGCCAGGCCCTTGGCGCCGTGGAGCTGCGCCAGCTCGGTCAGCTTGTCGATCTGGCCGGTGGTGATGCAGGCGAATCCCTTGGCGTTAATGGCTTTGACCACGCCGCCCTTCTCGAGTGCGCCCTTGAAAACCTTGAACTCGCTCTTGGCGAATGTGTCGCCCAGGTCCACCAGCTGCATCCCGAAACGCGTGTCCGGCTTGTCGGAGCCATAGCTGTTCATGGCCTCGGCATAGGTCATGCGCGGGAACGGGCGCAGGAGCTCGATCCCGCGCACTTCCTTGTAAATATGCTCCAGCATGCCTTCGACCAAATGGAAGATGTCTTCCTGGGTGACGAAGGAAGCCTCGATGTCGATCTGGGTGAACTCCGGCTGACGATCGGCGCGGAGGTCTTCATCCCGGAAACAGCGGGCGATCTGAAAGTACTTCTCGATGCCGCCCACCATCAGCAATTGCTTGTACTGTTGCGGGGCCTGGGGGAGCGCGTAGAAGTCGCCGGGGTTCAGGCGCGAGGGCACCAGGAAATCGCGCGCGCCCTCAGGCGTGCTCTTTGATAAAATCGGTGTCTCCACCTCGGTGAAACCCTGGGCGTCCAGGTGATCGCGGGCGGCCTTGGTGACGTGATGACGGAGGCGGAGGTTGCGCGCCATGCGTGGGCGACGCAGATCCAGGTAGCGATGCCGCAGCCGGACGTCTTCGTGCAGGTTTTCCTTGTCCAGCTGGAAGGGGAGGACATCCGCCTTGCTGAGGATATGAAGTTCGTTGGCCACGATCTCCACCGCGCCCGTGCCCAGCTTTTCGTTGATCGTGCCCTCGAGGCGCGCCGCCACCCGGCCGCTCACCTGGATGACGTCCTCGATGCGGAGGGTGTGACTGCGCTTGGCCGCTTCCGGGCTTTCCTCCGGCCGGAACACCACCTGGGTCAGGCCCTCGCGATCGCGCAGGTCGATGAAGATGACGCCGCCGTGGTCGCGCGTGGAATGGATCCATCCCACCAGGGTCGCGTTGGCACCGATATCGGCGTCACGAAGTGCGTTGCAGTGGTGGGTGCGGGATACGCCGGGAGCTTTGGCTTCGGGTTTCAAGGTTTCGGTGGTCATTGTGAGACCGGCGTCCCGCCGGTGGATTATTGCGGACACCGGCGGGACGCCGGTCTCACTATTGGTCACAGGGTAGGAGGGGAGAGTTAAAGGTCAAAAGTGGGAAAGTGAAAGGGAAAAAAGGGGGCGACATGGGCTGTAGGTGTGAGTGTTGGCGGCGTAGGTGCGAGCGTGAGCGAGTACTGGGGCGGGAGTAGGTGCGAGCGTGAGCGAGTACTGGGGCGGGAGTAGGTGCGAGCGTGAGCGAGTACTGGGGCGGTGGCGGGGGTACTCGCTCACGCTCGCACCTACATAACCCCCATCACGCCAACATCGGCCCAATTTCGTCGGATTGGACGATGTCTCGGACCGCCGCCGGCAACTGGCTCTCCGAGACCGTCTGTTCCTCTCGCTTGGCGAGGTCCTTGATTTTCAGCTCCGGATATTCCTCTCCGAAGAGGACCGTGGCCCGGGCCTTCATGTGTTCCGCCGCCTGGAACTGCTTGGCCACCTTCATCGGCGCCAGCGGATAATCCACCCGGCAGCCGGAGGCCCGGAGTTTCTGGACCGCGCCCAGGGCATCGGTGCGGTGCGCTTCGTCGGCGATGATCACGTAAACATCGAGCGCGCCGTAGGTAGACAGGTAATCCGAGAGCTGCCGTTCGGCCTGTGCAGTCTCTTTAATCAGATCCGTGATCACGACGTCGCCCATGGCGAACCCTGTCGCCGGCATCTCCGCGCCGCCGATGAGCTTGAGGAGTCCGTCATAACGTCCGCCGCCCGCGACCGCCCGCATGGATTTGGCGATATCAAAGACTTCGTAGACCGTCCCGGTGTAATACGCCAGGCCGCGCACCACGGCCAGGTCCACCTCCGCGTAATCCGCGAGCCCCCGGGCCTCGAGATCGGCCTGCACTTCTTTAAGGTTGTCGGAGATCGCGTGCGGGGCGTCCATGAACGACTGGATCGCGTCGACCGTGGTGCCGAACCCCTCCAGTTTTTTCGCGGTGGCGTCGGTGTGCTCGCGTTCCCACTTGTCGATAATGGCCAGAAATTCTTGTGACCTCTCCGGATCCATCGCGTTCTCGGCGATGAACCGGTCCCAGGTATGACGATCGCTGAGCCGCAGGACAAAATCTTCCCGGGTGAATCCCAGGCTGAGCATGAGATCGATGGACAGCGCGATCAGTTCGGCGTCGGCGGCGGGGGAGGGTTCGCCGAGAATATCGGCGTTGAACTGGTAAAACTCGCGTCCCCGGCCTTTCTGGGGTTTTTCGTAGCGGAAGAACGGTCCGATCGAGAACCAGCGCAGGGGTTTTTTGTAATCGCGCTGCCGGGCCGCCGCCATGCGGGCGAGGGTGGGGGTCAGCTCGGGGCGCAGCGACACGTCGCGCTCGCCCTTGTCTTCGAAGCAGAAGAGTTGCTGGGTGATTTCTTCGCCGCTCTTGCGCGTGTAAAGCTCGGTGGGTTCCAGGACGGGGCCTTCGTATTCGAGGAAACCGTACCGCGATGCGATGGCGCGCCACTTCGCGAAGAGGTAATTGCGTTCCGCGCAGGTCTCCGGATAAAAGTCCCGAAATCCGGGGAGGTTCTTGAGTTTTTCGGGCATCGCTGTGGGCGGCTAGGTTGCACTGATTTCCCGAAATTTCAACCGCGAAACACGCGAAAGACGCGAAAAACAGGGGAAAACCAGAAAGGAGAACGAACCTCCAGGTTCGTTCAGAACGAGTCTGAAGACTCGTTCTCCGGCCGGACTCTTCCTCGAAATTTGCGTCCATTCACGGTCATTTGCGCTCATTCGCGTTGACTCATAAAAATTTTAAATTCGCAGATGGACGCAGATGCCCGCCAATGAGCACAGATATTCCGGCGCAACCCTTCGCAAATCTGCTTCTGACAACTGATAACCGATAACTAATAACTAAAATGCCATTTTCATTCGTGCCAATTCGTGTCCATTCATGCTTTCATCTCGCCGGTGTTCTTACAGGAACTCAAGCTCCGCCACTTCCGCTGTTTCGAGACCCTCCGCTGTGAGCTGGAGGAGGGGATGACGGTGTTCGTCGGCGATAACGCGCAAGGCAAGACTTCCATCCTGGAATCGGCGTGCATCCTGCTGCGCCTGCAATCGCCGCGCACGACTTCGCTGCAGGAGGTGATCCGGTTCGAGGAACGGAGTTTCGCGGTGGAAGGCGAGCTTGATGACACCCGCCTGCAGATCGGGTATTCCCAGTCGCGGCGTAAACTGGTGGTCGACGGCGAGACGCAATCGAGATCAGGAGATTACCTGGCGCGCAGCGGGGTGCTGGTGTGGATGGCCAATGACGACCTGGACCTGGTGCGGCGCGGCGGCGAGCGGCGACGCAAGTTTCTGGATTTCATGGGATCGCAATTGTATCCCGCCTATCGGCCCGCGCTGCGGAGTTACGAGCAGGCGCTGCGGCGTCGCAATCACATCTTCAAAAGGGATCCCAAGATCGACTGGAACCAGGTGGACGCCTACACGGAACTGCTGGTCGAGCACGGCCAGGTCTTGCTGGCGTTGCGCGCCGAGATGGTGGAAGCGCTGGAGCCGTTGGCTGCGGAGGCGCAGACCCGCGTCAGCGGGGAGAACGACAACCTCGGCCTCCAATACCTCCCCAGCAGCCGGGATGCGGAGCTGGGGGAAGCGTATGCGGCCTCGCGCGAGGAAGAACTGCGCAAGCGGGTGACGGTGGTCGGCCCCCACCGCGATGATCTCGTGTTAATGGTGCACGGGCGGCCGGCCGATGCCTTTGCCAGCGAGGGCCAGCAGCGGACAGTGGCCCTGGCGATGAAGCTCGGCCAGGCGGCCTTGTTGCGCCAGCGCCGCGGCGACGATCCGATATTGATGGTCGATGACATCTTCGGCGAGCTCGACAAAGAACGCCGCAACGCCCTCATGCAGGCCTTGCCCGCGGGCTCCCAGAAGCTCGTCACCACCACGCACTTGGATTGGTTACAGGATTTCGAGCCGGACGCGATTTTCCGGGTGGCGGACGGGGGAATTGCCACGGAGAGTCCGTAGTTGCTAGCCCGTAGTTGGATACGGTCCTCACTGTTTGTCATCCCGAGCTTGTCGAGGGATCTCTCTTGCGGGCAAAGAGGTGCACTTGTCTTGCCTGGAGTCGCCGCGAAGACCCTGGTCGTTGCCGGGCTACTCTCCCCCCAAGCTGATCCCGGGCGGCAGGCTTTCGCCGAAGAGCACGGCGCGGTCGGCTTGTGCGATCGCGATCACGTCGCGCAAGGGCGCCAGCTTGACCGGGGTGCTACCCGACTTTTTGAGTTTTTCCCGAATCTCGTTGCCGACCGCCTTGGGCACATCGAGGTGACGATCGCCGGTCAAACGCGCGGCGCGAAGGAAGAGCGTCGCGAGTTCACCAAACCCGGATTCGGCAGACCAATCGAGATCGTGAGTGGCTTGGAAGGCTTCCTCCACGGCCTCCGGCGGCAACACCGTTTCGGGGCCGGCGTAAAGCGGGGTGCGGCTCAGCAGCGAGGTCAGGGCCGCGAAAAACGGCCCGGCGTGACCGCCCTCGCGGGCGAGCGCCGCTCCACGCTCGAGAAAGAGATCCGAGAGCTCACGCTTGATGCCGGGATCGAGACGCTCGAGGGCGCCGGCGAGACGCACCAGGTCGGCAGGCGGATTTTTCGCCTCGCGCAGGCGCGACAGCTCGGGCGCGAGGACGGCGGCCTGGCGCGCGCGATCGAGCCCTCCGGCGACCCGTCGCCAGAGGACATACGCTTGTATTTTGATGCGCTTGTTCGGAAAGGCGAGACCGCTGTCGTGCAGATGCCAGAGACTGTCGATGCGCGCGTCGTCCAAGGCGGCGCCATACCCCGGCCGCAACAGAAATCCCGCACAACTCAACCAGGTCTCCTCGTGATCGATCGAAGTGGCGCGACACTCGAAGCACGCTTCCAACGCCGGCCAGAGCCCGCGCACCAGGGCCCCGTTCCAGTCCTGCTTCGGCTGTCCGAGAATTTTTTCCAGGCTCTTTAATAATCGTGCCGGAGTCACCGGATCGCGCCGGGTCGGCGGATTCTGCAGGAGGGCGGCGATGCGTTCCCCGGCCTGCGCAAAAACTTCCGGATCGATGCCGGGATCGGGAGACACATCGTCAGTCTCGCCTTCATCGGCGGGATGGGACGCCGGTTGCGCTGCGTCGGCGGCGAGGCTTTTCTGCCCATGAAGGGCTTGAAGGTCGAACTCGAGGGGCCACGACCGGTCGATGCGCTCGTCCGCGCTGACACAGGCCACGTTGAGCAGCCCGACGGCGTTCAGTTTCGAGCGCAGATTCACGGAGAGGCGGTGATCTCCGGAAATGGCTTCCTTTTTCGAAAGTTCGGCCGTCGTGTGCAGCGGCGGCAAGGAATGAAACCCGGCGTCGTCCAGCGAAATCACGGCGCCCGCTTTGTCGCGTTCGCGTCGCGTGGAATACCAGGGCTGAAACTCGACTTTCCGGTTGAGCCGCAGGCGGAGTTCGGGTTTGGAGACGAGGACTTCGTCTTCGGGCTGGGTGCCGCGGGGAAGAATGCACACCAGAGAGCGTTGCCCCGCGCGTGCGCCCGAGGAACCGGCCGCGACTTCCAGGTAAACCGCGCGGGCCGCGCCGGCTTCGATGCGGGAGCCTCCACCTTCCCGATGGAAAAGCGCTCCGTAATGGGCCGCGCCACGCGCGACGGCCAGGTTCGGCTCCGGATTCTCCAGCACCGCGGGGGCGGCGCCGCCCTGCCAGGCCGCGATCTGTCCCGCGAGATGCCGCCGAAGTTTTTCGGGAAAAAGCGTGCCGCCATTGAAGAGGATGGCGTCGACGGAGGGACGGCCATCGAGAAAGGCGGCGAGATGGCGCGTGATGGCGCTGTCCGAGGCATAAGGCAGTCCCAACTCCCTGAGCGCGGCGCGCGGTTGTGCGGGTTTGTCGCGTAACTCGCAGCGCGGAAAAAATCCGTCAAAGAGCAGAGACAAGACTTCGCCGCGGGCGATCCCGGCGGATTGCGTGCCGGCAATCAGCCCCGAGCCGGTGCCGGGCACCGAGACGGGATACGCGATCTCTTGCTCTCCTTCCCCACCCGCACCCTCCGCCTCCGCGAGAATCCGTTCCTTGAGATCGCGGCAGCGGGCCACGAGATAATTCCATTGCTTTGCAGATAAAGTTCCCTGCCCGCCGTCCGCGCCGAAGCGGGGCTCGACGAGATGGGCGATCGCGAGATCGATATTGTCGCCGCCGAGCAGGATGTGATCGCTCACCGCGACGCGCTTGATGTCGGGCGGACCGTCCTCGCCGGCGAGCCGGATTTCGAAGAGGCTGAAATCGGAGGTGCCTCCGCCGATATCGACCACCAGCACGTGCTGGGATGCATCGGCAAGACGGGGAAGTTTTTCGCGCAGCGCGCCGGTCTCGGGATGACGCTCGAGCCATCGGTAAAACGCCGCCTGGGGTTCTTCGAGCAGGCGAATTTTTTCCGGGAACCCCGCCGCCGCGGCGGCTTCCAGGGTCAATTTCTGGGCCGCGGCGTCAAAGGATGCGGGCACCGTGACCGTGATCTGCTGCGCGTCGAAGACGGCCTCTTCGTCGTCTCCGGCAAAGGCCGTGTCCCACGCGTCGCGCAGGTAATTGAGAAGAAAGGCCGACGCGCGAATGGGCGAAATTTTCTCATCGTGCGAAATTTCCTGGGAACCCCAGGGAAGAATCGGTTGGGCCCGGTCGACGGCGTGGTGGCACAGCCAGGATTTGGCCGAGTGCGCCACGGCGCCGGGCCGGTCGGCGGCCTGCTTGCGGGCGTAAGCGCCGGGAATCCAGTCCCCGCTCCCGCCCCGGGCGGCGAAGGATTCCTTTTCCGCGGCTGCGGGAAGGTACAAAAACGACGGCAGCGTCTCGGACTCGGCCAGCGCTCCCGGCGATTCCCATTGCGGAATGGAGAGCACGCGCGAACCGGCGCCGGGCGCGTCGAGGGGCACGAAGGCGAGGGCGCAATTGGTCGTGCCGAGATCGATGCCGATGGAGAATTTCACGGACTTGAGAATAGTGACACGGGTGTCTCGCCTGTGACCCCACCGGCGGGACGCCGGTGTCACAATGGCAAATCAATCCATGCGGACCTGGTAATCCAGCTTCCAGCGTTGTCCCGACGCCTCGTGTTGCATCCATAATTCGAGGTTCCCCAATTCGGTGACCACGGCGTGGATCTTGACCGGCACCACTTCGCCCTGCGACTGTCCTTCCAGCACGGGTAAGGTCACGGAAAGACAACTCGATTCCTCGAGACTGTCCTCCGCATCGGGGACGATCTCGCCGCAATCGTCCCCCGCACGGACCTGGGACGAGAAAAAGCGAAAGTCCGCCGGCTGACCGGTCACGAGCCCGAATTCCTGATTCTCGATGACGCGCTCGCTGCCCTCCTCCATCCCCTGGGGCACCACGCAGAGCGCGTTCACCGGAGGAATGAATCCCGGCACGGCGGGCATGGAAGTTTCCAGGCCGATGTAATAGGAACGGGCGGTGCCCGACTTGATCCGGATGCCCTTGCCGGTCGCGCGGACGCATCCGTAGGCCGCCGCGCCGCGCGCCACCGCGAGGTCAGGCTCAAAACCTTCCAGTTCCTTGACGGCCGCCCCGCCGTTCCACGAGGCCAGCAAATCGAGAATGCGACGCCGGACAGGCGCAGCCTTGAAAACGCCGCCGTTAAACAAGACCGCGGTCGGCCGGAGATAATCGTCTTTCTCCAAGTCGCCCTGGTCGCCGATGAGTGCGCGCAGGGCCTCGCTCGCCTTGACGTTGATGAGGCTGCGCACGAGGAAACGTGCCAGGTGTTTGCTAAGCACCGGATCCGAAGCGTAAGGAAGACCAAATTCCTGCAGACCGGTCGACCGGCCTTCCACGGGGAGATCGCGCACCGCGGTCATCGGGAAGAATCCGTCGAGGACGACTTTCTGCAGCGTGTCGCGATCCAGCCTGGTGGCCACGGTGCCCGCGAGCAGGCTCGAACCGCGCGACGGGACGGCGATGGGCGCTTCGCCCAGGGATTCGTCGGTGAAAAGCCTCACCTTGGCATTGCGGGCGGCATGGGTCAAAGAGAGAAACTGCCAGTCGTCGATCTTCTTTCCCTCGGCGTCCAGCCGGGCCTTGAGCGTGTAAGCGAGGGCGAGGTCCATGTTATCCCCGCCGAGCAGGATGTGTTCGCCCACACTGATGCGCTCGACTTCCAGATTGCCGTCGCGATCGCTGATGGCAATGAGACTGAAGTCGGCGGTGCCGCCGCCGACGTCACAGACGAGGACGACGTCGCCGGGCTGCACCTGGTTGCGCCAATCGTTGCCGGCTTGCGCGGTCCAGGAGTAAAACGCGGCTTGTGGTTCTTCCAGGAGCACCACGTCGTCGCCCAGGCCCGCGGCGTGCGCGGCCTCCAACGTCAAGTTGCGCGCGACTTCGTCAAACGACGCCGGCACCGTCAGAATGAC
>JAHEJT010000083.1:18980-20919 GCA_024638765.1 Verrucomicrobiales bacterium
CCCGCCATTCTGTTCGGCGTGCTGAAAGGCGTGTTTCAAATGCGCGAGATAGCGTGTCGAGGCGTGCAGCGGAGATTCTTTTTCCTCCTCGATTGGTGATTTCCAGGGGAGGATGGCGCTCCGGGGATCGACGTGATGATTTGAGAGCCAGGACTTGGCAGAGGTCACCAGCCGGTCGGGCACGAGGGCCCCGTGATCGCGCGCGAAGGTGCCGACGATCCCGCGTGCCCCGGTTTCATCGGCGCCGTTCCATGGCAATCCGAAGGATCCCTCGGGAAATTCTTCGGGATGGGGAAGATAAAGGGCGGAAGGCAGGCCGGGCGCCTCTCCGACGGCGTTGGCGCCGAGAATCTGGGTGACCTCGACGATGCCCGGATTGCCGTCCTCGATGCCGGCGACCGCGATGGCGCTGTTGCTGGTCCCGAGATCGATTCCCAGGCTGAAAGAAGGAGTGCGCATGGTCCCAACTTATCGTGCTCGCAGTTTCCAGGATTGGTGGGTAAGGCGCGCCGTCCCTGCGTAGCCGAGATTTGCCCCGTGCGACGGCGCGCCAGGGACGGCGCGCCTTACCTGGATCCAGCGTGGAAAAATGTCATTGAATTTGCGGAAGACCATCCAAATTCGGCGTCATTTGATCTCCACTTCGGCGGGGGCGATCGCGGGCAGGCGATTTTCACCGGCGTCGCTATCGATCCGTCGCGGCAGCTTCACGGATGCGGTTTTCCATCCCTTGTGGACGAGGGTGCCGCGGAAGGGAGCTTCACCGCGCAAATTTCCCGTGAGACGGTATTCATCGGCGGCGTGTGTTGCCGGCACCGTCACGGAGGATCCCTCGGCGGCCTCGTGCAAGGGTGCGACCGTGAAATGTTCGTCGAGGACGGAGCGGCAGCCCTGGTGCACGACGCGGGCGGCGGCGCCGACTTGCGCATCTTCGAAAGCGGTGATGTCGTCCATGAGGAAGTCGATGAAACGGCCCTTTTCCTGGAGCGCGGCCAGCAGGGAGATGACCTCGGCCTCGGCCCTTGGAGCCGCCGGAGCTTGAGTGGGTTTCGCCGGTGCCGCCGCGGCGGATTTGGCGGCGGATTTCCCGGGCGCCTGATTCTTTCCAGTCAAAGACAGACCGAGCACAATCAATGCCAAGACCGCGGCACTGGCGACGAGGTAAGTCGTGTGCGCCTTCAGCGCCGGCACCAGTGCCAGGCAGGTGAGCACGACAAGAAGCGAAGTCAGTATGAGAAAGGTAGCTTTCATATTGGTTGCGGGACGCCGGGCGTGGTGGAGCGCGGTTTCCTGCGGTATCGGTCCCATAAGACCCGTGATTCGGCAAGCACGATTTGCGCCCCGGCACGGCCGTGAAACCGGATCGTGTTGCCATCACTGTGGACGTGACGGAGGCGCGATCGGGCGGGGCGGCCGGAGCCGGATCGATAGGAAGAAACCCGTGCGGGGTGTTGTCCCCGCTAATGCTGCGAGGGGATCATTCGATTCCCCTTGGAGGGAGGACAGGACCAAAAATCCTTGTGTCGGCACTGCGGGCCCGGCGAGCGGAGCGAGGCGGGCACCCGGCAAATCACGAAGCCAAGCCAGCAGATCGCTGCCGAAGGCAGGGATCATTCGATTCCTCGATTTCTCCTGTGAAGTCCAGCCTGCCGGAGGCGCATTTCTGGTTGTCAACGCGGGGCCGGGGAGGTAAAGGTAACGCTCCCAAGTCCGGAATTCTGCATTCGGCATTCCAAATTCCGCATTCCAAAAGGCTCGGTAGCTCAGTTGGTAGAGCAGAGGACTGAAAATCCTTGTGTCGGCGGTTCGATTCCGTCCCGAGCCACGTTTTTCTTATCCGGATAGGACAGTTCTTGGAGTCACGCTGGGGCTCCTGAATCCCGGTCTGCGCAACCCCGAGTTCCTAAGAGTTATCCCTAACAAAACACTCCATGTTTTT
>JAHEJT010000007.1:0-8030 GCA_024638765.1 Verrucomicrobiales bacterium
CCTGACACCTGAGACCTGAAACCCGAACACTGAACACCGAAACCTTTCTAAAGCTCCTTGATGTAGATATTCCGGAACTGCACCAGGCTCGAGGCCGGGGAGTATTCGCCGTCTTTCTTCATGCCGCCGTGGTGTTGGAGGCCGATGGGACCTTCGGCGGGGGCTCCGGGGAGCTGGGCGTTCTCAATGACGGTCTTTCCGTTGAGGACCACGGTGAGGCGATCGCCTTTCATGGTGATCTCGAAGGTGTTCCATTCGCCGACGGGGTTGTCGGCGTGGACTTTGGGAGTGACGCCGGCGCGGATGACGGGGTCGTCCTGCTTGTTGCGGTAACCGTAGACTTCGCCGGAGCCGATGGGCCAGCACCAGATGTTCACCTGGCACTTGCCGGTGCCGCGCAAGTAGATGCCGGAGTCGGCATTGGGAGTGGGAGTGACGATCTTTTTACCGTCAACGTCGAGTTTGTAAGAGCCGTCGGGAAGGACGGTGGGGACGTCGTAGAGGCCGGTGGTGCGCTTGATCTTCCAGTCGACTTGCAACGTGAAATCGCCGTAGGACTTTTCGCTCCACAGGCTTTTGTCGCCGGGCGCCTCGCTGAGGGCGTCGTAATCGATGACGCCGTCGAGGACTTTCCAGTGGCCGTTATCGCCCTCGGGGATTTTCCAGTGGGAGAGGTCTTTGCCGTTGAAGAGCGAGGTGTAGTCCGAAGCCGGACTGGCATTTTTTTTGGTGTCTTTGGCGAGGAGAGATTGGCCACCAAGAGGCACAAAAAGCACAAAGAGGAAAAGGGGAACGATGGTTTTCACGAGGGTGTTGGGAGTTTGTAGGGAAGGGTATGGGGAGATGGGGGCAAAGGCAAGAGCAGGACAGGGTTGCCTTCGGCTGTCTCCGCAGCGCTCCGGCTCCAGCCTTTCTTTCCGGCGGTGGACAGGCTGGAAGCCTGTCCTACCGAGAATTCGTTTACGCCGTCGTAAGATAGCTCTCCCGAAGGACGTTGAGGAATTCCCGGCCGGTCGATTCGTTTCCGGTGAGGTTTAACGCGGCCATTCCGTCCTCCAGGTACCGGGAGTATCCTTCCAGCTTGCCGAGATCGACCTCGCTTGTGTTGATAAAGGCCATCGCCCAATCCTCGAAGCTCCGGTCCTCGATCTCGCCGTTCCAGAACAGCTGCACGCTGGTATGGCGTTCATCCTCACAAATGGTATCATAGAGCTCAAATATCGCCTTCTTGTCGCCCTCCAGCAGCTGCATGAATCCACGGTCGTGGTAGACGAGAATTCCCGTGATATTGAGCCGCGCATTCTTGATTCGCGACTGGTCCAATAACTCCGTGAGCTCCTGCGTGCTGAGATCCCAATTGGCGACGCTGGTGTAGATCAATTCGTGCATAATGCCATTGACCGATCGAGGCGACTCCCTTCTATGGTAAACGTAGGGTCGATGACGGCCGAGGGCAACAGCGGAGGGAGCGAGGTGCCGGCTTTCAGGGGTTCCCCTGGAGGGCGACGCTTTGTCGTCGCCGCGGCGGTTGCGACACTGCCCAGCGCAGAGCGCGATCCAGATTGCGTAGCGCTAGCGAAGACAGACCGCAGAGCCGGCCACAGGCCGGATAAAGCGCAACCCTCCACGATTTGCCCAGGATGCCTGTCCTACTTTAAGTAATCGAGGTAACGCCAGCGGAAGGATTTGTCTTTGCGGTAGTTGGTGTCGCGGGCGGCGAGGACTTCGTCGTTGAGGCGCTTGAGGAGGGCGGGATCGGCGAGGGGGTCATCGATTTTTTTCTGCCAGGCGTCGAAGGTCTCGATGAGGCGGTCGCGGATTTCCGGGTTTTTGGTCGCTAAGTTTACGAACTCGTGGGGGTCGTTTTTTAAGTCGTAAAGCTGGTAGCGAGGCGGGACGAGGTATTCGGCGTAGGCCTTTTGGACCGCGGGTGGGGCGGCGGCGATTTCTTCGGGGCCGGTGCCGGCGACCCAGAAGCTGACGGCGTGTTCCAGGTACTGGCGCGCGGGGGGACTCTCCATGCCGGGGAAGGGATTGATGATGAGTTTGTATCGCGCGTCGCGGATGGAGAATTGCGGGTGCCAGATGGAGGGCGCGGCGCCGGAGGTGATACCGACGAGGTAGGGCCTCCAGATGGCGTCGATGGCACCTGCGAGAAGCGGCTGCAGTTTGAAGCCGGCCAGCGTGACGCTGGACTCGGATACGCCTGCGGCGTGCAAGAGCGTTGGCAAGATATCGAGGGTGGAAACGAGTTCGTCGCGGACGAGTCCGGGTTTTGCGTGGCCGGGCCAGCGGACGATCATGGGGATGCGGAGGCCGCCTTCGTATGCGGACGTCTTGCCGCGGGAGAACTGGGCGCCGTGGTCGCTGATGTAGATGACCAGCGTGTTTTCTTTGTGTCCGGACTGTTCGAGTTCTTTGAGGAGCATTTTTATCCCATCGTCGAGGCGCATCATGCAGTTGTAATAATTGGCGGTGGCTTCGCGGAGGCGAGGGGAATCGACGCCGAGGCGCGCGAGGGTGGTGACGTCATCGCCGGTGAGGGGTTCGGCCGGGCTGCCGAATTCCTGGGTGAGGATGGGGAAATGGGCGTCGGGGTAGTTGATCGACAAGAAGAAGGGTCTTGGCGTCTGCGCCGCGTTCTCGGTTCCCGGTTCCCGGTTCTCGGTTGAGTTTAGGGGTTGCGCCCGGGCCTTTTGGTAATTGTTGTTGAAGAATTCCGCGGCGGCGGCGGCGTATTCGCGCATGTTGCGCTTGTTGAAGTTGGCGCTCTTGATCGCCCGGTAATCGATGAAGGGATCGAAGGCGGACTCGGGATTGACGTGGAGTTTGCCGATGAGACCGGTGCGGTATCCGGCTTTTTTGAGGTGGCTGAAGACGTGGGGGACGCCCTCGAACATGGCGAACTTGTGGGTCGCGAGGCCGAGCTGGCCGTTCTGCTGGGGCCAGAGACCGGTGAGGAAACAGGCGCGCGACGGACTGCAGACGGAGTAGGGGACAAAGGCGTTCTCGAAACGGACGCCCTCGGCGGCGAGCTTGTCGAGGTGGGGGGTGCGGACGTGGGGCTCGCCGTAGCAGCCAAGGGAGGGGTCGTTGTCTTCGGAGACAATGAGGAGGACGTTTGGTTGCCGCGGAGCAGCAACCAAAGTCCACAGTCCACACTGCCCGGTCGCGATAGCGAAGACAATGATTAGCGTAGTGAATTTGCAGAGCCTGCGGAACGCAGGATAATCGATGGTCCAGGACAGGAGGATCGGGAGGACGGCGAGTCGCTGTTTCATGATGAGGTAGCGGCGGCATCTTGCCGCCGATTTTGCTCAGTTTGGCGGCAGGATGCCGCCACTACATTGCCTCAGCGCGCCGGGACGCTACGGCCGGTTTCTTTGAATTCCCCAGCTTGTCCTTCGGTTCTATGACGATTTCCGGGTGTTCGAAATAGAGGTTTATCGTCTCGCGCGGATCGGAGTCGAGGTTGTAGAGTTGGCCGGGGACGTCGTTCGGCAGTTCGGCTCCGACGCATTAACAGAATCGCGGCTTCCACCACCGCATGGCAACCCATGTCCTCCGGCAGCCGGCTATTCCGGCGGGCGCCGCACGTTGACCAGCAGTGCATCAACGGGGACGAAATGATGGCGGATGAACGCCTGCGTCATGTCCTCGGCGGGCACGACATCGAACATCAAGGCGCTCGGATCCTTCATCTCGGCAGTGCCGTGCAACGCGATTTGCGCCGGCATCTCGGTTTGGCGGTTGGGCACGCCGATGGAGATCTTGGCGCTGTCTTCGCCTGCGGGAATGGTGGCATTGTTCAAGGTGAATCCCTTGGGCGCGTCCTTGAGTTCCACGCGAATCGGCCCTTCGAATCCGTCGAGGCGCACGACGTGCACCGTGACCTGCGCCGTCCCTCCCGGCCTGGCATTGAGTGAGGAAGGCGTGGCGCGCAGCGCGAAGGCCGGTGATCCCTGGGTGATCTTGAGGCGGTATCTGAAGGCGTGCCCTCCGCGGTGCTGGGTGTCGGCCACGCGGACGAAGCAGAGCCCGCCTCCGGGCGGTTTCACGGTAACGCGGGCGTCGGCGTGATGGGTCGTGAGACCGGCGGAAGGATTGTCAAAATCGTCGTTCCACGCGATCTGTCTGCCGTCGCCGTCGTAGACCGTCAAGTTGGCGTCCAAGGGCGATCCCAACCGGCGGGCAAAGATTTCGGCGGTCAAGGGTCTGCCGCCGCCCGCTTCGACGCGGTAAAAATCCACATCTCCGGGCGAATCAATCACTCCGTTGATGAGACCCGGGACGGCCACTTTGTTCGACGCGCCGAGCCGGTTGTTCTCTTCCCGCTCGGCGCCCTCGGGCACGTCGTCCACATGGAAGAAAACAGCATTGGAGAGTCCCGCTTCGCCGGGGGCGGTGATCTCAATGATGCCGGGTGTCTCGGGAAGGGGGTAACGCGTGAGCTCGCGCTCGGTCAGGTTGCCGCCCGAGAGGGCCAAGTCCACCTCGCTGCCGGCCTTCCCGCCCAGCGGGGAAATGCCGGTGAGGAAAGGCAATTCGCCAACGGTGAGGCGATACACGAAATCCTCCCGGCCCCGGTAAATTGAATCGTGGATCCGTATGCGATATTCCCCGTCCCGGGGAATCTTGTAAAAGAGCACGGGGTCCGGGTCGAAGCGGTAGTCGTCGGCAAACGCCAGCTCGGTGCCGTCCGGATCGTGCAGGGAGATCACCGCCTGAAACCAGCCGGGCACCGCGTCGGCGAGATAGGGGATCAGGTTTCGCGCCTGGAGAGAGAGGACCACCTGGTCGCCACCGCTGGCTTTGAAGGTGAACTCGTCGACCTCGCCCGGCAGGATACGTCCGTTGACCGTGGCCGGCGGGAGAATGGTCCGTTTCTCGCTCAATTGACGCTGCACCGCATTGAACCCGGTGGTAATGCCAAGGTAAGTGGGCAGGTCAAAGGACCATGGGTCGGGTTCGTTTCCCTCGGGCAGCGTGCCGATGACGAAGCGCAGGGGATTGCTGAGCCCCGAGGCCGTGAGCAGGCGACAATGACGGAGGCCGGGCTCGGCATCGTCCTCCACCTTGATCCGCAGGTAGACGGATTCGCCGATTTGGGAGTTCAGCTGCCGCTTGAGATCGGCGCGCTCGCGGGTGTACTGGTCAATCTGCCTGACCTTTTTCTCGCTGAGCTCGGCCTCGGCCAGCAGACGTTCAATCTTCGCGCGCCGCGCGGTGACTGACAAGTTGGCGTCCTGGCCCACCTCTCTCAGGTTCGGCTGAATGACTTTTAACTTGTCACGGTAATCGCGGATCACCGCGGCGGCGGGCAGCTTGTTGTGGTCCACGATGCGGACGGTGACGCCTTTGCCCGAGACCATGACCCCGAGCGGTTCGCCGAGATACTGTCCCCCGAACTCGGCTTCGATGGTGGTCCCGGCCCGCGCGCCCGCGGGATAGACAAACCCGATACGGGGTGGCGCTGCGTGTGCAAGATTCGCGAAGACAAAGAGCACCATCGTCATCGGGACAAACGCCAGCGAGCGGACGGGAATGTATGCTTGTTTCATGAGATCAACTTTCAGCTTGGGGACACATTTCCCCTCTCCCCAGGGAGAGGAGGTCTTTGGTATCCGAGTGAATGAAGCCCTCTTAAGTGGGGTCGAAATCTTGCGAAGCCTCATTGGAGCGCCTGTTATTCTTCTACCTAAACCAATTCCTTCAAGAGGCCCCCCATGGGGACATTTTCGGACTTGGAGGGCACGACATTGGTGGGCGTCCCCTGGGGATGGGGGAGGGGGGCATCGGCGGGGATGCCGAGCTGACTGTAAATGCTGCCGATGACATCGGCGGGATAGACGGGACGCTCGGCCACTTCTTCGCCGGTGGCGTTGGTGGCGCCCACGACCTGGCCGCCCTTGAAACCACCCCCCGCAAGCAGGCTGGAGAAAGCTTTCCCGAAGTGATGCCTGCCGCCGTTCCAGGGAGATTCGAGGGCCACCTTGGGCGTGCGGCCGAACTCGCCGGTGCACCAGACGACAGTGCTGTCCAGCAGCCCGCGCCCGGAGAGGTCACCGAGCAGCGCGGCCAGGCCCTGATCGAGTTCCGGCAGCTTGCGGTTCATGGCCTGGAAGTGCTGCTTGTGAGTGTCCCAGCCCCTGTAATTGATGGTGATGTAGGGGACGCCTTTCTCCACGAGCCGGCGCGCCATGAGGCAGGATTGGCCGAAAGTGTGGCGCCCGTATCGATCGCGTGTCTTGTCTTCCTCCTGCCCCAGGTCGAAGAGTTTGCCGGCATCGCCGAGGATCAGCTCGTAAGCTTCGTCCTCGGAATCGACGACGGTTTTCAGCGTGGCATTCCCCGGCAGCGCGCCGCCCAGGGTATTGAGCTTGCCGAGGAGCTTGCGGCGTTCTTTCTGATGCTGTTCGGTGATGTCGGGTGAAACGACTCCTTCGACCGTGAAGACCGAGTCGGCGGGATCGCCCCCGGTGGCGAAGGGTTTGTAGCGCGGCCCGAGAAAGCCGGCCTCGGAGAAGCGGCCCTGCGGTTGGGTGAGCACGATGTAAGGAGGGATGACTCCGGTGTAGCCGGCGCGATAGCCTTTGAAGTAGGAAACCACTGCGCCCAGCCCGGGGAAAACGTCTCGCTCCGAGGTCCGTCCCGTCTGCACGAGGTAAGCGGCGGTCTCGTGACCGTTGTTGCCGTGGGTCATGCCGCGGATGAGGGAGTAATTATTCGCCTGCTTGGCGAGCTGCGGCAGCAATTGACCGATGCGGATGCCGTCCACGTTCGTCTCTATGGGCGAGTCGAGCGCGCCGGTGTAGGCCCGCCCGGCGTCGGGTTTGGGATCGAAGGTATCGATGTGGCAGGGGCCGCCCCACAGCCAGATTTGGATGACCGAGCGGGCCGCGCCCTCGGTCAGCTGGACGGCGCTGGCCTGGGAGGCGCGGACCATAAGGGGCTCCATGAGGAGGAGTCCGGCGGAGCCGTAAATGGAGCGGCGCAGCGCTTCGCGCCGCGACAGCGGAACGTCTCCGAAGGAATTCGTCATCCGGTTAAGGTCGCGGTCGAGACGGCGAGGCAGCTGATGGAATGGAGTTTTCATGGCGTTGGCGGGTTTTGCAGTGACAATTCCGAGGCTCGAGCCTCGATTTTCTTGGTAACAATTCTTTCAGGCAGTCAGGAAGGCACCCCAGAAAACTCACCCTCACCCTCTCCCCGAGGGAGAGGGGAATCCTTTTATTGGGATAACTTCTAGTGATTGAAAAAAAATTCCGGCTGGTTGATGAGCGCCCACACCAGGTCGGCGGCCAGGGCCTGGCCTCTCGTCCGGGTGGTGTCGGCGTGTGCTTTCAAAATGCGCAACTCCTCTTCGGTGGGAAAGCGGGACAGCACCGTGAGGTAGATTTTTTCGGCCATTTCTTCGTCGGAAAACTCGCGCGCCCCGGTGACCAGCGGGCAGACCTTGATCTTTTTCTGGACATGGCTGGAATTCAGCAGGTGCAACCGCTGTTGGGCGGTCGTGTTGCCGCTGCGCTCCGACTCGAGGCCGGTGTCTCGTGGTGGCCGGCCGAAGAGTTCGAGGAACGAGCTGGTGATGCTGCCGTCCGCAAGGGCGGTGGCGCGGACATTGTCCGGCACCCAGGTAAAAGGTTCGGGAATGGGACTGCTGTATTCCTCCACGGTGCCGGTCATCTGGTTGAGCGCGTCGATGAGGACCTCGGCCTCCAGGCGGCGAAGGGGATAGAACGCAAAATTCGCCGCCGCCGCGGGGCTGTCCACTGCCGGGATGGAGGACATCTGGAAGGTCTGTGAATTCAGAATCACGCGGAAGAGATGCTTCATGTCGTAGTCATGGGCGAGGAACTCTTCCTGGAGAAACTCCAGCAAACGCGAGTTCGACGGCGGGTTATCGGGACGATGATCGTCCGGCTCGTGCACGATGCCCCGTCCCATGAGCCAGGCCCAGGCACGGTTGGTGATGTTGTGGCTGAACGCAGGATTCTCCGGCCGCAACAGCCAGGTGGTGAAGATCGCCC
>JAHEJT010000007.1:8128-46957 GCA_024638765.1 Verrucomicrobiales bacterium
GGCAGTGGACTTGAAAGCCACGTGCGCAAAGAAGCCCGCCATCGCGTCCAGCTTTTTCCGGGGCCACTTGTCGGCGCGCTCGCCCATAAAGGTCAGGGCCACCGTCGACGCGATGCCCTGGGGACTGCGGTCCTGCATGGCCCGGAAGAAATTCACCTCGCCTTCGCGAAAGTTGCTGCCGTTGCCCGTGAGAAGCTCTTGGACGAACTGGTCGTAGGGCTTGTTCTCCCGGATGCTGTCCTGAATCCAGCGATGATAGGCTTGGACCGCGTTGGGCCAGAGCTTGATGGGAAACTCCGCTTTCACCCGCAGCAGGTCGCCCCATTTCATGGCCCAGTAGTCGACATATTCGGGGCGCTTCAGGAGCTTGTCGATGGCGACGGCCCGCTTGGTGTCGCTGGGACTCGCCAGAAATGCGCGCGCCTCCTCCTCCGTCGGCAGGGTGCCGATGATGACGAGATACGCCCGCCTCAGAAACACGGCGTCGGAACACCGTTGTGCGGGTTCGAGGTTCAGCTCATTGAGCCGGGCCAGCACCAAGCGGTCGATCGTCTCGCTGGCCGGGTGTTTTCCCCCGCCGGGAACCGCGATCGACCCGCTCTCGAACAGCGGCTCGCCCGAGAGTCCCGGGGCCGCCGTCTGGCAGGACAAGGCGATCGCCGCGATCAGTGTTCTCAGCGGCCTCATGCTCCGTCTCCTTCCTTTGCGTTGGTTTCCGCCGCTTTGCGGAGGGGGGAAAAGGTCACCCCTTCGATCTCGACCAACAGGTCGGGACGGCAGACCTCCGCTTGGGCGTAGACGGCGGGAATGCCGCCGAGACGACGTTCGCACACCTCGCGGCACTTTTCGTAATCCTCGGGATGCTTCACGTAAATCCTCACCTTGGCGAGGTCGGCCAGCGTCGCCCCGGCATCGGGCCAGCCCTGGCGCGCATAATTTTCCTGTGAGATGAGTTTCTCAATGTTGTCCAGCGTCTGATCGGTTTGCCCGGCGATATCGCCGACATGAACGGTCTCCGAGTTGACGATGCTCGCGGTGCCGGATATCCAGGTCGTCAAATGATCGCCGATGCGGATGCCCATGGCCCGCGAGAACTTCGGGCTCTTCTTCGAGTACTCCGCCGGATAATCGAAGGCCGACATTTGTTGGGGGTTCTCGAGCGGCAGGATGGCCACATCGTCGCGGTCGGACTGGACGGCAATAGAGGTTAACACGAGGCCATGTTCCCCCGTGCCGATGCCTGTGCTGGCGGGGTAGGTGGCGTGGCCGCTGGAGTCGCGCGCGAGCGGGTTGGAAGCGAAATCCACCCCATCGTAAAAATCCGTGCGCCCCCGGTTCAATTCCCGGTAACGTTCTATTTCACCTTCCAACTCGGTGATGCCACCCTGGTAAAGCCACAGGCGCACCACGTCCCGGAAGGGAACGCCGATCGATTTGAGCCGCTTGTTGAGCGCCGCGAACGCCTCTTCGGCTTGCGCATAGGGGGAGCGTCCGGCCAGGTGAATGGCTCCCGAGGAGGCGTGGACCCACCGCAGACCGTCGTGCTCGACCGTCACAAGGTGCGGTCCGTGGTAACCGACCTCCACGGTGCGGGTGCTGATGGCCCAGGCCTCGACCGCCAGCGCGGCGTCGCCACAGGGTGGCTGGACCACAAACAAGGTCAGGGGCATTTCCTCGCCGAAGTAAGCTTCGAACAACTTCTGCGCCGCCGGCACATCGTTAGCGTCGGCCACGAAAACCGTTTGCATCGTCAGCACCATGGGTTCGCTCTGCTGTCGCAAGATCTCCCGGATGATCGAAATCGTCTCCCATGCCTGGTCGCGGAAGTTTCCTCCGCAGCTTGGCGTCACCGTGATCGCCAGCCGGGTCAGCCCGTCATAACTTACGACGGTGTAATGCGGTACAACCGCAACCTGATCGGATCGCTCCACCTGGCTGGCTCCGTCGAGCAGAACGTGATCTGGAGTGAGATGATAACCGGTCGGGTTTCCGGAAATTGCTTCTTCGCTCATATTTAAATTATCTTAGGCATAGAGTTCCCGATTCGGGTTGCCGCCGATTGACCAAGCTCAACGGTTGACCAAGCTTTTCGCAGTATATAACGGTTTCGGCTCCGACGACTATGCAGAAATTGACTGTTGCAAGTCCTCTATTGGCCTCGTTGCCAAACGCCGTGCACCCGGAATTCGCTGGCGCCAGAAGCATCCATGGAGCGTTACCACCGTTTTTCCTTTATCTTCGCCCGATTATACCCGCTTCTTGTTCGGCGCGATGACACCATTTTCCACCGACGACGTCCGAATCAAGGAGCTCAGGCGACTGATCACTCCCGCGTCACTCATGGAAGAATTCCCCATCACCGATGAGGCGGCCAAGCTCGTGGTGGAATCTCGCGCCGGGGCTGAAAAAATCATCAAGGGCGAAGACGACCGCCTGCTCGTGGTCGTCGGTCCCTGCTCCATCCACGATCCCGATGCCGCCGTCGAGTACGGAGGCCGCCTCGCGGAGGCACGCGCCCGTTTCAAGAACGATCTCCTCCTCGTCATGCGAGTCTACTTCGAGAAACCTCGCACCACGGTCGGCTGGAAGGGCCTCATCAACGACCCAAATATGGACCACAGCTTCCACATCAATCGCGGCCTCCGCATCGCCCGCAAGCTTCTTGTCGACCTCCTCGCCCTCGGTGTGCCCGCTGGCACGGAGTTCCTCGAAACGATCAGTCCGCAGTTCATCGCTGACCTGATCTCGTGGGGCGCGATCGGCGCGCGCACCACGGAGTGTCAGGTGCACCGCGAGTTGGCGTCCGGGATTTCCGCGCCCGTCGGCTTTAAGAACGGCACTGGCGGCAGCGTGCAGATCGCCATCGATGCGATCAAGGCGGCGCGGATGCCGCACGTTTTTCTCTCCGTCACCAAGAGCGGGGACTCTGCCATCGTCAGCACCTGGGGCAACGACGCCTGTCATATCATTCTGAGAGGATCGAACACCGGTCCCAACTACGACGCCGCCAGCATCGAAGAGGTGATCGCAAGACTCGAGGAAGCCGGTCTGCCGCCCTACGTCATGGTCGACTGCAGTCACGGCAACAGCCGAAAGGATTACCGGCAGCAACCTGCCGTGGCCGAGGATCTCTGCTGCCAGATCGCGGGCGGCAGCCGCGCCGTGGCGGCCGTGATGATCGAAAGCAACCTCGTCGAAGGCAAACAGTCTGCAGAAGCGGGCAGTAAACTTGTTCGCGGCCAGAGCATCACGGACTCCTGCGTTTCTTGGGAAACGACGTTGGGAATGCTCGAGGGGTTCTCCAAAGCTGTGCGCCGGCGCCGTAGCGGCTCCGCGTGACTGGTGATTCGTTATCAGGAACCGGATTTGCCGAGGACCCAGTCAGGGAGGCGCGCGTTCGGCCAGCTCTGGCCGTTGTCGCCCTCGTGGATTTTCCAGTGGGTGAGGTCTTTGCCGTTGAAGAGCGAGGTGTAGCCGACAGGCGGGTTGTCTTTGGCGAAGAGAGATTGGCCACCAAGAGGCACAAAAAGCACGAAGAGGAAAAGGGGAATGATGGTTTTCATGAGGGTGTTGGGAGCAAAGGCAATAGTAGGACAAACATCCTGCCTGTCGCTCTGGAACACGACAGGCAGGATGCCTGTCCTACTTTAAGTAATCGAGGGTCCAGAGCAGGCAGATTAGGAGGACGGGGAGTCGTTGCTTCATAATGAAGTAGCGGCGGCATCCTGCCGCCGCTACATTGCCTCAGCGCATCGGAACGCTGCGGCCGCTCTCTCTGGATTCTTCGAGCTGGTCTTTCAGTTGTTTGACGATTTCCGGGTGCTCGAAATAGAGGTTCGTGGTCTCACCTGGATCGGTATCGAGGTTGTAGAGTTGGCCGGGGGCGCCGGGGGCCTTCTCCGGGAGAATGTAGGGCTCGAAGCGTTCGCTCGTGTAGCGGTTTCCTCCCGAGCCCTGGTGGTCGAGGTATTTCCAGGGGCCGCGGCGAATCGCGAGGTCGAGCCGGATGGTCTGGTGCAGGGTGTAGGGCCGAAGCGCGGTATCCTCATCCTGCACGCCGAGGAGGACGGGGAGGATGCTGTAGCTGTCTTCGGCGGCATCGTTCGGCAGCTTTGCGCCGACGATCTCGGCGCAGGTCGCCATGACATCGGTGAGACAGGCGGTCTGTGTGGTGCGGCTGCCGGGTTCGATCTTGCCGGGCCAGCGGACGATCAAGGGGACGCGGTGGCCGCCTTCCCACTGGTCGCGTTTCATCCCGCGCCAGGGACGGGCGCCATCGTGCCCGTAATCCGGGCGCATGTTCATGATGGGCGCCGTTTCGGGGCCGTTGTCGCTCGAGACCATGACGAGGGTGTTATCGGCGAGTCCGAGTCGATCGAGAGTCTCCATCAGCTCGCCGACGACGTGGTCGAATTCGAAGATGAAATCGCCGTGTGGTCCCGCCTGGGTCTTCCCCTGGAAATCTTTGCCGGCCAGGGAGGGAAGGTGGACGGCCTGGGTGGAGTGAAAGAGGAAGAAGGGTTTCGGATTTCCGATTTCCGATTTCTGATTTCCGATTTTTGACTTCTGATTTTCGATGTGGGATTCGAGAAACTGGATGCTCTTTTTCAGGAAGAGTAAGTCGACTTCCTCGGGATCGAAGTCCGGGGCGATGAGGCCGCGGCGGAAGTCCTGCGAGTAGACGTGATTGGGGTACTTGTCGCGATCGAGCAGCTCCGTCGGTGGAACCGGGACCCGGTCTCCGTCGACAAAGGCGTAGAACCAATCCGTCGTCGGACAGCAGACCGTGCCGAAGAACTTGTCGAAGCCGCGGTTGACCGGGCCGTCCGGGATCGGCCGGGAATAGTCCACCAGCCTGACCCGCTGGACTTCGGCCCCGGGTTCGCGCCAGTCTTTCTTCTTCGGGTTTTTCAGGTCCGCTTCATAGACGGGAGTGCCGTCTTTATCGAGGAAAGTCATGCCGATGTGCCACTTGCCGAACATGGCGGTTTCATAGCCCTTCTCGCGCAGCATTTGCGGCAGGGTGAGGCGCTCCTCTTCGATCAGGCAAGGGCCCCGGACTCCCGTGAAGACGCCGCCCATTCCGGTGCGGAACGCCATGCGTCCGGTGAGCAGACTGTATCGGCTTGGCGTGCACACCGTCGAGGGACTGTGGGCGTCCGTGAAGAGCATGCCTTCGCGACTCAGCTGGTCGAGGTTCGGCGTCGGGACCTTGGACTCGGGGTTGTAGCAGCCGACATCGCCGTATCCGAGGTCGTCGGCGAGGATGAAGAGGATGTTGGGGCAACGTGCCGTTGCATCCGGATGCGGCTTCGCCGCGTATGCGAATCGACAGCCGACTAGCAACACCAGGGCGAAAAGGAGAACGAGTTTCTTCATTTCACGAGTGCGTCAAGTTCTTCGATCTTGAAGTGGAACGCGATGAGGTAGTTGGGGGCGCCCTCTTCCCAACCGCCGTAAGTAGCGGCGAAGAGGGTGCCGTCGGGGAGAAGGTGCTGGGAGGGGTAAGCGCAGTCGTTGCCGCGGTGGTTGTCCTTGAGGCGGACGCGGTACTGGCCTTCGGCGCCGCTGACGAGATCGTCGAAGGTGCCGACCCAGCCGACCCAGTCGCCTTCCGTGGGAGAAGCCGCGCCGCGGTCGCGGAAGGAGATGAAGAGGCGGCCGTCGGGAGTGTAGGTGTGCTGGTGGCGGTCGCCAGTGAGGGAATCGGGCATTTGCTTGGGTTCGCTCCAGGTTTTGCCTTCGTCTTTGGAGAAGGAAATGAAGGAATTGTAGACGCGATTGTTCTCGCGCATGAGGAGCGCGAGGGTTTTGCCGTCGGGAGACCGGACGAAACACGCCTCGCAGAGGAAGGCGCCGGGGTAAGTCACGGCGAGTTTTGGTTTGTCGAAGGTGATGCCGTCGGCACTGGAAGTTGTGAAGACGCGTCCGGGCTCGTGGTAGGTGAAGAGGTAGCGGCCGTTCTTGAGTTTTGTCATGTCCGAGAAGAGGACGATGCTGACATCGATGGTCTCCCCGCCCGCGAGGATGGGTTTGAGTTTCGACCAGGTTTGGCCGCCGTCTTCGGAGACGGCGTAGCGGGCGGGATGAATGTCGCGGCCGGAGGTGTAAAGGACGATGCGCTGGACGCCGTCGGGCCCGTCGACTTTGTAGATGATGGGGACCTCGAGGAACTGGGCGTGTTCCACACCGTCAATCATCAACTTTCCGCCCCAGCCTTCGGGGAGCGGAAGGTCCTCGGACCAGGTCTTGCCGGCGTCGGTGCTGCGGCGCCACATGAGGTTGCCGCGGCCGTGCTTGTCGAGATAGACCATGACCATGGTCTTGTGGTCGTCGAGGAGGACCGAGCTGGGGTGGCCCATGTAGGTCACGGGGTGCTTGCTGATGACGGTTTGGAGATCGGTTCGATCAGTGAGGTCGATCTGGGGGATGGAGAAACCCTTGTGGGCGGCCTTGGCGAAGGGTTCCTTTTTTTGTTTTTTCTCGGCCGCGAAGTTAAAGCTGGCCGCAAACGCTAGAACAATGAAGAAGCACGGCCACCACGTCGAAATACGGAAATGGGAGAATGGAAAATGAGCCGTGTTCATGTGGCAGACGTCGTGGATGAAATTGAAGCTCAATGTGATTTGCCGCTGTCGGTCTTCACAATAATCGTATGGAGGATCCCAGTCATTTCCCATTATTCATTTTAAATTGCTTAGTTGTAACAGCGGCCTACCATCGATTCTATCGGGATTCTTCCAATGAATAAAGCGCCTCATTGTATTGTCGGCTTGGTCGCTGCGACCCCCACCCCGATGCGGGCTGGCGGGGAAATTGATCCAAGAAAGATCCCTTCCCTTGTCGAGACCTATGTGACCAGCGGGATCGCGGCCCTCTACGCTTGTGGGACAACTGGCGAAGGCGCTTCCCTCTCGGAAGCGGAACGCCGAGAAGTCGGAGAGGCTTTTGTCAAGGCATCGGCGGGCCGGCTCCCGGTGATATTACAAGTCGGCTGCGACAGTCTCGGGACGGCAAAGTCCCTTGCCGCGCATGCCGAAGCCATCGGCGCGGATTTTCTCTCGGCGATTCCGCCGACTTATTTCCCGATAGATTCCGCTGAGGCGCTCGTGCAGCACATGGCGGAAATCGCAGCCGCAGCGCCCGGGCTTCCATTTTATTACTATCACATTCCCAGGATGAGCGGCGTGAAAATAGACATGGTGCGTTTTCTGGAATTGGGACGCCAATCGATTCCAACGCTCCGTGGCATCAAGTTCAGTGATTTCAACATGGCGCATTTTTCCGAGTGCCAGAACTTCGACGAGGGCAGATTCGACATTCTCTGGGGATCGGACGAGATGTTGCTGGGCGCGCTGGCGATGGGTGCCAAGGGAGCGGTGGGGAGTACTTACAATTTTGCGGCACCCCTGTATCACCGCGTGATTCGGGCCTTTGAAGATGGCGACCTCGAGGAAGCGCGGCTCTGGATGAGGCGCGCGATCGAAGTTGTTCGCACGGTGAAAGCGGGGACGCCTCAGTTCCTGCCGACTTTGAAAAAGGCGGCGATGGGGCTCGTCGGGCTCGAGCTGGGACCCTGCCGCACTCCGTTGCCGGATCTGGACGATGCGGCGGCGCGTGAGATTCGCCGGGAGCTGGAGGAGTTGGGATTCCTGCAATGGATATGAATGGTTGAGGTAGATTCACGCGTCGGAAAGTGTGCATGCGCAAATCAATAATTTGCATCATCGCGTCCTGGAGCTTCGTTCTTGCCGCAGGGGCAAACCAACGCAACGTGTTGTTCGTCGCGGTGGACGATATGAACGATTGGGTGGGATGCCTGGGGGGATACCCCGGGGTGGAGACGCCGAATATCGATCGCCTGGCGGAGCGGGGGACGCTGTTTACGAACGCGCACGTCGCGGCGCCGGTGTGCAATGCATCGCGGACCGCCGTAATGACGGGCCTGTATCCATCGACCACTGGCATCTACGACAACGGCCGGTGGTGGCGGCCATCGCTGCCGGGAGTGAAGACGATCCCCGAGTATTTCCGGGCGCACGGATATCTGGTCCTGGGAGGCGGGAAACTGCACCATCACACCCCCGGCAATAATCCGCCCGATCAGTGGGATTCTTATTTTGATCAAGTGTTCGACGATCATTTTCATCGGCCACCGCCGGGTTCAGCGGTCGAAGTCAAGGAAGTGCGCTGGCCGGAGGGCTTCCCGTTGAACGGGATTGCGGCGGTGCGTGAGGGGAAGCGGCCGCCGGTGAACCCGAGAGAGTTCGATTGGGGAGGGATGCAAGGGGAGGACTTTGATTTGGGCGATGGAAAGGTGGTGGAATGGGCAGTTGAATACCTGCGCGACCCTTCGACAGGCTCAGGGCGAGGGAAGCCATTCTTTCTCGGGGTGGGAATTTTCCGGCCGCATCTTCCGTGGTATTACCCGAACAAATACGAGGATTTGTATCCGCTCGAGGAAATCCGGATCCCGAAGGCCCCGGCCGACGACCTGGATGACATCCCGGCGCGTGGCCAGGAGATTGCGGCGGCCCGGCGGATGGATTTCGAGCTGATTAAGAACGAGGGGCAGTATAAGAAGGCCGTGCGCGCTTACCTGGCGTCGATTTCTTATGCGGATGCGCTGGTGGGGAAGCTGCTCGACGCGGTGGAGGCAAGCGGGAAGGCGGAAGACACGGTGATCGTCTTCTGGTCAGACCACGGGTGGCACCTGGGGGAGAAGCAGGCGTGGATGAAGCGGACGTTGTGGGAGGAATCGACCCGGGTGCCGTTCATCGTGGTGGCGCCTGGTGTCACCGGGGACGCCCGGTGCGGACGGCCGGTGAACCTGGTGGACATCTATCCGACGCTGATTGAATTGTGCGGATTGGGCGGGAAAGAGAGGTTGGACGGGAAGAGCCTGGTGCCGCTCTTGCGCGATCCGGAGGCGACGTGGGAACGGCCGTCTTTGACCACCCATATGCGGGGGGATCACGCGTTGCGCGGGGAGCGGTGGCGGTACATTCGGTATGCGGACGGCGGGGAGGAGCTTTACGATCACGCGGTGGATCCCGACGAGTGGAACAACGTGGTGGGTGATCCGGCGCACGCGGGGGTTATCGCGAAGATGCGCAAGTGGTTGCCCAAGGACGACGCCAGGCCGCCGCCGAACAAGAATGCCTACCGATTTGATCTTGGTTCCTACACGTGGGAGCGGAAGGGCGAAGTAAAAGGTAAAAGGTAGGAGGTGGGGGGTGCCAGGTGTCAGGACTGCCCAGCGCGGAGCGCACCTTTGAATCCGAAGGGTTATTTGCAGAGCCTGCCGCAGGCAGGATAATCGGGAGTGCACTGTCGATCGCCCAGACGTGCCACGAAACGCATTCTTGTCATCCCGAGCGAAGTCGAGGGATCTCACGCTCCATGTTATAGGTTCGACTTCCCAAAACGATTGGAAGCGCCCCCAGCGCTCGTGCATTCTCGGTGAAGAGAACGCCTCCCTCACGATTGGGGGATCCCTCGACTTCACTCGGGATGACAGACTAGGCGGGTTGTGTGGCGGGGGTCTCGGGCTTGCGAAAGCGTCGCCCCACCCACCAGACCCAGAACGGCAGATTCATCAGGAAGATGATGTCCATCTCCATGTTCAAGGGGAAGGTGAGCCCCATGTATTTCCAGACGAGTTGGTGGAGCGTGACCAGCGAGACACCGATCGCCAGGGCGAAAAACCGGCTGTATAGCGCGAGGAAGGCGAAAAGTTCCAGGAAAAGACCGGCGCCCATGACGGCGCGGGCGATGTTTGGGTGTTCCAGCATATCGCCGGCGAACTTGACGTCGCCTCCGTATTTATCCGCCTCGAGGCGGCCGTAGTAATTCTGGCGATCAGTCTTGATGAGCTGGATGCCGATGTAATGGCTGTTTTGAATCCATTTCCCGTCGGAGGCATCGAGCTTGGTGAGCGCCGCGATGACGTAGGCCGCGGCAATGACAATCATGGTGTGATACACGAGGTAGTCGCGCAGATGACGATTACCGCGCAGGGTGAGGGATTTCTTTTTGAGCACACGGTAAGCGAGGGGCCAGAGGACCACCAGCGTCTGGGCCAGGAGGGCCAGTGACGTCATCTGGAAGCCGTGGTGGATGGCGCCCTGGGAATTGGCAAGCGTGCGGCTGCCGATGCTGAGGAACGTGAGAATGGGCAGGACGGCCGGCAGACCGCAACCGGAGGCGTAGAGCAGGAGGCAGGGGATCGCGATCCACGCGAGGACAGCGGGTGCATTGGGATGGGCGAAGAACGTGAAATCGAACCAGCGGCCCAACCCGTTGGGGATGGGCTGGGTCTCGAAGTCGAGATCGGGATAAGTCTTAAGGATTCCGGGCAGAGGCACGTCGGTGCCGGGAAAGCGGTCGAGGTCCAGAGGCAGCGACTGCCAGATGACGACGGCGAAGAGGCAGCGCATAATGGCGACTTCCCAGCGGTGATACCGTGGGACGTCGAAGCGTTCCGCAAGATGTGCCCGGAGTTTTTTCACAAGTAGCGGCGTCAGGGTTTACGAGTTCGAGAGCGGCTTCCCCTCACCCTAACCCTCTCCCCGAGGAGAGGGGATCGGAGGAATCCCATAGGGTAACATTCTCCAGGAGGGTTTTCTGCTTCCTCTCCCCGGGGGACTGCCTTGCCGTGGTAGCGGCGAGCCTGATTCCGAAGGCAGATCGCAGAGCCCACGAAGCGGGATAAAGGATTGAGGTGAGGGGAGGGTACCAAGAAGCTCGTCCGTGCAATGTGCATATCTCGGAGCAGTTAAAGAGGCTTGCGTTCGTCGGTGATTGTCCTCGGTGTTTCGGAGAAGCCGCCGCCCTCGGAGTACTCGATGCGCACCTGGATTAGCGCCATCTTGTCGGGCATCGGCTCCCGGCCCTTGGAGCGCTTGACGGCCAGTGGGCGCAGGTAATCGAGGATGTCCTGCCCGATGGAAGCGAGTTCACGGTCGCTGAGCGTGTCTTCCTTGCGCGAGTTCTCCTTGCAATACGCATCGACGCGCGATCCGAAGATTTTTTTGACCTTGGGGGCGGTGATGCCGGCGAGTTCGCGGACGGGGAGGGGTTCATGGGATCCGTCCTCGCGCGCTTCGGCGATGTAGAGGTAAGTGGTCGACGGACCCGGGTTGCCGTACATGGGAAAGTGCGAGAACGGATAGTTTTCTTTCACGGCCAACGAAACGCCGATGAGGACGAACATGGCGAAGAAGGGGTGCCGGCAGAAAGCGCGGAGGGAGCCGAGGCAGCGCTGGAAACCGGAGGGGGCGTTAGTGGGTGTGGAGTCGTCCGGCATGCGCGTGCTTGATGCCTAGATCAAATCGAATTTTTGAGACGGTGCAATGAGAAATTGGCCGGGTCATCAGATTTCCGGGAGCAAGCGCAACCGAAGCTTGTATCAGTAGTGGCTTCCGGTAGACAGTATCCGGACAACTTATCCTCATTGAGTGGGAGCGCGGGCGGGACGCCCGCGCTCCCATTCTGCAGTCGTTACCATTCCCTAAAATGAAGCGAATCACACTTTTGACCATTTTCGGAGCCCTCCTTGCCGCCGTAGTGCAAGGGGCGGACAAGCCGAATATCATTTTCATTCTCGCGGATGACCTGGGTTATGGCGATGTGAACTGTTTCCATCCGGAATCGACGATTCCGACCCCGCACCTCGATCTGTTGGCGGCGGAAGGGATGATGTTTACCGATGCGCACTCCGGGTCGGCAGTGTGCACGCCGACCCGATACGGCGTGATAACGGGCAGGTATTCCTGGAGGACGGAAACGCTTAAGCGCGGTGTTTTGTCAGGATACAGTCCACCGCTGATTTCTCAGGAGCGACTGACGGTCGGCAAGATGTTGCAGCAGCAGAGATACAAGACCGCCTGCATCGGAAAATGGCACTTGGGATTGGATTGGACCATGAAGGATGGCGACGACCCGAAGAACCCGGACGTGGATTGGTCGCTGCCGTTGAAGCACGGACCCACGGGCCGGGGGTTCGACATGTTTTTCGGCATCTCGGCGTCGTTGGATATGCCGCCCTATTGTTACATCGTGGGCAATCGCGTGACGAATCCGCCGACCGTGCCGATAGAAGCTTCGGATTTTCCCAAGTTCTGGCGCAAGGGACCGCGGTCGGAGGATTTTGTTTTTGTCGATGTGTTGGACCGACTGGCCGTGGAAGCGGACCGGTTTATTGCCGCGCAGGCGAGCCGAAAGGTTCCGTTCTTCCTCTACATGCCGCTGCCGGCCCCGCACAAGCCGGTCGTGGAGAGCGAAGCATTCCGCGGCAAATCGGGCCTGGGGCCTTACGGGGACTTCGTGATGCAGGTCGATTCGATTGTCGGTAAGGTCGTCGAATCGGTGGACCGGTCGGGCATCGCGGAGAACACGCTCCTGATGGTGACGAGCGACAACGGTTCGTTTATGTACCACCGGCCCGATGAGGCGGAGGATCACGTCGGTGACCACAGCTTGCAGTGGTATAAGGAACGCCGCAGCAACGGTCCCTTCCGTGGGACCAAAGCGGACATCTGGGAAGGGGGACACCGCGTGCCGTTCATTGCGCGCTGGCCGGCGGTGGTGGCGGCGGGAAGCAAGTGTGACGAGACCATTTGTCATGTGGACTTGATGGCGACTTGTGCGGAGGTGGTGGGCGTCAGGGATCTGCCCAGAAATGCCGCGGAGGACAGCTTCAGTATTTTGCCGCTGCTGAAGACGGGCAAGTGGGGGAAGAGGCACCGGGCGCCGGTGGTACATCATTCTGCGAACGGGATGTTCGCGATCCGGGACGGGAAATGGAAACTGGTGTTCGGAAGCGGCTCAGGCGGGCGCGAGCACCCCGGCGGAAAGCGCTGGGAACACCCGTATCATTTGTTCGATATGGCAGCGGACCCGGCGGAGACGACGAACGTGGTCGGGCAGCATCCGGAAGTGGTGGGACGCTTGACGTCGGTGATGCTGCAGATGATGGCGGATGGGCGATCGCGGTAAAGTGGCGGCGGCGCGGCTTCGCTGCGGGTGTTCGGTGTTCAGGGACTCTTGCCCTGTAATTTTGGCGTCTCAATAGAGCGTTTGTCATCCCGAGCGTAGTCGAGGGATCTCACTCACCATGTGATGGGTTCGGCCTCCCAAAATGCTTGAAAGCGCCCCGAGCGCTCGCGCGTTGTCGGTGAATGGAACGCCTCCCTCACGATTGAGAGATCCCTCAACTCCGCTCGGGATGACAAGAATCCGTTTCCTGACACCTGACACCGCGCTACCGGAGCCGGCGATCAGTCCCGCTGGATGCGGACGAAGTCGATGCCGGGGAAGAGGGTGATGGTGACGGTCTCGGTGAAAGAGTCGGAGGTGTAGGGGCCGAGAGTTCCGGGGGCGCTGAAGTCGAGCCCTTGGTCGCATTCGAGCATGTAACTCAGGCCCGGGAAGGTGCTCCACGTAATGTCGAAGACCGGGTTGGTCATGGGGTCGAAGCCGGCGGCGGGAGTGAGGGAGAGGATGCGGAAATAGTCCGAGGAATCGTGCGGGTCCGTGCGATTTCCAAGTTCTGCGGCGTTTGAGGAGTTGTCGCCATCGCTGTCGAGATGACCGTCGAGGATGCCGACGACAAAGCCGTAGAGCGGTTCGAGGTTGTCGTCCATGCCGTCGTTGTCGGTATCGACGAGGGGCGGTGCGGCGATGAAATACTGTTCCACAGTCCCAAGATCCGGGGCGGCGTCGGTGACGCGGGGGGCGCCGCGCTGGTCGGTGATCGGGGTGTCGACGGTGAGTATGGCGGCATCGACCGCGGGGGATCCGGGGAGGGGGAACAAAGTTGGAGCGCGCCCGCCGTAATCGGCGAGCGGAGCGAGCAGTGGGTCCACCGGAGAAGCGCCCGTGCCGACGAGGATGCCATCGGCGGGGAAGAGGGTCTCCACGCTGAGGTTGTCGCCGATGAGGTTCACGCCTGCGGCCGACAGGCCGGCGAAATGTTGAATATCCGGGCCCGCGCCCGCGGAGGTGTTGCTGGCGACGATGGAGTTTTCGAGGACAAGGCTGGCTGTGCCGAAGGAATCTCCGGAAATCCCTCCGCCGCCCCCGCCGGTATTGTTCCCCGCGATGGTGCAGTGGATGAGGTGGGCGGCGGCGGCGTCGTCGACGTGGAGCCCTCCGCCGGAGGAGGAGGCGTAATTCCCCGTCATGGTACAGTTGACGAGCGTCGCGGACGCGTTGTCCCAAAGCAGGACGGCGCCCCCACGGGACGAGGCGATGCCCCCGGTGAAGGTGACTCCCGCGAGATCGGCCGTGGCGTTGTCATCGACGGTGAGACCTGCGCCGGAGGAGCTTCCGCGATTGTTTTCGAAGGTCATGTCGCGGAGGCTCGCATTCGCGAACTTGGCGACGGTGACGGCCCCGAAGCGCGCGTCGGCGATATCCAGGCCCGAAAGGGTGGCGTTGGCATCCGACGTGATGTAGAAGACCCGGCCGGGAGTATTTCCCGAAACTTCTATATTGCCGGCGAGATCCGACGCATCGATCCGGAGATCGGAGCGGATGTTCAGTTGGCCGCTGGAGGAGAGGACGATGGTCTGACTGGCGAGCGAAGGATCGAAGCGGATGGAATCGTAGCCGGGATTCGCTTCGGCGGCGGTGATGGCGTCGCGCAAGGAAACATCATTCACGGAGACGCCGTCGTTTTCATCCACGACAGTGTCGACCAGGAGGGCGGGACGGGTGGTGAAGGAGAACCATGGGCTATAGCTTTCCTCCCCTCCGGTAATGGCTTGGACCTGCCAATAGTAGGTGGTCTCCGGGAGGAGGAGGGGGGCCGTGAGACGGCCGTCGGAAGTCCCAAGGGTGAGGATCAGCGGCCCGGGAATCATGAAAAAGACGTTATAAGAATCCGCGAAAGGCTCGAAAGTCCAGGCGAGATCGGGTTGGAGAGATACCTCGGTTGCCAAGTCGGGTGGCAGGAACAGGGGCGGATCGGCGAAATTGAATTCGAAGGCGCCCAGGTCGAGGGCGGGGATGGCGTCGCCGTCGCCGTCGAGAGGGCGCGCGGTGCCGCGCTGGTCGTCGGCGGGCGTGGATGCCGCGGGGATGCCCGCATCCAGCGCGGGCGAACCCGGCAGGAGGGCGTGCGTGGGGGTGGGTCCTCCCGCGTCGGACAGCGGTGCGAGGACGGGATCGACTGGAGGAAGCGTGGTCCCTCCGACGAGGATGCCGTCTTCCGGGAAATTTGCGTCGGCGGTGGCGTTATCGCCGATGAGATTGATGCCGGACACATTAATGGGTGTCGCGCCATTTGCTTTGCGGATGTCGGGACCGAGATCGCTCGCAAAATTACCCGCGACGATGCTGTTCTCTATTTGCAGGAGGCTGTCGAAGGAGGAAAGCTGGATGCCGCCTCCATCGGTCCAGGATGAATTCTCCGTGATCGTGGAATTAATGAGATTGAGGACGCCGTCGTTCGAGAGATAGACGCCGCCGCCCCGGGAGGTGGCCACATTGCCCGAGAGGGTGCTGTTGACGACGGTGGCGGTGGCATTGAACCCGACGAAGAGGGCGCCGCCGGAGGTCGCGGTATTGCGCGAAATGGTCGAATTACGGACGGTGGCGGAGCCGTCGGTCATGATATTGATGCCTGACGCGTTGCCGTCCAAGATGGCGAGCGTATCCACCGTGAGCCGGCCGTTGCGGGTGACGGAAAAGACGCCGGAGGTGTTGCCTCCGGACACGGTGATCCCGCCGGCACGCGCTGAGGCGTCGACTTCGACTTCCGAGTCGACGGTGAGCGGGCCCAATGTTAGGGCGATGGTGAGGCCATCCAGGGAGGAATGAAACTGGATGAGATCGAGCCCGGGGTCCGCGTCGGCGGCGGCCAGGGCGTCGCGCAGCGACACATCGTTGGTCCCGGCGCCGTCATTCTCATCGACGAGCGTGTCCACGACAATGGCGGGGCGCGTGGTGAAGCTCAGTTCCGCGCTGGAGATGCGCGTCGCGCCGAAGAGGGCGTCGATGCGCCAGAAGTAGGTGGTGCCGGGGTGGAGCCGGGCCGGGGCATGGGCGCCGGCGGTGGTGGCGGTGACAAGCGGCATGAAGTTGGGCACCGTGCCGAGATAGACCTCGTAGCTGTCCGCAAAAGGTTCGAATGACCATTGGAGAAGCGGGCGAACGATGACATCGGTCGTGCCGTCAGCGGGAATGAAGAAGGGGGGATCGAGGGGGTCGAGTTCGAAGGCTCCGAGGTCGTAAGAAGCGGTGCTATCTCCTTCACCGTCAAGGGGCCGAGAAGTGCCGCGCTGGTCGGCCGCGGGTGGCGATCCGCCGGGGATGGCGGCATCGATGGCGGGGGACCCGGGGAGCAGGGGCCGGGTGTCGGTGGGGCCTCCGTAAGGGCCGAGCGGGGCGAGCAGGGGATCCACGGGGGGAAGGGTGGAACCGCCGATGAGGATGCCGTCCTCGGGGAAGGTGGCGGAGACGGTTTCGTTGTCGCCGATGAGGTTGGCGCCCGCCGGGGTTATGGTGATGCCGAAGGGGCCGATGTGGACATCTGGGCCTTCACTGTTCGCCGCGTTGGCGGCGATGATCGAGTTCTCCGTGTGCAAAGTGGCGCCCGATCGACGCAATGCGATGCCGCCTCCCGCGATGGAGGAATTCCCGGCGACCGTGGTGTGCGCCAGGGTCACGGTCGCGCCGGCGCCATCGTTGGTGATTCCGCCGCCGTAATTGAAGCCGGAGTTCCCGGAAAGAGTGCAGTTCGTGAGCTCGAGGCTGGCGTTGTCGGCAAGATAGAATCCCCCTCCTTGGAACGTGGCGACATTTTCCGAGATGGTGGAGTCCTCGATCGACACGACCGCGTCGTTGGTTACCCCAAAGGCTCCCCCTGAGGATCCGAAGTTATCCGAAATCGTAGAGGAGACCAGGGTGACGTTGCCCTGTGATGCCACGTAGGCGGCCCCACCGGAACTCGAGGCGTGATTGTCGATAAAGCGGCTGGATGTTGCTATTACCGTGGCATTACCGCCGACGAAGAGGGCGGCTCCCACGGAGGAAGCGACGTTGTCAGTAAAAGTGCAGTCGTCGAGGGTGAGAGCACGCTCGCCGTCGGTGAAGATGCCGCCCCCCTGGGCGGCGGTCCCCTGGGTGATCGTGAGGGACCGGATACTCACGGTCGCGAGCTCGCCAACGACGAAGACCCGGGTGGTGTGATTGCCGGATACGGTGAGGCCGCCCGAAAGGGCGCCGGCATCGATCGTAAGGTTCGAGTCGAGGGTGATTTCTCCATTGGTGAGGTCAATGGTCCCGCCGTCGAGAGACAGATCGAAGAGAATCTTGTCGGGGCCCTTGATGGCTTTCGCGGCGGCGGCGGCGTCGCGGAGGGAGATGTCGTTGACGGCAATGCCGTCGTTTTCGTCCACCAGGGTATTCACCACGATGGGCGCGCGGGTCGTGAAACTGTAGACCGTGCCGGTGGTGGTGGAGCCGCCGGTGGTGGGGTCGATGCGCCAGTAATACGTGGTTCCAAAATCGAGGAGAGGGAGTTCATAAGTGCCGATGGTGGTGGTGGCGACGAGGGCGAGGCTGCCTGGGGATGTGCCCAGGTAAACGTCGTAAGAATCCGCGAACGGCGAGGAAGACCAGTAGAGAACGGGCGGCAGCGGTACTTCCACGGCGCCGTCCGCCGGGAAGAAGAAGGAGGGATCCGCCGGATTCAACTCGAAGGCGCCGAGATCGACGGTGGCGGTGGTATCGCCGTCCCCGTCAAGGGGGCGGGACGTGCCGCGTTGGTCCCTGGTTGGGGTGGATGCGGTGGTGATGCCGGTGTCGAGGGCCGGGGACCCCGGAAGCAGGGAGTGGGTCTGGGTGGGGCCCCCGTAATCGGCGAGGGGCGCGAGTCCGGCGACGACCGGCGGCAGGGTAGTGCCGCCGATGAAGATACCGTCCTCGGGCAGATCGGCGGCGGCGGTGTCATTGTCACCGACGACGTTGACTCCGGTCGAGACGATGGCAGGGCTGCCGACCCAGCGCCAAATATCCGGCCCGGTCGCTTCGGCAAAATTCGAGGCCACGATGCTGTTCTCGAATTCGAGACCGCCGCTGGTGTTGCTGGTGTAATAGATCCCTCCGCCGTACTCGGCCGTGTTCGCGGCCACGGTCACGTTGACGAGCTGCACCTGGCCGTCCTGCCCGATGTAAAAGCCCCCGCCGAATCGCGCCTCGTTCGAGGAGATCGTGGTATTGGTGAAGGTCGCCGTGCCGTCGATCAGGACGCAGATTGCCCCTCCGGAACTATCGGAGGTATTGTCCGAAAAAACCGAATCCGTGAAGCTCACGGTGGTGTCATCCCGGGCGGCGAAACCGCCCCCGCAATTCGTCGCCCGGTTGTTCACGAACACAGCCTGGGTGAAGTCGGCGGAGCCGTCCCCGATAACTTCGACGCCGCCCCCGTAATCGGCAACACCGTCCGCGATGGTGATGCCCTCGAAGCTCGTGGAAGCGAAGCTGACTTGGAACACTCGGGACAGGTTGTCCCCGGACACCGTGACGGGGCCGCCGACGGCGGCGGCGTCGATGGCGAGGTCCGATTCGATACGGAGTTCGCCGTGGGTCAGCGTGATGGTCTGGTTGTTGAGCGAGGTGTGGAAGTGGATGAGGTCGTATCCGGGCTCGTCTTCCGCGGCCGCAATGGCGTCGCGGAGGGAGACATTACCGGTATCGATACCGTCGTCCTCATCGACATTGGTATCCACGAGGATAGCGGGCCGGGTGGTGAAGCTCAGCTCGGGGCTCGTCAGGTTGCCGGGTCCGAAGTGGGCGACGACCTGCCAGTAATACGTGGTGCCGGGGAGCAACTCCGGCAGCTCCAGGAGATAATCGGTGGTGCTGCCGACGAGGCTGAGGGCGCCGGGGGTGGTGCCGAGGTAAATGTCGTAAGAATCGGCGAACGGACCGAAGGTCCAGATCACGGTGGCGCGGGTCGAAACTCCCGCCTGGCCGTCGAGGGGATAGAAGAACGGGATCGCGGGATCGAACTCGAAAGCGCCGATATCCGCCGATACCGGTCCCACATCATCGCCGTCGACGGGCCGGACGGCGCCGCGCTGGTCGGCGGTGGGGGACTGGGCGGTGCCGATGGCGGCGTCGATGGCGGGGGAATCCGGGAGGAGACCGCGCGTGTCGGTGCAGCCGCCGTAATTTGCGAGGGGCGCGACCCTGGGATCCACGGGCGATATGTTGTCGCCGACGAGGACGAAATCCTCGGGAAAGATGGTCGAGACCGAGCTGTTGTTGCCGATGAGGTTGGCGCCGGCGACGGTGATGACGGGAGTGAAGAAGGTGGAGATGGGGTAATCGCCGCTCTGGATGTTGCTGCTTTGGCGCTCGATATCGCCATTCGAATTGGCGGCGACGATGGTGTTCTCGAGGTGCAGCGCGCCATTGGCGATGACGTAAATGCCGCCTCCTTCGCCCTCTGCGATGTTATCGACAATCGTGGAGTGGATGAAAGTCGCCAGCGCGTTGACGTTCCGGGTGAAGCTGACGTTGAGTTCAATGCCACCCCCATCGCCCTGGGTGGAGTTTTCCGATACGGTGCTGTTGATGAGAGTGAGCGTGCCGGAGCCCCCGACCTCGATGCCGCCGGCGTCGGTAGGGCCATGATTGCGGGCTATAGTCGAATTACGGATGACGGCAGTGCCGCCGACCACGAGCCCGCCGCCGCTGAAGGTGGCTCGACAATCGAGCACGCGCACCTCCTCCAGGAGGGCAGTGCCCGAGATGATGGCGCCGCCGCCCCCGGTATCGGCGAACCCGTCCCTGAGAGTGAGTTTGCGGAGGGTGACGTCGGCACTGGGCCGGATGTCAAAGATCCGGGAGGCGCCGCCGCCGGAGACGGTGACGCCGGCGGCAAGGGAGGACGCGTCGATCTCGATCTCGGAATCGATTTGGATCAATCCCTCGGTGAGGACGATGGTCCGCCCGTCGAGCGCGGGGGCGAAGCGGATGAGGGTGGGTCCGGGCAGGCTGTCGCCGGCCTCGATGGCTTCGCGGAGGGAAACCCGGTTCACTCCGATGCCGTCGTTTTCGTCGACGTGGGTATCGACGGTGAGCGTGGCGCGGGTGGTGAAGCTGAGTTCCGGGCCCGGGGTCGTGCTGCCGCCGGTGACCGCATCGACGCGCCAGTAATAGGTGGTGAGAAAATCGAGTGGCGCCGGCGTGAACCGGCCGAGCGTGCTGGAGCCGATTGAGCTCAGCGCGCCGGAGGTCGTGCCGAGGTAAATGTCGTAGGAATCGGCCCCCGGCTCAAACGACCAGTAAAAGGTGGGCTCGATGCCGACGCCGGTGGCGCCGTCGGCGGGGACGTAAAACGGCGGAGGAGCGGGATCCAGTTCCACCGCGCCGATGTCCGGGTCCGCGCCGCTGTGGCCGTCACCGTCAAGGGGACGGGCGGTGCCGCGCTGGTCGGTGGCAGGAGTGGATGGCTCCGTGATAGCCTCATCGATGGCCGGGGACCCGGGGACCGGCGGCATGGTCAGGGTGGGGCCGCCGTAATCGCCGAGGGGCGCGAGGACGGGATCGACAGGTGGGAAGGCGTCGCCCCCGATAAAGACGCCGTCCTCGGTGAAGTTGGAATTAGCCGCTCCGCTATCCCCGATGATGTTACGGCCACGCTCGGTGACGTTGATGTTGTAGATGAGGCGTTCGTGGATGTCCGGCGATTCGACGGCGGCGGTGTTGCCGGCGACGATGGTGTTCTCGATCTCGAGGCTGCCGCTGTGCCGGTAGTAGATGCCGCCTCCATAATCCGCGGTGTTCCCGGAAACCGTGCAATTGATGGTGATCATGGCGCCGTCGAGCAGGACGTAGAGCCCGCCGCCATCCCAGTAGACGAAGTTTCCGGCGACAGTGACATTGGTCAGGGTGGATACGGCTTGATCCTCCGTGTAGAGACCGCCGCCGAGAAGGGCCCGGTTGTCGAGGATGCTCGAATTTGAAATGGTCGCCTCACCGAACGGCGCCACTACCACACCGCCACCCGCGCCGAAGGCCTCGTTGCCCGAGATGGTGGAATTCGTGATCGTGAGAATGCCGTCGGCGTAGACGGCGCCACCGTCATCCTCCGCCAGGTTCTGTCTGAGGGTGCAGTCCGTCAGCGTGAGGTCGCCGCTTTCCAGGAGAATGGCGCCTCCGTTTGTGTTGTTGCCGGCAAATCCGTTTCGCAGGGTAATGTGGGTGAGCGAGACGACGTGGAAACCGGGGGTGATTGCGAGGATGCGGGAGGCGTCGTTACCCGAGACGGTGATGCCCGCGGGGAGGGCGGATGCGTCGAATGCGATGTCGCTGGTGACGGTTAGCTGTCCGTTGCTCAGCGTAATGACGGCGCCGTCGAGCCCGCCGTCGAAATCGATGGTATCATCCCCGACGGCGGCATTGGCGTCGGCGATCGCCTGGCGGAGGGAACCGGCACCGGCGTCGTTGGTGTTGGTCACCGTGAACGTGGCGGCGGAGGCGAAGCCCGACAGCACGGCGAAGAGGAGTCCGCCCGCCGCGAGGGCGGCCCTGGGGGAGAGGGGGGACATCGGCTTCATTCTAACGGGCGGGCTTGTCCGTGGACAAGGCGATCGCGGGCAACTTCGGGCGGGAATGGTCCGGAGGCAAGGGGTTTGCTGATGGTTTCCGAGGATGGGATGTGCTTGGTCGGGCACGACGGCAATGACAAAGCATTGCCCTCCAATTTAGCGCCGCAAATCGTAACACCTCAGGTCGCCCTTGTTATTGCGGCAGTAGAGGTAACCGTCGGCGAAGGCGGGCGGTGTCCAGCAGGGTTTAGCCAGCACCTGGATGCGGCCTTCTTCACGGTATGCCGCGGGGTCGGGGTGGACGAGGATGAGTTCGCCCACTTCCGTGATCACGAGGAGCTTTTCTCCGACTTGAATCAGGGTGCCCCGGTCACTGCCTCCGTAACTGTTCGACCACGAGACCCCGCCGGTGGCGAGTTCGAGACACTTGAGCACGGCCGGCGTTTCGTTATCGCCTTCGACCGCGTAGACGTGGTCGCCCACGAGGATGCCGTTCTGGAACTGGAGATAGAGATTCTGATTGCGGTATTTTTCGACCGCTGCGCCATCGCGAATCTCGATCAGCGCGCAGCCAGAGCCGTAAGCCGAGGAGATGAAGAAACTCCGGGTGGTTTTGTGGAAGAGAGGAATGCTGGCGTGGACGTCGAATTCGGTTTCCCAGGGGAACCGGAAGAGTTCGGCGCCGTCGCGGTCGCTGTATCCGACCAGCGCGGATTTCTGGAAGAGGGCGTACCCGGAAAGTGCCCCGGTATCGAAGCGGACGGGCGCGGCATAGCTGGGTTCTTCATCTCCGCTTTCCCAGACGGTTTCTCCGTCGTGCTTGTTGAGGGCGACAATCGAGGCGCCTTCCGCGCCGGGATCGATGACGAGAAGGTCGCCGTCGACGAGGGGGGATGCCGACCAGCCGTGGTAGGGTTTGCGGCCGCCAAAATCTTCGACGTATTTTTTTGACCAGAGGACGGCCCCGGTGGAGGCATTGAGACAATAGAGATCGCCCTTCTTGCTGACGGAGTAAAGGCGATCGTCGTCGAGGGTCGGGGTGGCGGAGGGACCGCCGCGGTACATTTCGTCCTCTTTCTTTTGCAGGTAACTGAATTCCCAGATTTCTTTCCCGGTGAGGGCGTCGAAGCAATAGACACGGTCTTTGAGCCAGCTGTTTCCCATGGTGTACACCCGGCCTTCTTTCACGGCGATGGAAGAGCAGCCGATGCCGATCGTATTTTTCCAGACAAGCGCCGGTTCTTTGGCATCCCAGTCGGTGTTCCAGCCGGTTTCCGCGGAGACACCGGTGCGATTGGGACCGAGGTATTGGGGCCAATCGGCCGCGTGCAGGGCGGGAATCGCCAGGAGGAAGAGCGTGATAATGGGGATGCGGGACGGCATCGTGTAAAATAGCACAGGCTTCCAGCCTGTGGTTATGATCAGACACAGGCTGGAAGCCTGTGCTACTTTGCATCTCGGACGCCGCCGCTACGACACCTTTCGCAGCTTCGTCACCCGGCCGCCGACCACCCATTCTACCACGAAAATATTCCCGTCCTTATCGAAGCAGGCGTCGTGGGGATGGACGAATTTACCCGGCTGCCAGCGCTCGGGTGTCGTGCGCATGGCCACGATGCCTTTGCCTTTGGCGAGGACCTGTTCGCGCCAGGCGGGATCGTCGCCGAGCTGCGTGATGACCGCGTTGTTCTTGTCCAGCAGCGTGACGCGGGCGTGGAGATCGGGGACGAGCATGATATCGCCCTGGATATCGATATCCGCGGGGAAGAGGAAGCCCTCGAGGAAGGAAAGGTGGTCTCCGTCCAGAGTGACGTATTGGAGTCGCGCGTTGGCGCGATCGGCGACGACGAGCTTGGGAGTGCCGTCGCGGTCGTCCAGCCATTGTCCGTGCGGCGTCGCGAACTTCCCGGCTTCGGCACCTTTGCCGCCGAAGGTGGTCAGATAGTTCCCTTTCTTATCGTAACGATGGATGTAATGGCTTCCGTATCCGTCCCCCAGGTGAAAACCGCCGTCCGGCGTGAAGCTGGTGTTGGTGGGGTTGAAGCGGGCCTTTGGGTCGTCGTATTTGTGGGATTCCACGGGTGGTTCCTTGTGCCAGACGAGTTCGCCGCCGGTGGTGTATTTTGCGAACTGGCGAAGTTTGGGGCTGTTGGGCGCGAGGTAGATGTATTCCTTGCCGCCTTCTTTGCGGATGTCGATGCCGTGGCCGAAGGCGCGTCCGTCGAGCATGTGTTCCGGGGCGAAGGAATCGACGAGTTTGCCGTTGGGCTCGAAAACGAAGACGGATCCGGGTTTGCCGTGCTGAGTGATGTAGATGAGTCCCTGGGCGTCGACGGCGACCCCGTGCGAAGCGCCTCCCCATTCGTGGTTGGCCGGAAGCCGGCCCCAGCCGTGGTGGCACTCGTATTTGAACTCGCCTTCGCCGATGACGGGGTGCTTGGCCGGCGTTTTCTTAGCGAGGAGGAGTTGCGGGGCGGAGGACGCGGCCACGGAGGCGACCGTCGTTTTGAGGAATTTTCGGCGAGTGGTCATTTTCTTGAAGGATGCAGGATGAAAGATCCGCGAATAGACAGGCAGCATGTCGAGTGATTAGGATGACCCAGGAACCGGCGCAGCGGAAGGAGAAACTGGAATGAGGAGACGGCGATTCGTGGGATTGACGGCGGGAATGTCCGCGGCGGGGTTTGCCGGTGCCTGGGGAGCTAAGCGAGAGAAGTTGCGGGCGGCGGTGATCGGGCATACGGGGCGCGGGGATTACGGGCACCGGATGGACGTGGTGTTCCGCGGATTGACGGACGTGGAGCTGGTGGCGGTCGCGGACGCGGATGCGCAGGGGCGAGAGGCGGCGAGGAAGCGGACCGGGGCGCCGCGGGCATACGCGGATTACACGGAGATGCTGACGAAAGAGAAGCCGGACCTCGTGAGCGTGGCGCCACGGTGGACGGACCAGCATCACTCGATGGCGATGGCGGCGCTCCGCGAGGGCGCGCATTTGTACATGGAGAAGCCCTTCACGCCGACGCTGGCGGAGGCGGATGAGATTCTGTCGCTGGCAGAGGAAAAGAATTGCAAAATCGCGGTGGCGCACCAGATGGGGGCCGATCCCCATATCTTGCGCCTGAAAAAGGAGATCGAAAATGGGTTGGTCGGAGATCTGTTGGAGATCCGGGTTTATGGGAAGATGGACGCAAGGGCGGGCGGCGAGGACATGGTGGTGCTGGGGACGCATTTATTTGATATGACCCGATATTTTGCGGGAGACGCGCTCTGGTGCACTGCGCGTGTATTGGAGAAGGGCAAGCCGGCAAGGGCCGCGGATGCGCGAGAATCAAAGAAGGAAAACATCGGGCCGATTGTGGGTGACGCTATTTACGCGCATTTTTCGATGGAGGGCGGGGTGAACGTGACCTACATCAGTCGCGGCGCGCAGCGGGAGTCGGCGGGAGGATGGGGATTGGAATTGGTCGGGAGCACGGCGCGGGTGCGGATCATGGCGAATCATCCTCCGACGCTCTATCTGATGGAGAGCGAGTGGCGGGAGGAAGAGCGGGTGGATCGCTGGGGGCGCTGGCCCGCGGTGGAACCATATCACGCGCCTGAGGACGGACTGGAGGGTAATTACGCGGCGAATCGTCGCGTGGTGAAGGACTGGCTGCGGGCGATAGCGGAGGATCGAGAGCCCATTTGTTCGGGATATCGGGCGATGAAGGCCTTGGAAATGATCCACGCGGTGTGGGCGGCGGGTCTCACCGGCAAGCGGACGGAGTTGCCCCTGGTCGCGCGCGGGCATCCTCTGGCGAAAGTTGCCTGAGCACCGACGAATCGCCGGCCCAAGGCGATTCGGGATTGCAAGCAGCGTGGCGTTCTGTTGAACTGGGCCCTTCACGATTCTATTCTGAGTAATGAAGATCTCAATCCCCCTCCTGCTCATTCTCTGGGTAACGATGGGGGGGCTGCTCGCCGACGGACCGAGCGACAACGACCCGGACGACGTGCGGCGAATCCCTCCTCCGGGAATCGAGGTGCCGGAGAAAGACCGGCGTGAAATTGAGCTCGAGCTCGAGCGGCTGGCGGATGATATCGGCGCCATTCTCGACTTGTCCGGGGACCGCCCGGAAGTGCTCGATCTTCTGCCGGACGTGGAGATCTTCTATAAGTCTGTCTACTATTCGCTGGAGTACGACGAGTTCCAGCGCTTTGAGGAAATCGAGATCGCGCGGAGCCTGATTGCGCAGGGTAGAGCACGGGCGCAACAACTGATGGAGGGTAGCGCGCCATGGCTGTATCAGACGGGGCTCGTGGTGCGCGGATTTCGATCAAAGATTGACGGATCGGCGCAGCCTTACGGTCTTGTCATACCGGAAACGTATCAATTTGACGGAGAGAAGTCCCATCGCCTGGATTTATGGTTTCACGGCCGGGGGGAGAGATCGACGGAATTGAGCTTCATTCATCAGCGCCAGACGAATCCGGGCCAATTTGCCCCGCCGGAGACGATCGTGCTCCATCCCTTTGCCCGCTATTCGAATGGGAATAAATTCGCAGGTGAAATCGATTGCCTGGAGGCGCTGGACCATGTCCGGCAGCTTTACCGGGTTGATGAAGACAGGATCCTGGTGCGCGGGTTTTCCATGGGAGGCGCGGCTTGCTGGAACCTGGCGGTCCATTACGCGGACCGGTGGGCGGGGGCGAATCCGGGGGCAGGTTTTGCTGAGACGGCGGAGTTTTTGAAGTTTTTCCAGGAGGAAACTCTGAATCCGACGTGGTACCAGAGGAAGCTCTGGCATCTCTACGACTGCACGGATTACGCCCTGAATCTCTATCACTGTCCCACGGTGGCTTACAGCGGAGAACTGGATCCGCAGAAACAAGCGGCGGACATCATGGCGGAAGCGATGCGGAAAGAAGGCATGGAACTCGCACATCTCATCGGACCGGGCGCGGGACACGAGATCCTGGAAGCGCTGAAGCCGGAAATTGAGAGGCGCGTCTCCGGGATCGCGGCGGCAGGCCGGGAGCAGGTGCCGCGGCGCATCCGGTTTACCACCTGGACTTTGCGTTACAACCGGATGCATTGGCTGACGATTGACGCTTTGGCCGAGCATTGGGTCCGCGCCCGCGCAGAGGCTGAAATCGCGGGATCGCACCGGGTTATCATAAAGAGGCTCCAGAATGTCACCGCTTTTACCCTGTCAATGGGGCCGGGCCAATGCCCTCTCGATAACACGCGAGTGCCAATCGTAGAGATCGACGGACAGAAGATCGAGGCAGCCCCGGTGATGTCGGATCGATCCTGGACCGCGCATTTTCGCAAGTCCGGTGAAACCTGGGAATTGGTGACGAGCGCGCAACCGGGTTACTTGGCGAAACGGCATGGATTACAGGGACCGATCGACGACGCCTTTATGGATTCCTTCCTCATGGTGATGCCGACGGGCGAGCCTCTCAACGAAGAGACGGGGAGATGGGTTACCGCGGAGATGGAGCGTGCGATGGTGCATTGGCGACAGCAATTTCGTGGAGATGCCCGCCAAAAAAACGATGTGGACGTTACCACCGATGATCTAGGCGATCATCACATCGTGTTGTGGGGAGATCCGCAGAGCAACGCATTGATGGCGAGAATCGCCGATCAGATTCCGATCCGATGGGGAGAGGGGGAAATCATTTGCGGGGATAGTCGATACGATTCCGCGAATCACGTCCCCATCCTGATTTATCCAAACCCCCTGAATCCGGATCGGTACATCGTTTTCAACAGTGGCTTCACTTACCGCGAGTACGATTACCTGAACAATGCCCGGCAGGTGCCGAAGCTTCCGGATTGGGCGGTGATCGATGTCCGGGTCCCGCCGGACAGCCGGCGCCCGGGAGGTATTGCGGGGGCTGGATTTTTCGGCGAGCGCTGGGAACTGCGACAGGGGAAGCGGTGAGAGTTGCGCGATAAAAAGCGTAGGCGGAATAAAGTCGGGTATAAAGACCGAAAGCGTGGAAGAAGAATTACCTCCCGGAGAGCAGAATTCTCACGATAGTGAATGCCGCCGGTATTACAGTCGTCACCTGAAATTCGGTTGGTGGTCGCTGTTATTTTTTCTCAGCCTCGGCATCGTCCTGGAGATGTTACACGGCTTTAAGATTGGATGGTATTTGAACGTCTCCAATGAAGCGCGGCGTCTGATGATGACGCTGGCGCATGCTCACGGGACGCTGCTTTCGCTGGTGCACTTGGCGGCCGCCGCCACCGTGAAGCAGGCCGGCGTGTGTTCCGGACGCTGGCGGAAGATCGCCTCGCCGGCATTGATTGCAGCAAGCGTTTTTCTGCCCGGAGGCTTTCTCCTGGGTGGTCTGATCATTTACGGAGGTGACCCGGGTTACGGTGTCTTCCTGGTGCCCGTCGGTGCGCTCCTGCTTTTTCTCGGCGTGGCCCTGACCGCGATGGATGTTTCTTCGGCAGGCCAAACCGACGAGAATTGAGACTTTTTCGTTCAATCTCGCTGTCGTCCCGGGTATCTTGATGCTTTATCGGATGCGGAGATCCCGGATTTGCGTCCTAGTGAAGGTCGGGATTTCTCCGGTATCTAACCGTGTGTTCCCATGTCTGTGCGCTGCCGCCTGCTTTCGCTTGTCCTCGCCGGCTATCTCCTGGCTATCGGTGCGACGTGGATATTGCTCAAAGAAAGCAGCCAGGGATACCGGGTTCACGCACCCGAGGACAGGTTTGCAGAATCCCGTCCGCAGGAGGAAAAGTTCGAGGGTTATGTATCTTCCGACACGTGCCGGTCCTGTCATCCCGGGGAATACCACTCGTGGCACGCCTCTTTTCACCGCACCATGACGCAGGTCGCTTCTCCGTCCTCCGTGCTGGCGGATTTTGACGGCAGGAATCTGCAATTCGGGGAGTACGAATTCCGGCTGGAACGGCGGGGCGACGAATTTTGGACCCGAATAAGGAGGCAGAGTTCAACCGGGGGGCGGGATGCGGATTTCGTGGATCGGAAGATCGTCATGACGACGGGTTCTCATCACTCCCAGGTTTACTGGCTGGACGGCCATTACACTGCCATCGAAGAGCGGGGGGACCGGAGCATCTGGTCGCTGCCTTTCGTGTATATTTTGAAGGATAAGCAGTGGGTTTCCCGGTACGAGGCCTTCGTGGAGCCTCCCGATTTGCATAAGCAGTTGCCGGAAGCGCCCTTTTGGAATACCACCTGCGTCAACTGTCATTCCACGATGGGGTCGGAACGGCTCCTGGGAGAATTCACCACTGCCAAGACGCGCGCCGTGGAGTTTGGAATCTCCTGCGAAGCCTGCCACGGCCCGGGGCGCGCACACATCGCTGCCAATCGGGATCCACGCCACCGATACAGCCGGCACAGGGAGCGTGGCCTGGCGGGTCCTGCCGGCCCGGTGGAAGGCGTCGTCGATGACACCATCGTCAATCCGGCCAATCTCGATCACAGGCGGAGCAGCCAAGTTTGTGGGAGATGTCATTCGATCATTTTCGCGGCCAGGGATACCACCGCGGAAGCGCTCGACGCGCACGGCTACCCGTTCACACCCGGAGCGGATCTCCATGAAAAGCTGATCACGGCCCCGTATGAAGCGGTGAAGAATTCGCCCCTTTACGAAGGGTTTACCCGGGACGAACCGGGGTATTTTTCGAATCGATTCTGGCCGGACGGGATGATGCGCTTAACGGGGCGTGAGTACCACGGCCTTATGGAGACTCCTTGCTTTCAAAGAGGAGAGATGAGTTGCCTCTCCTGTCATAAAATGCACAAAGCGGATGAGGATCCGCGTGCCCTGAAGGAGTGGGCCAACGACCAGTTGGCGCCGGTCGGAAAGGACAATGCGGCGTGCCTGCAGTGCCACGAAGAGTTCGAGGGAGGCGCCGCCCTTGCGAGTCACACGCACCACGAAACCGGCTCATCGGGAAGCAGCTGTTACAACTGCCACATGCCGCATACCTCATACGGCCTGCTGAAAGCCATCCGAAGCCACCACATAAGCTCTCCGAATGCCGCAGTGAGCGCCAGGACGGGACGCCCGGACGCGTGTAACCAGTGTCACCTGGATAAGACTTTAAAGTGGACGGCGGAGACCCTTGCGCGTTGGTATCAAATCCCAGTGCCCGAGCTGGACGCCGACGAACGGGAGATTGCGGCCTCCATACTTTGGGCGGTCAAAGGGAATGCCGCCCAACGGGCACTCATGGCCTGGTCCTTTGGCTGGGAAGAAGCGCGCGAAATTTCGGGTGACGACTGGATGCCACCATATCTCGCCCTGCTGATGGGAGATACCTACCCGGCCGTCAGATATATTGCCGCAAGATCACTGGACGGGTATCCCGCCTACACAGAAGTGTCGGGATTTCCGATCCCGCAGGACGCCACCTCCCGGGTCTTTAGGCTCTGGAGAAAGTTGGGATTGTTTCCCTCGGCCGGCGCGGGAAAACCACTTCTTCTTGGGGAACAAGGCGACTTTGACGCCGATGTGCTCATGAGGCTGCACTCCGAGCAGGACCGCACGCCCATCCATCTCCAGGAGTGACGGCGCCGCGGGGGGCCGGCATTACGGCCAGGAGTGGACGCGCCCGCTCAGTGACAGCCGCAGCCTTCGCCGCAACCGCCTTCGGACTCGAAGTCGTCTTTCTCGGGGACGCGCCTGAGTTCCAGCGTCTTGGCGATGAATTCGGAGATGGTAGCGTGGAGATTGTTGAGCTCTTCCTGGGCCTCGAGAAAATTCTTGATGACTCCGTTCTCCATGAGCGAAGCCTGCAGGGTTTGAAATTCGCGGACTTCCTCCATGTCGGGAGCAGATCCGTTTTGCTGCTTATGTTGGAGTTCGTCCCTTTTCTGAGAGAGCTGGATGAACTGCGTGCGCGCCTCGGTGTCCTCGATAAAGGCGGTGACATTCTCGAGGTGGGAGGCGAACTCGGGTTCGTCGAGAATAGAGGCGCAGAGTTCCCTGGTTTTCTCCAGGACCGGGCTTTCTTCGCTGATTGTTGCCATGTCTATTTATAATGGGGCTCGGAAGCCGGCGCAAGGGGGTATTTGGTTATTAGGGCTCGTCGGAGTAGGTGCGAGCGTGGGCGAGCAGTCTCGAATACTTGGATTACGCCTCTCCCAGCAGGGGTACTCGCTCACGCTCGCACCTACAGCCTCACGCGCCCAGTACTCGCTCACGCTCGCACCTACAGCCTCACGTACTCCATTTTTCCAGAAATCTCGCGAGGTCGGCGCCGAGAGTTACAATCGCCTTGTGCAGGTCCGGGTCTTTGAGATTACCCTTTGCATCGAAGGCTTCGTAAGCATTGCCGGCGGCGCGCATTCCGGGAAGTATGGTGACACCGATGTTCTGCAGAATGGAGCGCAGGTGCGGCAGGGCGCGGATGCCGCCGAGGGGTCCGGGGGAAGCAGCCATGAGGACCGCGGCTTTTCCCCGATAAACATGGAGCGAGGGCTCCTCATCGCTCTCCGGGCGGCTGCACCAATCGATGGTGTTCTTGAGCAGGGGAGAGATAGAGCTGTTATATTCGGGAGAAGAAATAATAAACCCGTCCGCGTCTCCGAGGATTTTCTTGAGCGTGCGGGCGTTCTCAGGCAGTCCGGATGCGGACTCGAGGTCCTGGTCAAAGACCGGGAGCGGGTAATCCTTGAGATCGAGGCGGGTGACGGCGGCTCCGGCGTTTTCCGCCCCGTCAGCGGCGATCCGGACGAGGCGCTTGTTCCAGGATTCTGCGCGGGCGCTTCCCGCAAAGGCGACAATTTTCACCGGATTCATGGCGCGGAGAATCGCAACGGGGGAGGGAAAAGGCAAATGCTAGTTTTCCTTAGTATTCAAATTCCCGCTCAATGAGGGGAAAACTATTGTTCGCATTGCCCCGGGAGCTGCTCTTAAATAAAAGGACGAGACTTGCCTCCGCCTCCGATGGCAGAAATCCAATACTTGTGACCACGACGATCCCAACTTCATCGGTGCCTCGGCTTTTCGAGGATGAACATGCCACTCTCGAGAAGATCCGCAGTGAGATTTCGCGGGTGGTGGTCGGCCAGGAGGAACTGGTGCAGGATCTCCTGATGGCGTTGCTTTGCGGCGGGCATGTGCTGATTGAAGGGTTTCCCGGGCTGGCGAAGACCTTAATGGTTTCCACGTTGGCGCAGACCCTGGAGGCCAGCTTCAACCGGATTCAATTTACGCCGGACCTGCTTCCCGGGGACTTGATTGGGACCTTGATTTTCAATCCCAAGACCGGCGAGTTCAACTCTCACAAGGGTCCGATCTTCTGCAACATTCTGCTCGCCGACGAGATTAATCGTTCGCCGGCCAAGGTGCAGAGCGCCTTGCTGGAGGCGATGCAGGAAAAGCAGGTCACCATCGGGGACACCTGTTATCCGCTTGATGAGCCCTTTATGGTGCTGGCCACTCAGAACCCGATCGAGCAGGAGGGCACATACGCGCTCCCGGAAGCGCAGCTCGACCGTTTCATGTTCAAGTTGAAGGTGGATTATCCCGCCGAGGACGAGGAACAGGAAATCATGCGCCGGATGTCTATGGCCGACCCGCTCTTGCAAGTGAACGACGTGATCCACGGAGATGAGGTCCTCAAGATGCGGCGGAAGCTGGACGAGGTCTTCTTGAAGGAGGAAATCGAAGCCTACATTCTCCGACTGGTGCGGGCGACGCGCACTCCGGAGGAGTTCGGTTTGGAGATCGGCGGTATGATTCGGCACGGGGCTTCTCCCCGCGCCAGTATCTTTCTGGCGAAATCGGCGAAAGCCCGGGCGCTTTTCGACGGAAGAGATTACGTGGTGCCCGGCGATGTCAAGGCGGTGGCGCCGATCGTGTTACGGCACCGGGTGGCCGTTACTTACAAGGCGGAAGCCAAAGAAATCAGCTCGGATCAGTTGATCGCGCAGATTCTCGGTGCGGTCGAGATTCCCTGAACGGAACTGCGGTGACGATGTTGGACCAGGATGTTGATGCCCGGGTCGCCCGACTTCAGGTCCGCAGCCGGCGGCCGGTAAATGATCTTCTCGCGGGAGAATACCTGAGTGTATTCAAGGGTCGCGGCGTGGAATTCGACGAAGTGCGCGAATACCAGGCGGGAGACGATGTCCGCAGCATTGACTGGAACGTGACGGCCCGCACCGGCGATCCTCATATCAAGAGATTCATCGAAGAAAGAGAGCTTTCCGTTTACTTCGTGGTCGACATGTCCGCCTCCGGAAGATTCGGCAGCAAAGACACGACCAAGGAGCAGGCCGCCCTCGAACTGACTTCTTTGCTGGCCTTCGCCGCGACCAAGAATAACGACCGGGTCGGGTTGCTGCTCTTTACCGAGGAAGTGGAGCGTTTCGTGCCCCTGGGCAAGGGCCGGTCGCACGTGATGCGCATCCTGACGGAACTGGTATCCTTCGAGCCGCGCCGTCGCGGCACCAATATTGCCGGAGCCCTGGAATACATGGGGCACATCTCCCGGAAACACTCCGTAATATTCCTGATCTCGGACTTCCAGGCCGCCGGCTTTGAGGATCAATTGAAAGCGGTGGCCCGGGAACACGATCTCATCGGACTTGTTATCGGCGATGAAAACGAGAGAGCGCTGCCGCGCGTGGGGTTGCTGCAGATTACGGATGCCGAGACCGGGGAAACCCGAATCGTGGATACGGATAACGCGGCGGTGCGGGAATCTTTTCTCCGGTCCACCGCGGCACATCATCGGGAGCTGCTGGGGCTTTTTGAAGATTCAAACGTTGATTACCTGGATGTGCTCACGGGCACCGATTACGTGGCGTCTCTCCATGAATTTTTTTCCGCGCGGATGCGCAGCCCCCGAGGAAATCATCATGCGTAAGCGACTGTCATCAGGCGCCCGGGCGCTTACTTTCTGGGTGGCGGTCTTCGCAGGCATCGCGGAGCTTTCGGGGGCGGTTCACGAATTTCGCGATGGAGACCTGCGCGTGCGCATGGAAGTGAGTGCAAGTGAGATTACGACTGCGGACCGCGTGCGCTTGCGGTTGGAGGCGGATGCACCCGCGGGATACCGAGTCCGCCTGCCGGAGTCGCTCGAGGGAGCGAGCCCCTTTCGCATTCGGGAAGAGGTGGTTTCGCGGCCGGCGCTTTCCGCTGACGGCAGCAGGGTAATACATGGGGCCGAGTGGTTGCTGGAACCGTACTTGGCGGGCGGGTACGAGATTTCTGCGCTGAAGGTCAAGGCCTGGTCGCCGGGAGGGGGATCCGGCAACGCCCTTGTCGTGGAGACCCAAGCGGTGGAGGTGATCGTGTGGTCCGTGTTTCCCGCAGACGCCGGTGTCGTCAAGTTAAAGGCCCTGGCCGGGCCGGTGTCGGAACGAGGACCGTGGTTGCCGATTGTATTGGCGTTATTGGTCCTGCCTCCGCTGGTGGCCGCGCTCCTGAAAAAGCTTTGCGGCAGACGCAGCGATTCAGGGGTGGACATTGCCGGGGATCAAACGAGTCCCGCCGAGGTCGCGATCCGCCGATTGCGCTCCTGCGATTCGGAAGATGCGCCCTCCTCCCTGGCGGACGGGGTGCGCAAGGTTCTCGGGATCTATCTTCGTGAAAAGTTCCGTGTCGGGGCGCAGTGTGCTTCCGCGGAAGAACTGGCTGCAGCGGTGGGGGGCTCAGTCAGCGTGCAGGCCAGGAACACCTTCGAGAGTCTGGTGCGCCAATTGGAACAGGCGCGGTTCGGGAAGGAAGAAGGGGCGGCGCGCGCGGCCGCGGGCGCCCGGGCGAGGCTCGAAGAGTTTATTCTCGAGACCGGCAAGGAAGGAAAGGAGGGGCAAGGAGCATGAGTTTTGCGTCTGCCTGGGCATTGTTGCTCTTGATTCCGATCGTGGGGATTCTCTTCCTGCAGTGGAAGCGGCGCGGTGTGAACGCGTTGGAATTTTCATCGATGCGGTCCGTCTTTGCCTCCGGAAAATCATGGCGCCAGCGGCTTACCTGGCTCCCTTCCGTGCTCGGATTGCTGGGAGTGGTATCCACTGTGCTGGCGCTGGCGCGGCCGCAGGTCGAGGTGATCGAGCGGAGCGCCGAGAGAGAGGGGATTGCGATCGAAATGCTGGTGGATATCTCCAGCAGCATGGACATGCGCATGGATTTTGCCGGGGATGAATCCACGCGACTGGAAGTGGCCAAGAAGGTGCTCGAGTCTTTTGTGCAAGGCGACGACGAAGAGTTGACGGGGCGGCCGGACGATTTGATCGGGATCATCACCTTTGCCCGGTATGCAGACACAGTGTGCCCTCTGACGCTGGGACATGACGCGGTGGTGTATTTTGCGCAAAACCTGGAGATCAACGATCGGCCCAATGAAGACGGCACCGCTTACGGAGATGCCTCCGCGCTTGCCGCCGCACGAATGAAAACCCTCGAGGAGAGTCTCTGGCGAAGCGCCGGAGGAGGCGTGGACGAAAATCTCGAGATCAAGAGCAAGATCGTGGTCCTGCTCACCGACGGCGAAAACAATTGCGGGCGGCATTTACCGATGGAAGCGGCCGCCATGGCGAAGAAATGGGGTATCCGCGTCTACACCATCAGCCTGGGGGATCCACCGCCACCGGCAAAAATCGAAACCAAAGAAGGAGTTATCGAAGTGGCGGCGGAACGCGGCGCGGCGGAGCAAACCCTCGAAAAGATGGCGGAAATTACCGGGGGAATATTCCGGACTGCGCATGATTACGACTCTTTAAAGGCGGTTTACGCAGAAATCGATCGTCTGGAGCGCAGCGAGATGCGGTCTACCGCCAAAAAACTTCAAGCCGATATATTCGGATATTTCGCTGCTGGGGCATTGGCGCTTCTGGCGATTGAGAGCCTCTTGCGTTCCACCTGGCTGAGACGAATCCCGTAATACGATGGTTTTCCTCGATCTTCCCAAGATTGCATGGCTGATGCTGGTGCCGCCACTCTGGTTTTTGTTCCGGTATGCCGCGGCGCGGCGGCGCGAAGCCATGATCAGTTTCAGCGGAACGCATCCTTTGAAGTCGATGGAGCAGGAAGCCCAGCGACGCCGGCGCAGGTGGACTGTCGGCTGCTATTGTCTGGCGGCCGTGCTATTGGTCATGGCGCTGGCGCGCCCCGCATGGACGCGAGTGTCCGTCCCCGCCGGAGGACAAGGGCGCGACCTCCTGTTTCTTTTGGACGTTTCCAACAGCATGCTCGCGGAAGATCTCGCTCCCAACCGCCTGGAGCGCGCCAAGCAAGCGGTGCTCGATTGTCTGGAGAGCCTCGACGGAGACCGGGTCGGGCTCGTGATCTTTGCGGGCTCCCCCTCGATCGTGTGTCCGATGACAACGGATTACGGCTTTTTTCGTCGAAGGCTGGAGGAGGCAGGACCAGAAAACGTTTCTCAGGGAGGGACACGGATCGGGGATGCGATTCGGAAATCGGTGGACAAGCTGTTGAGCGAGAATCGCAAGGGCTTGCAGGATATCATCTTGATCACCGATGGAGGAGACCAGGAGAGCCGGCCCGAAAAGGCGGCGGCAGAGCTGGAAGAGCTGGGAGCGTTCTTGGTTATCATCGGGGTTGGCAATCCCCGCAGCGGCGTGCCCATACCTCTGAAGCCGGAGGATCGCGCCGGACCCGGGAGCGCCTTCATGACCTACAAAGGGAGGCCCGTTCTGACGCGACTGGAGTCGGGACCTTTGCAGCGAATGGCCAAAGCCAGCAGGCATGGTGTTTACTTAAACGCGGGCGCCCGCGCCTTCGAGCTCGATGAAATTTACCGCCGGCTGGTGCAGCACTTTGAAGAGAAACTCCGGGGAGACTCTGAAAGCGTGATGCGATATCGCGAAGAATTTCAGTGGTTCCTGGGGCTGGCGCTTCTCCTGTTGTGCCTGCCGCGTCTCCTTACGGTGGGACGGTTTTTTTATTCCGCAGGGGTTCGCCCGGGAACGGCGCTGTTGACGATTGCCTTGCTTGCTTGTGGAAGCGAGGCGCGGGCGCAGGAGGAGACCGTGGAGGACGCGCCGGAGGTCATCCAGGAGCCGCCGGTGCGCCGGTCGGCCAAGGGACATTACCGGAAAGGACGACGCTTTTTCCAGGCGCAGGAATACGCGAAAGCTATTGAGGCTTTTCGAATGGCGCTGGAGCACAGCCGGGGAGACGAATTGCGCGTGGCCGCGTGTTACAACCTGGGGAACAGTTATTTCAAGGGGGCCGAGATGATCCTGCCGCAGGACCAGGTGCTTTCCTTGAACTATTTTTCGTTGAGCACCGAGGCGTTCCGCGCGGTGCTGGATTTCGATGCGGCAAACGAGGACGCAGCCTGGAACCTGGAATTGGCCAGGACCAGAGAAAAGGAATTGCTGGACGCATTACGCAGCGATCGGGAGGGGGAATCCGGTGAATCGGAAGACGGGGAGGACCAGGATCAATCCGAGGAAGGGGAGCCGGGCGAGGAGGGGGACGAGATGGAGCCGGGCGACGAAATGGAAGAGACAGAGGAGAGTGGGGAGGGAAAACCTTCGGATTACTCGGCGGGGGATTTGTCCTTGGATCTCGAGAACCAGAATATGCCGCCTCCCATGGTTGATCCGGAGGATATTTTCGAAGAGGACGCAGAGAACAACGCCCTGCGGCAGAAGAAAGGTTCCTCCAAGTATCAGGCCGTCGAGAAAGACTGGTAGAATGATGCGGCTAATGAGAAGGAGAGTATTGAGCTGGTGCGCGGCGATCGTCGCCTTGGCGGCGGTTGCACCCGGCGGCATCCAAGCGCAGACCGCGGCCCCTGTGGAGGTAAAGGCGTTGCTGGCGGAAGACTCCTATTTCCTCGGGCAGGTCTTTACCTGTTACCTGGTCGTCGAGGGGACTCACGATGCGAAGTTGGGAAAAATGCCCGCGGTGGACGCGGTGCGGACGCGATTTGTAGGGTCGCATCCCTCGACAGAAATGGGGCGCAAGCGTCTTACCTTGACCTTGGAATGTGTCCCTTTGCGGGCCGGCGGCATCATGCTTCCGGCCTTTGAGGTGAAAGCCGGCGGAAAGAGCCGATTCAGCGAGCCGGTTCCAATTGAGGTGAGAACCCCTGAGGAAACGGACAAGATTCGGCTCGAGGTGTCGCTCTCGGAGACGAGTTGTTTTGTGGGCCAACCGGTGGTCATGACTTTTACTTGGGAGAGCCGACTATTCGTCGGCGGGTTCCGGGCGGTGGATATTCATGTGCCGACTCTCAGCGACAGCCGGGTGAAGATTCATGAGCCTCTCGACGAAGTGGATCCCAACGCATCGAACGCAATCGGTGTGCCTGTGGATCAGAGGAGGGTGATTGCGGAGCTGGAAGAAAAGAAGATAGGCGAGGAGCCTTTCAGCACGATTCGTTTCAAAAAGATCCTGGTGCCCAGAACCGCGGGAACGCTGACTCTCGCTCCGGCCGCGTTACTGTGCTCGTATCTCCCGCCCAAAGACCAGCGATTCAGCGGGTTCCGGTATCCGAGTTATTTCAACAACGATTTCTTCGAGGGCAAGGTCAGCGCGGATCACAAGCGGTTCTTCGCGCGCTCCGAGCCCTTGACCCTGGAAGTAAAAGCTCTGCCGGCGGAGGATAGGCCGAAGGATTTTCGCGGTATCGTGGGAAAATTCGCGCTCGCGGCCGAGGCTGACCCCAGGGTGGTTTCCGAGTTGGATCCGGTTACCTTGACGCTGCGACTGCAGGGACATCCCTTTCCCCAGGTTCTGCGGTCGCCGGATCTCGGCAAGCAAAGCGCCCTGACTTACAGCTTTGATGTGCCCGCTGAACCCGCGAAGTCATCGCTGAAAGGCGGGGAGAGAATTTTCACGCAGATGATTCGGCCATCGCATGCCAGGGTGCAGGCTATCCCCGCACTGCGCCTCTGGTATTTCGATCCCGAAACCGCCACCTATGGCGAGGCTGCGTCCGAACCGATCGCGCTCACGGTTTCCCGCGCCCCGAAAGCCGATGCTTTTGACGCGGTATTCTCAGATGGTTCCAGGCTCCGGAACGAGATCGCGCGCAGTGTCGCCGGAATCCACCACAATTATTCGGTGGAAGCACTCCTCGACCAGGCGCGGCCGGTGGGATGGCTTGGGGGAAAACCCGGGTTCTGGTTGCTGATGATTCTGGGCCCTCCGGCATTGTTCGGGCTGCTGTTTTTGGGAAGCCAAAGATGGCGTTTCGCGCGGGAATACCCGGTGGAAGCTCGGGCCCGCCAGGCTTACCAGCACTTTCGCCACCGGGTGCAGTCGCTGCGATTCGACGGCGAAGAAGAAACGGATTCCG
>JAHEJT010000007.1:46967-64652 GCA_024638765.1 Verrucomicrobiales bacterium
AGATCGACGCCCTGGGAGATGCAGTGGGGGTCTACTTTGCAGATCGTTTCGGACTGACGCGGCGGGCGACTTCCACCGAGGAAATCGTACGGCACCTGCAGGACAGAAAGGTGGATGGGCCGCTGATAGCGCGACTCGTGGAATTCTGGGATCGGGCGGCGTCCGTGCGATTTTCTCCCCGGGGCAGCAACGGAAACAGTCCGCGTGCGGTGGCTGGAGAGATCCCGGAACTGATCGAAAAAATTGAGGGGAGCCTGGGAGGATGAATCTGAAACTTTATCTTCGCAGGCCGGCTGCCGCCGGTGCGCTGCTGATGCTGCTAATGGCCTGGGCTGGGCCGGCGCACCGGGCGTCTGGAGCGGCCGGGGACGATTTGGGGGAAGCTGCGGAAACATTCCGCCGGGCCAACGAGGCGGCCATGAGCGATCCCGGACTTTCCAGAGAGCTTTACCGCGAAGCTGCGCTCAGGTATGCGCACGTAATCGAGGGGTCCGGGGTGCGCAATGGAAAGCTTTACACGAATCTCGGCCATTCCTACTTCCTGGCGGGGGATTACGGGGGGGCGATCTTGAATTACCGCCGGGCACTGCGTTATCTGCCGCACAACCGTGAATTGCTTGAAAGCCTGGCCCATGCCCGGTCCCAGTGTATCGACGTGTTTACCATGGAGCAGCAGGCGCGCCTGTGGAGAGGATTGTGCTTTTGGCATTACCATTTTTCGCAGGCCGGGAGGCTGTGGTTGTTCGGGGGTGCTTACGCAGGGCTCTGGCTGCTGTTGGCGCTGCGCTTGTTCATGAAGCAGAAGCCTCGTTGGACCACCTGGGGAATGGGTGCCGGGATTGCGATCTGCGTGATGACAGGATTTTCTCTGGCGATACATCGGGAAGCCGGCCGTCGCCATGCGGCGGGCGTGATCACCGATGCGGAAGTCGTCCCGCGAAAAGGGGATAGTTATGTTTATGATCCCGCCTTCACGAATTCCCTGCATAGCGGGACAGAGTTTGATCTCCTCGAACGGCGTGAAGGCTGGGTGCACGCGCGCTTTGTCAGCGGGGAAACCGCCTGGTTGCCGGACGGCAGCGTCGAATTCGTGGTCGACGATTCGTAAGTCCGCCGCACCCGGAAGTCTCGAATGACGAAGGCAGGGCGACGCGTCCTGCGTGCCGCCGGAGAACGAGCCTCCAGGCCCGTTCAGAACGCACCTGGAGGTTCGTTCTCCTCGATTGCACGGAGATGTTTTCCACCGACAAGGCGGCTCCGCGGGACGCGTCGCCCTACCCGCTTCGCGCAGAGTTGACGGAGACGTTTTGGCAGGCGGCGGACCCAAGAGGACCGTGGCCTAGGGCACGGGGATGGCACGCCGAATCTTCGCGGGTTCTGGTTCCGGCACCTGGGGCGGGACGGGCGCGGGCTGCGGTGCGGTCGACGTGTCTCCCGGACTCAGGATCACGGCGCGCACGCGCGGGATGAGATCATCTTCTTCGGGTGCGGGTGATTCGAATGGGGGAGTGGAACCGGCATCGGGGGGGACTTCCGCCGGGAGCGCCGGTTGCGCCGTTGAAAATATCTCCGCTTTCTGGACGACGACGTTGCGCTCCGCGGCTACGGCCGGGATGGGCGAGGAAGCAACTGCAATCTCCGGCGCCACGGTAGACTCTAGAAGGATTTCCTCCGGGGATTCGGCGCCGGAGTGGGCCGACTCCCGGGCACGAGGGGCGCCGATGAGCCATGCCACGATTGCAAAGGCGCAGATGATGTTGAGGATGAGAGCCGCGATCTTCATGATGCCCAATCGGTTCGCCCGCACGGGGGCGAATCATTAGAATCAGCCCGCAACGATTTCCCGGCCTTCGCGCAGTTCGTGCACCTCTTTTTCCAGGCGGGAAAGTTCTTCCGATGTTCTTTTCAAGCGCTCGGCCATGATGTTGGCGATAAAACCGTAGAGCGCTGCGTAAAACTCGGGATTCTGTTCTTTGGGAAGGATGTCCTGGAGGAATTTGTGGTCGATTGCGAGGCAGTAGGTTTTATCCGCGGCAACGACGGAGGCAGATCTGTGTTCGTCCTTGAGTGCGGCAAGTTCACCGAAGAGATCGCCGGTCTTCGAAAATTCCGCGAGATGTTCGCCGTCCTTGGTGATCTCCACTTTGCCGGTGAGCAGAATAAAGATGCGGTTGGCCTCGCGTCCTTCCGACAGGATCACGTCACCGGGTTCGCATTCGAGGATGCTGCTGGAGTTGAGGATGTCCTCGAGGTATTCGGGCTTAAAAGACTGAAGGAAAGGGATTTCCATAAGTGAATCCGGGACCCTCCCCTCGTCGTGAATGTAAGCCAATTCCTTCATTTCGGCTGTTTATAACAGTTTCGGAAGTCTGAGGAAAGAGGATAATGATTGCCTGAGGGCGATTCGTCAGGCCTCCCAGTCCTTCGGCGAGAGCGATTTATGGTGAAAATTCGAGGCTTTTTCCTACCGAGAGCCCTAAGCTGCCGCCGGGTTGAGAAGCGACTTCCCGGCGGCGTCTTGCGAAGATTAAACGCGAGCCGTTATCGATCGATCAGTCGAAAGAAGGGATCACCTCAAGGCGATCGGAATCCCAGTTGAGTTTATGGGCGATCCCGAGCGGGTAATTCCAATCCTCCGAGTCGGCGTCCACGAGCATAACCGATCCTTGTTCCGCGGCCAGGGCGACTGCCTGGGGCATGTCCAGGTATCGGAGCACGTTGAGGTAAACGGGGCCCTCCTTATGGGATACGGGAAGATCGTAAAGCATGGAGTATCCAACTGAGGGCTCAAAAAGAGACGCATAGAGCGCATTACCGCCCATGATGCCATTCGCCATCAATTGCACTTTTTTCTCGCCGGCGCCGGGTATGTCCGTCAGCGCGGCGATGGCGCGGCGAATGTCCCATACGCGCATACCATCGAGGGTTTGCCCGAGAAGCATGAACCGCCTCCGGATATGAACGCGTTTCTTTTCGTCATCGGTCCACCGGGTGGGCCCGACGCCGCGCGGAGCAAAGAACACCAGGGCGTCACGCGGCTCGATCTTTACGATTGCTGCTCTCTGTTTCGAGAACGAGCGCTTGAGGGCTTCGAGAGCCAGGGTAACGGAACCGGCATCAGGCTCCGGGGTTTCAGGCAGGGGTGGAAAATGGTTTGAGGGAAAGACCTCAGGAAAGGTTGAGGAAAGCATCACCATAAGGCCTCCCTGTGCAAGAGATTCGTCGATGACTTGGAGATCCACGGTTACAGGATCCGTCCCTCCGGCGGCGCGCACCACGTAAAGCGGCAGTTCTATTTGATCCTGGCTGGTGAAAGTGTAACGCGTGGCGACCAGGCCGTCTTTTGCAGAAGAGGCTATCTCGCGGACAGCGAGCGGCGGGGGAGACTGAGGCCAACCCCGGAAGGCTTTGTTTTTCAGGGAGAAGAGCCAGCGATTGCGTTGTTCAATCCAGAACTCCTTGTTTGTCGGGAGCGGGAATCTTTGGGGAGTTCTCGTAAACGTCTCGTCGATGGTGGTGTTCGACTCGTCATCGGGAAGATTCTTAAAGACTTTCAGCTGCTCCGGCTCGAAAAATTTTACCGCGGCCATCTCGAAGGTGTCCGTATTTTCCTTGCCTTTCAGGAAGCGTTCGAACCAGTGAAATGCGGGCACCCGGATTGGCTGGGTGTCCTTATGGGGCCCCTCGACGATGGCGAGGCCGATCTTGTCCTCGGCGCCGAGCAACCGGTAAATGCGGCGCGTCTGGTTGTAGACATCGACGACCCCGTCCAGCGGGAAGATGCGGTCTTTATCGCTGTTGGCGATTAGGAGTGGGCGCGGGGCGACGAGCGCGGCCACCTTGGCGAAATCCCATCGGAAGGTGTTTACGTGAAACATGCAGTCGCAGTGACCCTCGACGCAGCCGTCGACGACGTGGTTCTTGAGGCTGGTGATGCCGGCGACAGGCACGGCAACTTTAATCCGCTCATCGAGGGCGGAGATCCACCAGGAATAAGCGCCCCCGCCCGATCGTCCCGTGACGCCAATCCGGTCCTGGTCGACTTCGGGCAGAGACTCGAGATAGTCGAGGGCCCGCATGCAGTTCCAGGCTTCCACCCCGGCGGGTGTGTATCCGCGAGCGTTCCACCACCATCTTCCATGGCGGTAAGTTCCATGGTGCACGCCTTCGATTTCGCCGAGTTGGAGGGTGTCGATGGTGAGGCAGACATAACCGTTGCGCGCGAACCAGGAGCCGTGGTGATGGTAATTCGTTTTGTTGCCATAACTGATATCATCCTTCTTCACGCGCCCGTGGCCGCAGACGTAGAGAATGGCTGGCCAGCCGCCCTCCGGATGCGGCTGCCTGGGGATATAGAGATTTCCAGTCACATAGAGCCCCGGCCGGGACCGGTAGTGCAGGTTTTTGACGGTGAACTCGGGGTGGTCGGCGGTACCCGTGATAGTGGGGTGCAGCGGCGTACGTTTGGGAAGGGGCTGGAGGCCCAGCATTTCGAGGAGCTGTCTCCGATAGAGATCGCGTTTCTCTTCCCAGTCCTCCCGGCTTTTGATTTCGCGCAGGCAATTGCGCGCCAGTCGCGCGGTCTCAGTTTTGAAATAAGACTGGATCATCCGGTCCCCGGGTCCCGGCTCCTGGGACAGGAGAGAGGGGGCGATTCCCGGGATTGCCAGGAGGAGGACTACGGCGAGGGATAAAAGAGGCCGGGAGTAAGGGGATTTCCAGCGCATAGGATCTGCCCATGGATTAAAGCCGAGGCATCAGAAAGTAAATTCATTCCGGTCTGAATTCGATTCTGATTCTCTTCCGCCCCGGGATGTGCCAGAGTGTCGTTGTGAGTCGCCTCCCGCGGGGGACCGGCTCAATACCAACCTGTTTCATCTGACGTCGATGGTTCACCTGTCCTCAGATCGGTTTGGGCATCCCTTGGCTTACTCCCGCAGGCAGTTTTTACGGCGGACGGGGGTTACTGCGGCGGCGGCGGGCATGGCTTCGGCGGGAGAAGCGGTGCTTTCAAGAGAAGACGATCGCCTGCACGCGAACCGCGACGTCATTTTCAAGGCTGTCAAGGCGGGGAAAAGGGTTACCGCGGAAAAGCTTGAGGCACTAAAGGCGCTGGGGTTTGACGGGATCGAAGGCTCGGCTCCGGGAATTGTGGATTTTACGGCCTATCGTTCCGAGGTCGAGGGCGCGGGTCTCGTGGTGCACGGCGTGGTCGACAACGCCCACTGGAAGATGAGGCTATCATCGCCGAATCCCGAAGACAGGAGCGCGGGCCGGCAAGCGCTGGAGGAAGCGATTGTCGCGGCGAAAGCACTGGGCGGGTCCAGCGTCTTACTGGTGCCGGGCAAGGTATCAGGCGAGGAGGAGACTCATGACCACGTCTGGGAGCGTTCCCTCTCGGAGGTCCAGGGCGTGTTGCCTCTGGCCAGTGAGAACGGAATCTGGATTCTCATTGAGACCGTCTGGAATGGGTTCTGTGAGAGTCCCGAGGCGATGCGCGATTACATTGACGCCTTTCAAAGTCCCTGGGTAGGTTCTTATTTCGATATCGGGAACATGCAGAAATTTGCTCCCGCCGAGGAGTGGATCCGGATCCTGGGACCTCGCATTGTCAAACTGGACGTCAAGGACTGGGGCCAGGCTGCCGGTTTCTGCAAGTTGGGCGAGGGCGACGTCGAATGGCCGGAAGTACGCAGGGCGTTGCGCGAGATCGGCTTCGCCGGTTGGGCGACCCGGGAGGGCAACGACGGGGGCCCTGAAGAAACGGCTCGTCTCATGGACGAGTTGCTGGACTTGTGATCCCGGAGCCGTCCGCCCCTTCCGCGGTGTTGGGAGAGGATGTTCGGGAAGGGGCGGCGGGTTTCCAGATTGAGTGGATGTGGCGAATCGAATCCGTCAGGAGAGCAGCAGCAGGCGCTTTTGCTCCAGATCTTCGATGTCGTCCAGGAGAATGGACTCGAGTTTCCTCAGTCCTTGCTTGGAGTGGCGGGGAAGTTCCCGATGCTCTTTGATGTAGACGTGGATTTCGTCGAGTAAATTGCGTTCGTGCGCGAGCAGGGCCTTAATGGCTCGAGGATTGCTTCGGGTTGATCGAGGGATATTCATTGGTTCACCGGGTTAGACGATCGGAGAGGCGGAAGATGTCACAAAAATTGAAGAAATTTCCAGGCGGCTTCCAATTCTCTGCGCGCGTGTGGTTTCAGGCGGGCATGCCGTCGGTTGGGCGGGGCAGGGTTCGCTCAAGTTTAGTGATATCCTCTCGCAGCATTTCTTGGACTCTCCGGAGGGTGTTGGCGGAATTCCGGGGGAGATGGGTGCTTTTTTGGATGGATTCATCGAGCAGGGCAATGAACTCGCGCTCCTGGGAAACAATTCTGGCGACGAGTTCCGGCGTGAGATGGCGGTTGTGTGATCGCTTCATAATTATGTAGGCATATTGGAACCAAGGCAAGCTTTGTATAGCCCGTTCCTCGGCAGATTATTTATGGCTGGGATTTCATTGGTTGACGCGGGGTCCCAGCCGCGGATCAGAACCGGCCCGATTCGGAATCAGGCCATTACCGGTCGCATGATGCCCGACGCATTCCACCTGGAGAACCCTTTTGGGATGGTCTCCCGTCGCGCCCGGGACGGGAGTGGGTCCGAAATGGGACGGCCAAGGAAAAGCCGGGGATGGTCAGCCGAGGGTATTGGGGGAAATCGCCTTAGAAATCCCCCTCAGGCCCGGGCGGGGGGAGAAATGCTGGTTTCGATCTCCTCGATATCCTGAGAGAGGATCGATTCGACCTGGCGAAGGCCCTCGATTGAAGTACCCGTCAACGCATCATCTTGCGCGAGATAGCGCTCGATTTGCTTGAGCAGGCTCCGTTTTTCGGACAACAGCCGTCGGGCTGCCCGGTTGGTAGAGCTGGGGGCTTTGCGTTGCTTCATTGGTAAATTGGTTGGGTGGATAATATACCACCTCCAGCGAAAAAATCCTGAAAAAGTGTGCCCAGACTCGTGGCGGAAGAGCGATTTGTCACATTGAGGCGGAGGCCCCGTGGCGAGGGCGCTCTGCTATGAGGCCGCGGCGATGCCCTCTTCGCGGGCGCGTTCCCGGCGATGGTATTCCAGGAAGGACTCCAGGCCTGCGGGAGTCATGTAACGGCCGAGCAACTTGGGATCGGTCTCTGTCAGATCCGCCATCATGAGGCCGTCGAGAACGTTGGAGAACTCCTTATCCAGGTTAAAGCTCAGCAGAAGCGAGTTCATCCGCAGGTATTGCTTGAGAAGCACCGGAATGCCTTTCCCATCTTCCTCGATCTCCGAGATCAGGGCGGAGACATCATCGATGCTGCCCACGGAATCACTGACCTCTTCTTTGGTCACTCCCATTAAGCTGATGCCGCGGAACGGATTGCTGGGCTTCACGAAGTGCGAAAGCCGCGGGTGACGCAGCTTTTCTTTCATGAACTGGACGAGAAGATTTCGCGACAGCTTGTTGTATTCCTGGCTGATGCTGACAGGGCCGAAAACGATTTTGTAACGGGGATAACGCACGATGTAATGCGATACCCCCTTCCAGAGCAGGGAGAGCGAGTTATGCTTCATCTGGTATTTCGACACGATGAAGGATCGGCCCAGTTCGATGGCCGGGCCCAGCCGTTCCAGGAAACCGGGCTTGAATTTGAAGAGCGTGGCCGTGTAGAGGCCGCGGGGACCGTGTGCGCGCAGCACCTCGTCGGTGCGGCCGACCCGGTAAGCGCCGACAAGCTCGTGCGCTTTGCGATTCCACAGAAAGAGATGGAGATAGTGGCCGTCAAAAGCGTCAAGGTCACGCGCTTTTCCCGTGCCCTCACCCACTTCACGAAATGTCAGCTCCCGCAAGCGCCCGATTTCTTCCAGGAGCCGGGGGATGGACTGCGAGGGCGCGATGTAAACGGCGTTGTCCCCCTGCTCGAGCAGCAAAGAATCTGCGGGAAGCGCCTCGATCTCCGCGCAAAGCTCCGCAGCGGGAATCTCCGCGGCGAGAGATTCCATGGGCCGGGCTTCGCGCTCATTCGCGCGGCCGGCCGATTCTCCCGCCTGCCGATTCCGCAGCACGTAAGTGCTCACTCGGAGAAAGCGAATCCGCTTTTCGTCGTCCTCCATGGCTTTAAGCTTGGACCAGGGGATGGCCTTGCCAATGTGAAGCCGCAGGGTGCGGCCCTTCTTTTCCACGCTCTCCCGTGGCAGTAGCGCGGTGCGCAGCAGGGGGTGCACCAGGCCGGCCAACTGGAAGAACAGACTATTCCAGCCGGAAAAGTATATGGGCACCACGGTGGCCTCCGACTTGCGAATCAAGGCCGCGACGTGGGCACTCCAATCTGGATCCGTAATGCGTGCTTTTTTCGGTTGTAAATGGGAGACGGTCCCGCTCGGAAAGGTTACGAGCAGTCCGCCCTCGCGCAGATGGCGCAGGGCGGCGCGCATTGCGCCCAGATTTTGGGCGGCGGCGCGCTCGCCTCCGAAGGGATCGACCGGAATGACCCAGGGCCTGGTTTTCGGGATGTGGTGCAGGAGATGATTCCCCAACATGCGCGAGTCCGGCCGAAGTCGGGTCAGCACTTCGCTGAGAATGAGGGCGTCCACCCCGCCGAACGGATGATTCGAGACCACGACCACGGGCCCATGAGAAGGCACTCGAAGAAGATCGATATCTTCGACCTCGAAACGGACGCCGAGGTGGTCGAGGCAGGAGCGAAAATAATCCGGGCCCTGGACGTTTTCGGCCTCGGTCGCGCGATGGATGGTATTGATGCGATCAAGGCGGAGCGCAGCCTCCAGGCGAGAAGCCAGCGCGGAAAGGCGCCGCCCCCTGAGTGAAGGCATCACGCGGCTCAAATCGAGGAGTTTCGATTCCTGGTTGGGGTCGTCCATCATGGAGATGAGTCAATGAATACGGAAATCACTCAAGTTTCGAACTTTTCAGTGCGACGAAATTGTTGAAAAAGCCGCCATGTTTCACGAATTGAGTATGGCTTTGCTCCCTTGATAACATTTTGGTGCGCGATGTCGAAGGCGATTTGCCACTGCTTCCGCAGGGTGGCGTGGGCCCGGCGGAGGCTGGTGCCGGGGGCGTAAATGTGTGTGGCCTCGGAGGTGACACCGTTGAGTTCCAGGACTTTGAATCCCATGCCTCGCTGGAGTTCTTCCCGGGAACTTACCCGCAGGTCGTAGCGGCCGAAATAGAATCCCTCGAATCGTTTACTGAGCGCATCGATGGCCCGCTCGAGATCCGGAGTCCAGACTTCCCAGCCATCGAGAAAAAGGGCGCCGCGACAGTGCGTGCCCAATTCCGTGAGCGGCACCTCTTCGCTGTGGGCGGGCACGGAGTCGAGTTGCGCGGCGAATTGATTCAGGAAAAACGGCGCCATGCAGACTGCGCGTTCATCTTCCAGAATGAGTTCTTCCAGCGTCCGCCGCCCGTCACCCCTGACGCCGATGAGACGCTTGTCCGTAATCGAAAATATCTTTCCGGTCTCTTCTTCCGGATAGCGGTAATAGAAGACGCCGAACTCCTCCCCGGAAACATATTCCTGGGCGATGACGTCGTGCGGGCAGCGTTGCAGATAGTTTTCGCACTGATTCCGATCGCGGGCGATGAGGACTCCCTGGCCCCGCTCGCCGACATCCGGTTTCAGCACGATTGGGAATGCCAGATTCCGGGTGCGCATGAAATCCTCGACGCCGGCGATCTTTTCCGAAGGCGAAGATTGCTCCGGAATCAACACGAAACGGGCGATTTCCGACTCGGTATCTCCGAATCCCCGCAGGATTTCGCTTTTCGATTCCAAGGCCAGGCCGCCCGCGGGAATGGAGGGATTGACGGCGGTGAAGAGCGTGGGTTTGCGGTGGCGAAATCCCAGCCACAAAATGTAAACGAGGACCGGCGGGTAGATGGCCCACATAGGCCAGAACTCCCAGCGGGTTGCTCGCCGCCAGCGGCTGAGGAGAAGCCGGCGGCCGCTTTGATTGAAGAGGGGAAGCACCGCTTTCGGGAGCAGGAGGAGGAGCCCGACGACGATGAGGAGCGCGAGCAGCGTGAATCGCTCATAGCCTTCGAACCAGGTGAGCAGCCGGCCGCCGAGGAGGAAGGCGGCGCCGACCAGCAAAGGTGTCCACAGGGCTGCGGCCAGGAGGAACCACCCGGAAAACCTCCAGAAGCCCGTCCCGAGGATGCCAGCGCTGAAATAGGTCGGTAACCGCGCGCCCGGAATGAAGCGAGTGGTGAGGATGAGAGAGGGGCCGTAGCGATGGAAAAAATGAGCGCTGCGTTCCACGTCGTTTTCTGTAAGGAGCCAGCGAAAGGGACGGCGCCGGAGCGCGCCTCTTCCAAACGCGCGTCCTGCGAGATAGAGGGCAAAATCTCCGAAAAAAATTCCGACAAAACAGGCGGCCGCGGCGGCAGCGAAGGGGATAACCCCGCGACTTGCCAGAATGCCGGCGCCGATGCAGGTGAGATCTTCACTGGCGAGAGTCGACAAGGCGAGGAGGATGCTCATGGGCAGAATCGCGATGGGGCGCGGCCGTCCATGCGTTTCCCAGTCGAATACTTTTTCAGAATTCGCGAGTCTCTCCGGAGTCGCGGTCTCTCGCGTGACGGCATCCCGGCGCTCGACGCGCCGGAGGAAATCGAGGACCGGCCGTTGCAAGGTCTCGGGGTTCGTGAAAACGCTGAAGTGGCCGTCTTCCAACACCACGATCTCGCTCTGGGGAAGAAGGCGATGGTGCTCCTTTGCCGCCGAGATCGGCACCAGGAAATCGGTCTGGCCGTGGACAATAAGTGCCGGGGCGTCGAACGACGCCAGGTGTCCTCGCAGCGGCCGCTGATCGGTATCGTAGAAATTGCGCGCGTAAGAGACGTTCAACATGGTGTTGTCGAGCAGTCCGAAATGCGGCAGTCCTTCCTGCAGCAGCCACAGTCCCGCAAGTTGGACGCTGTGGACGGCGTGATTCAGGGTGAAATCGCCGAGCAGTTCCAGCTCCTGGACGCCGATGGACCCAACGAGGATGAGGGACGCGGTTCTTTCGGGAGCCAGTGCGCCGTGGGCGATGGCCACGCCGCCCCCCATGCTGAAGCCGAGCAGATGGGCTTCTTCTAGTCCGAGGCCGTCGAGCCATTGGGCGAGGTAACGGGCGTGTGCTTCCACGGAGTAATCGGCGATTTTGCGGGTGGACCCACCAAAGCCGGGAAGGTCCGGAACCAGCAGGCGCGCCTTTTCCCGGAACTGCTCGATCAACCCGTTTAGCTGGTTGGAATTCCCGGGACTGCCATGCAGGAGGACGAGGGCGGGCGCGTCTTCCCGGCCGGGCACCGGGTAATCCCGGTAAGCCAGTGTGATGTCCTTGCCGGTCTCCGCGCCGCGGCGGATTTCGCGCAAGGTCACGATCCGCTGGTGCTCCGTGCCGGGGCCCGTATCGCTCTGGAATCCGCGCGCCAGGTGCGAAGCCGCCAGCAGGACCGAGTAGGCGATGAGAAGCTTGGTGCGGGTGCGCATGGGGAGCCGGCTGCGCCGGCGAAAATGCAAGATGGGAGATGGAAGATGGAAAAGTCGCGAGCCGCTTTTCTGTTACTTGTCATCCCGAGCGGCGTCGAGGGATGACAAAGGAGAAAAAGCGGAATGACAATTGAGGTATTTTGGCTTCAGGAATGAACCCGCGGAATCACCACCCGGACGGGCTCCAGCATTTCCAGCGTCCCGGCCGGTTCCGGGCGGTAAGTGAACACGGCTTCTCCGGGGCAAACTTCGATTTTGTTAACGCTGACCGTCTGCGCGTCGTTGCGGCGCATGCGTACGGAAAAAGCGCTGTCTTCCGGATCGGTGCTGTCGTGGTAATCCTGCAGCGCTTCCGGGTTCCGTAATCCGGCGGGGATTTCTTCGAAACGGGCCTTGCGGTGCGCGCAGGCATCCAGCGGACGATAGGAGGAAGTGGTTAAGGGCAGGATGACGTCTTCTTCGCGCGACAATCCTCCGCCTTCCCCTCGCCATTTCCAAAGTGCCGGCGCTTCCGCAACGCTCATGGCGAAGAGGAGAAACGGCGGATACTCGGCAGCGGGCAATGACTCGAGTTCTGCGCCCACCTCGCGGACACTGGTTCGAGGCGCCAGGGAGAGCACCAGCTGGCCCCGGCTCAACAACTCAAGGGAAGTATCGACCGGCGCCCCCTGGTAATAATTGAGAATGCCCACGCTGAGGCCGTGACCGTTGACCAGGAGCCAGGTGCCGCCGCGGTCTGGATCGGTCGGTGTAATAAAAGGCACGCCGGCGGCTTCCCTGATCTCCGGGGGGAGTGCCGGCGCCCGGGTCTTGAGTTCGTCCCGGTTAAAGTAAAGGGCGTAGCGATCGTTCTCCCGCCACCATGTCAATGTGCACATGCCGGAGTGGTGGAGGCCCTTGTCCGATATCTCAAGGTCGAGGGGGCGACTCCGAAGTCTTCCTCCGGTTCGACTCCGAGCAGGCGGCAGATGATGGCGATGAGGGCGTAATGATGGACCGTGTGACTGAGCAGAAACTGGAGTTCCCGACGCCCGCTGGAATTGCTCCAGGGATCTGCGCACTCCGATCCGCAATCCATCTTCACCTTGAGCGGGTGGTCCAGGTCGGTTCCCTCGAGGGCTCTGAGACGATCCACCAGCAGATGCAAGTGACGCAGCGCGCAAAGCGGATCGGTCTCGATGATCGGGTCACGCTCGCGATGATCATAATCGACTGCAGCTCTCTCAATGCCGGAGAGATAACTCTCGTAATGATCGATGTTGTGACGGAAATGCCCGCCCACCGTCGAATCAAGGGTATCGGCGGATTTGTAAATGTAAACCTCCGGGGAAAGGCGTTTCAGGAGGCGAATGCCCTGTTCGACGCAGGAGATGCTGTCCTCAAGAATGGTTTCCATGCGCTCGTGGTGGGTCGTGGCGGTGGATGAAAGGACGCGGCTATTGGACCTAGAGGATGCTCCTGACTATGAGCATTATGTGAGACTTTAACGGCATCCGCGTTCTTGTCGAGGACAACTTCCAGTGCCAGAGTGATCTCCGCGGAACGCCGGGCTTCGGGGTGTGGATTGCCACGGAACCCGTCGCGCGCCAGGCTTTCCCCCCCGACCGTAAACCTCAACTGTCATCGACCAAAGTTCCATGAAATTTTTCGCCGCCATCCTGCCCTTGCTCCTCGCCCTGATCTGGCCCGCCGCCGCCGAGACGGAGAAAGCCGACATCGATTGCTCCGCGGTGGAGATCTATAAGAAGGCCAGCGGGGATGACCTTTTCCTCTACATCTTCAATCCGGAAGACCACCAGGCGTCGGATCAGCGCCCGGCGATCGTGTTCTTCTTCGGCGGCGGCTGGAACGGGGGCACTCCCACGCAGTTCGAGCAGCACGCCCGTTACCTGGCATCCCGCGGCATGGTGGCGATGTGCGCCGATTACCGGGTGAAATCGCGCCAGGGGACGACCCCTTACGAGTGCGTCAAGGACGGGAAATCCGCGATCCGCTGGGTGCGCAGCAATGCCGGCCGGCTCGGCGTGGATCCGGAGCGCATTGCCGCGGGAGGAGGTTCCGCGGGCGGTCATGTCGCGGCGGCCACCGGAATCGTCCCGGGATTGGAAGAGGAAGGCGAAGATACCGCCGTGAGCGCGAGTGCGAACGCCCTGGCGCTCTTTAACCCGGTCTACGACAACGGTCCGGACGGTTACGGGCACGAGCGCGTCGCCGACCGCTACAAGGAAATCTCACCCGCGCACAACATCCGCAAGGGTTGTCCACCGGCAGTGGTATTCCTGGGCACCCGGGACAAGCTGATCCCGGTGGCCACCGCCGAATCTTTCCAGAGCAAGATGGAGGAGGTGGGCGCGAAGAGCGTCCTCCATCTCTACGAGGGCCAGCCCCACGGGTTTTTCAACGAGCACAAGGGCGGCGCGGAAACGTTTCTGGATACCGTCCGCAAGATGGATGCCTTCTTCGTGGAAATCGGTTACCTGGAGGGGGCCGTGGACGAGAAGGCCCTCAAGGCGGTGCTGAAAGGTAAGAAGGAATAGTGCATGGAGAACGAACCTCCAGGTTCGTTCAAAACGAGCCTGGAGGCTCGTTCTCCGGCTGAAATCCGCCGCTGGGAACAAGGCCTGAGCGGGGGTTTCTCCACCTTCACCCCACGCGCCCGCTGCCGGCCTCGATGGCGCGTCGAAAGCGGTCGGGGTTCTTGAAGAGGGCAGGCAGTTGATCGATGGCCGCTTCCGCCAGAGGCCCCTGCTGTGCTCCCAGGGCGCATTGCAAATGAACGGCTTCCGTGAGGATTTCACGGAAATCATCACCGACTTTCGCCTGCCACTCCTCCTCGGAGGCGGCTTCTGATTTGCGGGTGGCCAGTTCGAAATCGATGAGATGCCCGCCGACGGGGCTTAGGGACACGATGACATTGTGCAGGAAAAGGTCGCCATGGGCAAATCCGGCCTCGTGGAGCCGCTGGATCTGGTCGTAGATCGGCGCCAGGAGAGTCCAGAGTCCGATGAGGGCGGCGGGATCGGCACCCTCGGCGATGGGGAGGTTTCCCTCCTCGGGCTCGACACCGAACGGCGAGAGACTGGAATAGGGTTTCCCTGGCAGGAAGCAGCTCCGGAAGCTGGTCCGGGTGGAGCCGATCGGCGGAGGGACCGGGATTATCTCGCTGGCGGCGAGGTGGTTCTCGTATTCCCGGGCCGGGTCCTGGTGGAAGCAGATGGGGTAATAGGTCTTGCGGAAATGGACTGGGAATTCGCGAGCCAGAGGAAATTCCTCGAGGGTCCGCGTCCCGCTGACCACGAGTTCGCCCTGGATGAGAGGCTGGCCGTTGACCGTCTTCTGGGAGATCCGCCGGACGACGTAATCCGACTCCCCGGGATGCTCCAGCTTGCGCTGGAGGACTTCGGCCAGTTCGATCTGATGAAATGGAGAGACGGGGACCATGCAAGCGGGTGGATAAAGGCCGAGAAAAACGGAATTTCGGTTCGGAACGGCTTGAAGGTTGGCATGAAACATGCTCAAACCATCGGGCGCAGGCCCGGGCTGTTTTCAGGCTCCCGGGCTCTCCCAACCATCAATAACCCAAGAACCACACCCTATGAACTCAACTACAACAAGAGCCGATGTCGTGTCAACGATCAGCAAGCGCAGCAGTGCGGTTGCGGATCCTGTAAATTTCGCGGATGAAGCGGTCAGCGATCTGTTCGGCTGCAATACCTTTAATCGCGCCACCATGGAGAAAACGCTCTCCGCGGAGACCTATGCGAAGCTCCTCGGCACCATTGAGGACGGGACGAAGCTCGATGCATCGGTCGCGGACGAGGTTGCGGACGCCATGCGCGCCTGGGCAATGGAGAAAGGGGCCACGCACTTCACGCACGTGTTTTATCCGCTCACGGGGTACACCGCTGAGAAGCACGACAGTTTTTACGATCCGGGCACGGACGGGGCCACCGCGATCTCGAAGTTCAAGGGAAAAACCCTGATCCAGGGCGAGCCCGACGCGTCCAGCTTTCCGAGCGGCGGCCTCCGCCAGACCCATGAAGCGCGCGGATACACCGCCTGGGACGTCACGAGCACGGCTTACATCATGGAAAATCCGTGCGGCACGACGCTTTGCATCCCGACTTCTTTCGTTTCGTGGAAGGGCGAGGCTCTCGACAAGAAGACGCCGGTCCTAAAGTCGATGGCTGCGATCGATAAGCAGGCAAGGCGCATCCTCGAGATTTTCGGGCACGAAAAGATCTCCAAGGTCAGCGCCAGCGCGGGCCCTGAGCAGGAGTACTTCCTGGTCGACAAGGGCTTTTATCTCTCGCGACCGGACCTCCTCAGCGCGGGGCGCACTCTTGTCGGCGCCAAGCCGCCCAAGGGTCAGGAATTCGACGACCACTACTTCGGCGTGATTCCGGACCGGGTGATGTCCTTCATGTATGATCTCGACCGCGAGCTCTTCAAGCTCGGGATCCCCTCCAAGACGCGGCACAACGAGGTGGCTCCGGGCCAGTTCGAGATTGCGCCGGTCTTCGAGTCCGCCAACCAGGCGACCGACCACCAGCAGCTCGTGATGACGGTCATGAAAAAGGTGGCGGACAAGTACGGCTTCGCCTGCCTCCTGCACGAGAAACCTTTCGCGGGCCTGAACGGCTCCGGCAAACACGTCAACTGGTCGCTCGGGAACTCCACCCAGGGCAACCTGCTGGATCCGGGCGAGACGCCGCACGAGAACGCGCAGTTTCTCGTCTTCGCGGGCGCTGTCATTCGCGCCGTCTCTAAATTCGCGCCGCTGCTGCGCGCGGTCGTGGCCTCGGCCGGAAACGATCACCGCCTCGGCGCGAACGAAGCGCCTCCGGCGATCATTTCCGTGTATCTCGGCGATCAGCTGGCCGACGTATTCGAACAGATTAAGAACGGCGGCGCGACGATGTCGAAGCCGGGCGGCGTGATGAACATCGGGGTCGATTCGCTTCCCGAGCTTCCCAAGGACGCGGGCGACCGCAACCGGACGAGCCCGTTCGCGTTTACCGGCAACCGCTTCGAGTTCCGCGCGGTCGGCTCCAATCAATCGATCGCCGGGCCCCTTGTCGCCCTGAACACGATCGTCTGCGAATCGCTGGATTACGTCGCAGGCAGGCTGGAAGGCGCTCCCGACTTGAACGCGGCCATCCAGGAAGTCCTGCAGGAAATCATGACGGAACACGGGGCCGTGATCTTCAACGGCAACGGATACTCCGAAGAATGGCACGCCGAAGCCGCCGAGCGGGGGTTGCCGAACCTGAAGACCTCACCCGACGCACTGCCGGAAATCGTCAGTGACGAAGTAGTCGAGATCTTCGAGAAATACCACGTCCTCAGCAAGTCAGAGCTCGAGAGTCGACTCGAAGTCTACTCCGAGCAGTATTGCGCTCACGTCAACGTGGAAGCCAATCTCGCCACCGAGATGGGGAGGACGATGATCTTCCCCGCCGCAGTGCGTTACCTCAACGAATTGGCGCTCACGGGCGCGCATCTCAAGGCCATCAGCAAGGAGTTTCCGACCGCGGTCATCGACAAGGTGAGCGGCCTCGTCAGCGAGCTCGAAACGGCGCTCGACGAGCTCGAATCGGCGCACTCCGGTGCCACCGAGGAGCCTGAATACTCTGCGACCAGGATTCTTCCCGCGATGCTCAAGGTCCGCGAGGCATCCGACAAGCTGGAGGCAATCATTCCCGACGACCTCTGGCCGCTGCCGACTTACCAGGAGATGCTCTTCATTAAGTAGCAGACATTTTCCAAACGCCACACCATCCCACGAACGGCGCCGGTCTCCGCTAAGGCCGGCGCCGTTTTTTTGCGCGGGATGCCTTCGAGTAAAACTCGAAACTGCCTCGCACGGCTTGGGCCAATTTTGGAGTGCGGCGGCTCGACGCCGCTTTGGATGCGCAGGTCCTGATGCTCGCAGGAGTGGGCGCGACATCTACCGCCGCATGCGCTTTGAAGCGCCGTCAAGCCGGCGCCTGGGAAAGCGGCGTCGAGCCGCCGCACTCCAAAGGAACCGCGGCAACGACGAAGCGTTGCCCTCCATTTTCTCCCGGCAAAGCGTTTTGACGTCTGTGGTCTTTTCGATCATAAAAGGCGACCGACATCCTTGGCTCGATGAAATCCCTTCTCCTCCTTCTCTTTGCCGCCTTCC
>JAHEJT010000253.1 GCA_024638765.1 Verrucomicrobiales bacterium
TCGGAACCAACGACTTCGGGCTGAACTTCGATACGCCAAATGCGATCAACCGGCTCGATGCGCTCCTCACGAAGATCGCGACGCTTCGTCCCAACGCCCACGTCATCGTGACGAACCTGTTGGAGCGCGATGAACCGGAGAACACCGCAATTCAAACTTTGTTCAATCCCTTCGTGGAGGGCGTCGTGAACGCCCAGGTCGCTGCCGGTCATAAGGCGTCGTTTCTCGACATGCGTGCACTGGTGCCGTATGCCGACCTGACCGATGGTCTTCACCCGAATGCAACCGGTTACGGCAAGATGGCGGATGGCTGGTTCCCGGCCATCGAGGCAGTGACCGGCCCCGTCCCGCCACCGCCCGCTCCCGGATTGTTCCCCGGAGATATCCTGGTCCAGTGGGGCAGCCCGGCGGGCGATCCGGGTATCGTCAGCGCCCAGGTGAATGGGTCCATCCTCACGACCACCTATTCCACGGCGGCGCCGGTGAGTCCGGTGGTGGGTGTCGATTACTACCCCACCAACAGCAACCGTTCCCCGGCTTTTTTCGGCGCCTCCTCGACCGGTGCGAGGGCGCAAATCTTTTCCAATGCCGCAGGTGATTTCATCAATACCACCAGCGGCGTCAGCCCGGGCAGCCATGTCGAAGGGATGGTTATGTGGCGGGAGAGTGGCAACCTGAGTGGAGACTTTGATTTCCCAACAATAGGTTACACCCTATCGAATCTGTCGATTCTCGTCAGCGCCAGGCAGCCCGACGCTTCGGGCACCCTGCGCTGGATTGTCGAAAAGAGCGGGCAGCATTACATCAGCACGGCGAGTTATGCGTTCGCGGGGAACACGTTCACGGGAATTGCCGCGGACGCGGGTTCCCTGTCCTGGAACACCTTCACCCCTTTCGCGGGCGGCAGCGCGGTGACCGGCTCCGCGGCGAGCATCACCCTGGACGGGGTGGATTCGGTGGGTTACTTCTTCGATTCGGTCAATGGGAACGCGACCAACGCCAAGCACGTCGGCGCGCAGGTCCGCTCGTTCCTCGTCGACGTCAATCCGACCCTGACATCCCACGGCACGCCGCACACCTGGCTCAATTCCTTCGGACTTGTCGTCGGCGGCGACTACGAAGCCGCCGATCTGCTGGACTCCGACGGGGACGGTCAGGCCTCCTGGGAAGAATGGCTCACCGGAACCGATCCAACCGATGGCGCTTCCTTCTTTGCGATCGAATCGGAGCCACATCCCGGGGGCGGACACGTCGTCACGTGGGATGCCGTCGAAGGGCGCGTCTATGACGTCTTCTGGTCTCCGGACCTGGCAGCATTTACGCCGGCCGCACCCGGGATAACCTACCCCGACAACAGTTATCACGATATCATGCACACCACCGCGCCGCGTGGGTTTTACCGGGTTACGGTGAGTGAGGCGGGACCTGGTGAATAGCGGTATTGACTTCCATTGATTGACAAAAGGCGTCGCGAAAGGATTCGTTCGCGTCACCGTCGAGTAACACGCTCAAAGCGGAGAGACAGTCCCGATTGGCACGTCGTTAAGGAAATGTTAAATCCACTCCATCCCAATCACCCCTGAGAAAGAGTTACCAACCATGTCCAGGATATCACGTCGTCAATTTGTCAAAGGCTCGGCCGCATTCGGCGCCGCCGCCACCGTCGGTTTTCCCGCCATCCTGCGGGCCCGCGGCCTCAACGAAAAACTGCAGGTCGGATTCGTCGCCGTCGGCGGCCGCGCCTCGGGACACACGGCCGCCTCTCACGAGCACGGCTGCCAATGCGTTGCCTTCGCCGAAATCGACAAGACGCGCTGGGGCGGCGTCCTCGACAAAGAAGGCTGGAACGAGGCGAGTGGATACACGGACTGGCGAAAGGTTTTCGAAAACCACGCCGATGAACTGGACGTAATTTTTGTCGCCACCCCCGACCACAACCACTTCGCCCCCTCGATGACGGCGGTGTCGATGGGAATCCACTGCTATACCGAGAAACCATTGACCTGGTCCGTGCGCGAAGCCCGGTTGCTCGAAAAGGCGTATGCAAAAAACAAAAACGTCGTCACCCAGATGGGCAACCAGGGCCACGCCAAAGAGGGTTGGCGAATCGCTTATGAATACATCGCGGCCGGCGCGGTGGGGGAGGTCCTGGAGTTTCACACGTGGACGAACCGTCCGGGCTGGCCGCAGGGCGGTGACCGTCCGGATTGGACCGATCCCGTCCCCGACCACCTGGACTGGGACGCATGGATCGGTCCCGCGCCGATGCGGCCCTTTGCCGGGCCAAAGGAGGGGGAAAAGCGCGGTCCGTATCACTCGTTCAACTGGCGGGGGTATGTCGACTTCGGCACTGGCGCCCTGGGCGACATGGCCTGCCACCTCACCGACGGGATTTACGCCATCATGGATCCGGGCTACGCCGCCACGGCCGAGCCGGTCACCATGACGGAGCCTGTGGGCGAGCAATGGCCCGGCGGCATGGTGGTCAAGAACACCTACCGCGCCAAGGAGGATCAACCCGGGTTCTCGGCCTTCTGGTACGAGGGCAAGGATCCTGACGGGAAACCTTTCCTGCCGGAAATCCCGGAAGAGTTCGCGATGGACGATCGACAACCGCCGAAGAATGGAACCTTCGTGTACGGCACCGAAGGCAAGATGTTCGTCGACGGGGCTTATTGGAACAGCCCGCAATTGATTCCCCGGGACCGGTTCAAGGCGTTCGGGCGACCGGAGCAACTGCTCGAGCGCTCGCCGGGTCACCACGAGGAATTCTTCATGGCCTGTCGCGGCGAAAAGCCCCGCGAATTCAGCCAGTCCAACTTCAGCTATGCCGGTCCCATGACGGCGAACGTCCAGCTGGGCAATCTCTGCGCCCGCGCCGGCAAGAAGCTCGAACTGAACGAGACCGGCGAAATCACCAGCGACCCCGCCGTCAACGAACTCGCCTGGCGCGAACCCCGCGAAGGCTGGGGTCCGTTGGAGATGAAGATTTAAAAATAGTGAGACCGGCGTCCCGCCGGTGATTCCAGTCAGGACAGGCGGGACGCCTGTGTCACTTTCCAACCTCCTCATGAAAACGAACCTCTTCTTTTACGCAATCATCGCCCTCGCGTTCGCCCTGGCTGTGACCGCCCCTTCCGCCCGCGCCGAAAACCGAAAAAATCCCTACCTCGGCCATTGGGCGCTGACCATCCCCGGCGGCGGCCCCGGCTGGCTGGAAATCACGCGGGAGAACGGAAACCTGGAGGGCGCCATCCTCTGGGGTGGCGGCAGCGTGAAACCGGTGACGTCGGCGAAGATCGACAGCGATCGACTCGTCCTCACGCGTGTCGAGGTTTCGAGACGCGGACCGGACAAGGGCAAGAAAATCAGCGAGACGATCACCGCGACCGTGTCCGGCGACGATTTGCAACTGGTCACCGTCAAGGCCCGGCCCGACGGCGGCGAATTCGGCCGCGCGGAGTTTACCGGCAAACGTATTCCGCCCGTGCCGCCGCGGCCCGACTTGTCGAAGGCGAAGTTCGGCGAGCCCATCGCTGTTTTCAACGGGAAGAACCTGGATGGCTGGAAGTTGACTCATCCCGGGGCAGCCAACGGGTGGATCGCGGAAGACGGCGCGCTGGTGAACAAGGCGACGCAGCACGAGGGCCGGCCGCATGTTTCCTACGGCAATCTCCGGACGATCGACGAGTTCCAGGATTTCAATCTGAAACTGGAGGTCAACGTCCCGGAGAAGTCGAACAGCGGAATCTATCTTCGCGGCATCTACGAGCTTCAGGTTCTCGATTCCTACGGGAAACCGCTCAGCCCCCACAACATGGGCGCCATTTACAGCCGCATCACGCCCGCGGTGAGCGCGGAAAAACCGGCCGGGGAGTGGCAGAGCCTCGATATCACCTTGCTAGACCGCCACATCACCGTGGCGTTGAACGGGAAAAGGATAATCGACAACGAACCGCTGCTCGGGTGCACCGGCGGAGCGCTCTGGTCGGACCCGTTGCGGCCCGGCCCCATCTACCTGCAAGGCAATCATGGAGCGGCGAGTTTTCGAAACATCGTGCTTACGCCAATCCTGAACGAGTAGCGTTTCAACCCCCTCGCTTCACCTTCGCCCAGGGCAGGCCACCTCGGGGCGCCAGGACGGAATGAGGATAAGCCGGAAGAGCAAATCCCTCCAATTTGCAGTTCAAAGTCATGCTGTTGACATTGAACTGTCGAGGATTCGGAGCCGCAAACTCCGGCTGTTGACTGGCAACCTTTTTCGCCCCCTCGGTTCCGAGGAGTGAGAGAGCATGTGCGAGGAGTAAAGGAGGAGTGTCCCTGAAACGATTCAGGACGATCCGAAATCCGCTGACACTTTCGCTGACAGTTGCCGCTTTCGCACCGCCATGCGCCCTAAAAACAAGGGAAAAAGAATGGCTCCGGCTGTTGGATTCGGTGGTTTTTCCCCTTGATTCACCGTTAATCGAAGCAGGTTTTTCCTTACTCCTCAAGCATCCTCTCCCACTGCTCCCCCACTCCTCGCGCATGCTCGGCGCTGACACTTTTGCTGACAGTTTATCGATCATCTCAATAAACCGAGCGTCACGGGAGTCATCGACACTCCTTGTGGCGGTAGCCCGGCGGCTATATCACCAACGGAGTATACCGGAACTGGTCGCGAAGGCCTCCGTTTCGATCTCCATCTCGTGGAGCATCCGGACGAACAGGTTGCAAAGTGGTGTGTTGTCGTCCCGCTCATGGGCCACGTAATCGCCATGATTCAGCCCTCCGCCCGCGAGGATAATGGGATTGTTGCGGGGATCGTGTGAAGCGGCGTTCCCGAGGTTGCTCCCGAGAAGCGTCACGGTGTGATCGAGAAGCGTCGCGCCTGCTTCACGGTGAGTCTTCATGCGAGTCAGCAGGTCGTCGAAACATCCGAGAATGGCGCGCTCGATCTTCATGAGTTGCTCGATCTTCCAGGGATCGCGGCCGTGATGCGAAAGATTGTGGTGTTCGGCGGCTACGCCGTTCACGAGCGGGATGCCGTGATGGTTCTGAATCACGATGCTGATGACTCGCGATGAGTCGGTCTGGATGATGAGCGGCACGAGTTGGAACAGCAGCTCGATTCGCCCGACGAGGTCGGCCTTGTCGATGACGTCCTCGGGAATCGGGGCGTCAACTTCCGGTTTGGGCCGGTCAATCCAGGCACCGGCTTCGGAGAGATCTCTCTCGGCTTGGCGGACCGCTTCGAAGTAGGCGTCAAGCCGGTCCCGGTCGGCGGTCGAGGCCGTGCGGAGCAGGCGGCTTCGCTGGTCGCCGAGCGCGTCGAGGATGCTGCGCCCGTCGCCCAGTTTCTGTTTCTCCCGGGCCACTTCATGGGGTTGTCCCTGGAGAAAAAGCCTGGTGAACACCTCCGATGGACGATCCATCGCCGGGATCATAACTCCGTTCGTGGTGTAGGACTGGCTCATCGGCCCGTCGCTGCTGAGCGAGAGCGAGGGAAAGCGGGTTGAACCCCCTCCAACCCCGGGCCCGAAAGGCTCAGAAAAACAGGGCTGAAAAAGCAATTTCCTGCTATGAGGTTGGTCAAGCGTGAACGTGCTATCGCCGCGTTTTTGTTTTTCTTCTTGGAGAGTATTCAGTCGTTTTCTTCTTGCTCAATCAAGTGGTTAAGGATTTTAGAATTCTT
>JAHEJT010000254.1 GCA_024638765.1 Verrucomicrobiales bacterium
AACCGCGCTGGGACTGGGCAACTCCGATGCGCTGCTCAACATCCAGAGTGACGGGACCGTGTTCTTTGGTCCCAGCGTGACCGTGCCCGGGGCGGCGGGCTCGGGCGAGACCGGGACCTTGACCTTCCCGCTGACGGTCGAAATCGACGTCAGTGACGTGCCCGCGGGCGTCCGGACGACGCTGTATTTCGACCTGCTCGGGTTCGAGGCCGAGGATTCACAGGCGACCATCGACGACGTCGAATTCCTGATCGCCGCGGTGGTGCCTGAAGTGGGAGAAGTCATCATTAACGGCGGCGAGGCGTATCGCTCGGTGGTCCGGACGGTCGCGGTGCAATTCACGGAAGACGCGTCGGCATCGATCGAGGCGGGCGATCTCGTCCTGCGCAATCTCACCACTGGGGCGATTGTCGACTCGGCAAATATGAGCGTACAATATGATGCGGCTACGAATACCGCCACCTGGACCTTCCCCGGATTCACGGGGGGCACGCTTCCGGACGGGAATTACATCGCGGCCTTGCCTTCGGGCGCGGTGCGCAGCGTCACCGGAGAACTTCTCGACGGCGACGGCGACGGCAGTCCGGGAGGCGATTATGTCTTCGACTTCCACGTCTATTTCGGCGACGCGGATGGCGACCGGGATGTGGACTTCCTCGATACCGCGTTCCTGGCGGGCACTTACCTGAAGAACGATTCCGATCCCGAATTCGACACCCGATTCGACCGGGATGACGACGGGGATGTCGACGCTTTCGATCTCTTCTTCTTCGCGCAGAACGCGCTGACCGTGTTCCCCCCGGAAGCGGGGATTCACGCCGGGCTCATCAACGATACCGGGGGCGATCCTCTCGACGGTTTGACCACGGATCCCTCGATCGGGGGTCGCGTCATCCAATCCGGGCTTGCAACCGATGTGGCGGCCCGCATCGATGGCGGCGGCAACGCGTCGATCCTGGCCGACCTCGACGCGGAAGGATACTTCGTCCTGGATGCGGCGCGACTGGATGCTATCAACGGCGGCGCGCTCGCGGCTGGCGCGCACACGCTGACCCTCGAAGCGTTGGACGGCGCGGGCGGCGTGCTGACGAGTTACGAGGTGATGTTCGATCTCGAGTCCACGGGCGGCGCGCCTGAGCCCGTGCCGGCCCCGGTGTCGCCCGGGGAGAGCGTGATTGCACAGAGTGGAGCAAGGACTGGGACCTTGGATCTTTCCGGAGTCTCGCTCGGCACCGGGGAGCGTGCCCTTGCGCCGCCCACGGGAGTCGTGCAAATCGTCCCGACGCGTCCGGTGTCAGTCACGACGGCGCAGTCGGCGCCGCGGATGGAGGCGCCGGATATCGCAGTTTCGACGGTTTCGCCCCTGGCGAATCTCAATGTCCTGCGCGGGATCGAGAGCGGGCTCGTGGTCCAGCGCTTGTCGTGGGATCGTTCCGCCGGCCTATTCGACATGGGCGGGGGGAACGAAGCGGATGAGGAACTAAATAACTCGATTGGGGAGAGCTCGGCGCCGCTTGAGTAGCTGCGAGCGTGAGCGAGGAGACGGCGGGGCCTCGGAGTGCTCGCTTACGCTCGCACCTACATGGCATTACCGCGCCGTTTTGAGCAGCGATCCGTAAACGCGCGCGGCTTTTTCGAACTCACGGAGCGCGGCGGGAGGTAGGACCTCGCGGTTGCGTTCGATTTCTTCCTGGACGCGGCCGAGCAGGTATTCGACTTCCGGTTTCTTCGGGCGCCTAGGTTTTCCTGCGATCTCCACGCGCACGGGCGCGGTGTGGGCGAAGCGCTCCCGTCCGTCTTCGCGATCCTCAAAAGTCCGCAGCGCGATCCAGCCGGATTCCTCCAGCGTTACCAGCGTGTCGAACGAGGTTCCGAAGGCGCCCTGGTCCGATTTCATGTTGGCCGGGGGAATGGTCCGGGTGACATCGCCGTTGACGACGATTTCCACGCCGCGCAGGGGCTGTGCGCCGAGTGCGGTCCCGGCGATGCGGATAGACCCCGTCCGGCCTTCCTCGAAACGAAAGGTTTCCCCCGGAGCTGTGCCATTGAATTCTGCGGATAACATGGGGCCGGTGGTTACGAAGCTGTGGCCGTCGCGCAGTCCTTCGATCCAGCGATCGTATTCGAAGGGTCCGTCAATTTTCACGTAAACCCGTCCGAACCCCAGGGGCACCGGGTGGACTCCGGACGCAGTGCCCGCGCTGGGTTTGAGATCAAAACCTGAGTTTAACAGTGCGTAATAGGTCTTCATCCCGAAATCGATCCAGCCGCGCTCGGTGTACTTCCCGTCTCGCATTTCGATATTCATGTACTCCGGGACGAACTCGGCATGAAAATCGGTGAAGCGGAATTCGGTGCGCCAGAGATGGTTGTTGGTGAGTTCAAAGAGATCCACTTGGACGGCGGGGACCAGCATCAGTGACCAGGGCCAGTTGTGTTTGTCCAGGTCCAGAAGCGCGGATTGCCGGCGCGCTTCCAGCGCTACTGGAATCACAGGCGGGGCTGCCAGATCGAGCGGCTCCTGGTGATTGAGCACGAAAAGCGCGCCCAGCACATGACGCTGTTTTTTTACTTTCGTGATTTCGTATTCGGTATTCAGCGGCCAGATGACGTGGGTCCCGTCGACGCGGATGAGATTGGCCGGCGGGACTGGGTCCGGGTTCCGGTTGTTCCTCAGCGGCGTGTCTTCCATCGCGCTGACCCAGGCCGTCAGCGGCAGGGCGACATTCAGATCCTCCGCCAGCATCAGCGTGGGCAGATCCGCCAGCGGCCGATGGACGTGGGTCTCGCCGCTGAACCATCCAAACTCGGACATGTCGATCCAGCGGCGGATGGGGATTTCGATCGCAAGCGGCGCGTCTTCCACGGTGACGGTGCGTGTGGCCGTCAGGTATTCTTTGCCGCGTTCCACGGTGAGAGTGTACTTGCCGGGCGGAAGCTCGGCTTCGAAAGGACCGGCATCCAGGGAGGTATGGACTTCGACGCTTTCGTTGCGACGTTTGTCATAGGGGACCGCGATCCCGGAGACGGATTGCGCGTGAAACCATTCGCCATCCTCCGATTGGATCATGAGGCGGGCGGGGAGGGGACGATTGGTTTCCGCGTCGACAATGGTGCCTCGCAGGGTGACGGTCTGGGCGAGGGCATCCGCCTGGAATGCGGCGGCGGTCAGGGTGGCGAGCGTGAGGAGAAAGCGCAGCCGGGGCGCGGTCAATTTCATCGTTTTCCATCTTAAAGCGACCCGATAGGGTGAAAAAGGCATGAATACGATTTCTTTAAGGTGGTGGCCGGTGATCGCGCTCGCGGGCCTGTGCTGGCTGCTCGGAGCGGGCGGTGCTGCCGAAAAAGAAGAGGCGGCAAATGCGCGTCCGCCTCGCGATGAGAAAGACCGGCGCGCCTGGCTGGAAAACATGGTCTGGCATCACCGCTTTTCCGTGGAGGAGATCATGGCCGCCACGGGCCTGGGATGGGCGGACGTGGACGAAGCCCTCACCAAGTACCGCCTTGGACCCGACACGCGGCCGGCGCGCGAGAAGGGCGATCCGCTGCTGGTGCTGCCCTATCCCGGCGGGCGGCACCCGCGCATCGGATTTCTCGAGGGAGCCATCGACCCGCAGCGCGAGACCAAGATCAGTGTCTTCGCGCCCTGGGACCAGGGTTATGATTACGTGGTCATCGACGTCCCCGAGGCCATTCGCTGGCAGCATGGAATTCTTTACCTGGCGCATACCCACGTGCCGACAGCGTGGACGGAGAAAGGCGTCGAGTTGCCGGCGCTGGAGTGGAACCGGGGCGAGGACGGGACCTTTGAGATCGCGCGCAAGCTGCCGAACGGCGTGAAATTTGGCGCGAAAATCGTGCCCCGATCGGATCATGTCGCCATGGAGCTGTGGCTGGAGAACGGGAGTGACGAAATTTTATCGGACATGCGCGTCCAGAATTGCGCGATGCTCAAGGGGATGCCGGGCTTCGTGCAGCTGACGAACGAGAACAAGGTGTTCGAGGGATCTTACGCCGCGTGTCGCAACGCGGAGGGCACGCGCTGGGTGATCATGGCCTGGGATCCGCTGTTCAAGGGTTGGGGGAATGCCAAGGTGCCCTGCCTGCACTCGGATCCGAAGTTTCCGGATTGCCCACCGGGAGAGAGACGGGAGCTGAAGGGTTGGTTTTCGTTTTACGAGGGGAAGGATGTCGAGGCAGAGTTCGCGCGCATCGAGGCGCGGGGGTGGCGCGAGTGAATAGTGGTGAGTGGTGAGGCGTTTGCGCTGTGGAGGGACTACTTACTTTTTACTATTCACTCTCTCCCGCGCGCGGGCGCGGGCATCGCGGACGGTGCCGGCGAGTTTGATCGTGTCGACCGAATAATCCCAGCTGGCGATCACCCAGGTGTTTTCTGCCATATTATAAAACCGTCCATGGACGAGCACCGGCTGACGTTCGAAATGGGCGACGTAAGTGGTAAGCACATAGCGGGAAGTGACTTCTTCAGTGGCGATGTGTTCGTAATCCAGGTAGAGGCGCAGTTGTTCGGTCAGCTTGCGGACGGTATCGGTACCCTGGGTGATGGCTTCTTCCTTTGCAAAGGGGTTGCGGCTCAGGAGTTCGCGCATCACATCGGGCGCGTTTTTGTTCTTAAAGGACTCGAAAAGCTCCTCCATCTGCTTTTCCGGCCCGCCGTAATCCGGGCTCTGGGCCGGGGCGGAGCCAGCGGTCAGTGAGAGCAGCATTGCGCCGAGGACGGCCGTGCAGAGAAGGCGAGGCAAGTGAAAGCGGGACGTGGGATTCATCGTGATTGATTGGGGGCCTAAATTGGGAAGCAATCAGTCTGGCGTGTTGCGTCGGTCGAGGTCCAGTGAGAAAATCGCCCGGAACGGAAGAGCTATTTCTTGAAGCATTGCTTTACAGATCGCTTATTCCCCTGAAAAATGGAGGGCCATGAATAGGAAATTCCCACACAACGCGATCTCATTTCTCCTCGTCCTTTCTCTCGCCCTGGCCCTGGCGCCGGGGGATGCTCTCGCCGCCGATAAGGCCGGTGGCAAAGGCAAAGGCCAGAAAGCGCCCTTTGCGAAACTCTTCAACGGCAAGGATCTCACCGGCTGGACCCAGAAAAACGGGACGGCGACTTACCGCGTCGACAACGGGGTCATCATTGGGAAGACCATGGAGGGCAGTCCCAACTCGTTCCTCTGCACGGACAAGGCTTATGGCGACTTCGAACTGCAGTTTGAGGTTAAGGTCGACACCGGTTTGAATTCCGGGGTGCAGATTCGTTCCCAGACCAAGAAGAAAGACGGGGAAGGCAAGCACGAGGTGAAGGGCCGGGTCAACGGACCCCAGGTCGAGATCGAATCGAGCCCCGGGCAAGCGGGATACGTCTATGGAGAAGCCACCGGTCTGGGCTGGCTCTCGCCGGAACCTCAGGACAAAGCGCATGCGCACGAGCACATGAAAAACGACGAATGGAACCAGTTCCGGGTCGTGGCGCGTGGTCCCAGCATCCGGACGTGGATCAACGGGGAACAGGTCGCGGTCTTGCGGCATCCCGAAATTTTCAAGACCCATCCCGAGGGATTCATCGGGCTCCAGGTGCACGGCATCAAAAAGGGCACCGGGCCTTACGAAGTGCGCTGGCGCAATCTGAAGAT